>NZ_KV878783.1:1393613-1693613 GCF_001890765.1 Spirulina major PCC 6313 | reverse complement strand
CGATCGCCATGTTTTGCAAACTGAGGGTAAAGAGGGCGATCGCCACCATCATCCAGGTGGTGGACACCAGCCGCAACTGAGCCGAACGGACAAAATTCGGCAATGAAATTTCAAAGCTGAGGGGATCGGTGTCAGCCTCAAACACTAAACTGTAATAGAGGTAGGACAAAGATTCCATAGAGATCTCACTGCCAGTTTTCCGCTATCCTACATCGATAATTTCACCTACGTCCATAGTTTTTGTCGAGGGAACTTAACAACTTAAAAGAACTTACAGCTTGTTCACTCATGACCCTCACCCCAAACCCCTCTCCCACGGGGCTACTGCTGATACACAACGTTCTAAGGTTGACCTCGCCTGCGTTTAATCCCCTTCTGTCGTCAAGGCAGTGAGCTAGACGCTCGCACTACATAGGATTCCAGGCAAGGTAGTGTGAGCCTCTGGCTCACTCATATCCCCTCCAGATTCGTAACGTGGGTTATGGATAAGCAGTACCCACGGGGCGAGGGGCTTCTGATCTGTCCGTGATTGATTGCTGCACAAACGGATCAACGATTTAACAAAACCGTTGATCCGCTTGCCGCTGCTGTGGACGTTTTAATGGTGCAAGGCCATGAGCAACAAGGGGGCCAGCAGGGCAACAAGACCCCCGCTCAGCCATCGGTTTTGCTGCTCGGCCAGGAGTTGCCCTAAGCGTTCCTCACTGAGAAGATCTGCGGCTAACAGTGCATTGATTCGGGTTTCAACACGAGTCGGTTGATCATGGAGGGGGATGACTTGGGCGGTGGGAGGGATGAAGGGCGATCGCACCACCACCAACAGGGCCTCCGCTAAGGTCAAGGGGTCTACCTGGGTTGCCGCCCAATGATCCGCCCGCAATTCCCGCAACAGCAATAATTCTTGCCAGAGGGCTTCTGTGTGAGGCAACCAGCCGGTCAAACGCCGCAACCATCCCAAGATCCAAAACCAGAGGGTGTCTTGATAGTAGTGATGAGCCTGCTCGTGGGCAAGGACACCTTGTAATTGTTCAGCGGTGAGCCGTTCGATCAAGCCTTCACTAATCACCAATTCCGACGGCCACAAACCCACATGACCCGCAAAACAATCGGGCATTTTTAAGAGGCGGGCTTGGACGGTTCCGAGGGTGATCAGGGGGTAAGCTTGGGCTGCGGCTTTGGCCCGCATCCCCTGCACCATCAACACCAGCAGCCAACCGAAAGCACCCCCCAACAGCAGCACACTGAAGCCATAGCCCACGCCGCCAACGGTCATGCCGAGCATCATCCCGTTGGGGCCCATGAGGGCGATCGCCAGGGCCGTGGTCAGGAGTAAGACGGGGGGCAGGGTAAAAGCACCGAGGGTGCGAGTCCAACGCTGGGGCCAGGGCAGCGTCGCGGGAATCTGGGTGGATCGCAAGAGTACGGAGATTGCGATCGCCCCAATCACCATCACAATATGCATGGGGTTTACTCCGAACGAGCGGCACGAGCGGCTTTAATGCGTTGGGCCAGTTCATCGAGTTGATTCATACTGGCTTGATCCAGACTGTCGGCAAAGGCGGCCACCACATCGGGATTATTCACCCCTAGCACCTGTTGGAGATGGTGATTCGCCCGGAATACCTGGGCATCGGTGCGGCTGAGGAGGGGAGTCCAACGGAAGGAGCGACCCACTTTTTGACGTTTCACCCAGCCCTTGGCCGCCAAACGTTGGAGAACCGTGGTGATGGAGGTGTAGGCGAGTTCGCGCTGGGGATCGCTGAGGATGCGATCGTGAATTTGCTTCACGGTGGCGGTTTCAAAGTCCCAAAGGAGTTCGACAATTTCCGTCTCTAGGGGGCCGAGAGACATCTGTTGAGGGCGGTGCGCTGGAAATGGAGCCATAGAGTTAATCGAGTCGTACTGACGGATTTCACGATCCTATCCCATCAATTTTAAGATCAAATGAATTGACAGGTTTGGAGTATTGTAACAGTTCGCAATCTTTGACAAGCGGTCTTTTGACAGGGGTGCAGCTTTTCTCAACAATGACGACATGAATCCTGTTTCAGTGAAGAACAATACCCATGCGACGCATTATTACTACCCTTGTTTTAACTCTCTCTTTCGTCTTTATGATCGGTTTACGTCCGGCCCAAGCTGCGGATTTAGGCAAAGGTGCAGCGGTGTTTAGTGCCAACTGTGCCGCGTGCCATATCGGAGGAAAGAATGTCGTTAATGGTGCTAAAACCTTGAAGAAAGAGGATTTAGTTAAATACGGCATGGATAACATTGAGGCGATTAAAACCCAAATCATGAAGGGTAAAGCCGCAATGCCTGCGTTTACGGGCCGTCTCAGTGCTGAGGATATCGAAAACGTGGCGGCCTATGTTTTGAGTCAGGCTGAATCGGGTTGGTAAGTTAGGCCGACCTTGATTTGAGAAGAAATCAAATTGCTTCGGCATAGCTCTGAGCAGCTTTGCCGGAGCGTTGCGCGGCCAGCCAGGACGAGAGGATGTGATGGAATTGATCGGGGCATTCGTCGTGGGGGCAATGGCCGGCACCGGGGAGGGGGACGAAGGTGAGGCGGGGATTCAGTCCGGTGAACTGTTGGGAGAGGGCAAAGGGAACCATGCGATCGCACTCCCCCCAGAGCAACAAAATCGGCTGGGTCAACGCGGCGATTACCTCACGCATCGGGGGCGAAAACTGGGGTTGGCGTAGGGATTTCGACAGGGCCACGAGGGTATCCCCGGCCCCCACGTCGTAGGCCGGGTTGGACAACAGCGCCACCAATTCATCATCCACCGCTGTGGGATCGGGATAGGCGATTTTCACCCACCGCCGGATCATCGCCGGTCGTCGCACCACCCGCAAAATCAGCTTAATCAACGGTGGCGGCGCAAAGAGGGATTCGATCGCATTCACCACCGGCCGGAGAGGAGCCGGAATCGCGGCTTGACGCAGGGAGACATCGGGCAGATTAATCAAGACCACCGCATCCACCATCTCCGGATGGAGTTGAGCCGCCCGTGCACAGACCAGGGAGCCGAGGGAATTCCCCACCAGCACGATGGGGCGTTGAATCAAGAGCCGCCAAAACTGATAAAGCTGATCCACCCACAGATCGAGGGTGTATTGAGTGCTTGCCTTGCGGGAGCCGCCGAAACCGAGGAGATCGAGGGCGTAGATGGTGCGATCGCGCCCCAACACCGGCACATTATGCCGCCAATGTTCCACCGCTGCCCCAAAGCCATGGATCAATAGCAGCGGCGCATGGCCCTGATCATGATCCTGACTCGGCCGCGACACCGAATAACGCACCGGCCAGCCCCGCCAAATCCAATCCCGCTGCGGGCCCAGTTTTGCATCCCAGTAGCGTTGTTCATCCCACGTCCGGTTCAACCCCATGCTCATCCCCTCAAACCATTGCCCCCATTCTAGCGATGGAATCCCCTCCCCATCATGCTCAGCCCTCCCTTGCATCCGGCTCCCAGGGCCCAAGCATTGCAAAAACTTAACAGGGTACGAAATCCCTAGAGAGTCGGTACAATGGCGGGTAAACTGAAGACTCACATTCTAAAAATTTACCCATTACAGACCGTCAACTAGCCTGAAACACAACCTGTGAAAGATAGACGAACCCGCCGAGATGTGCCGCAAATCAACGAGCGCATCCGCTACCCCCAAATTCGTGTGATTGACACTGACGGAGCCCAAGTCGGAATCATTTCTTCCGAGGAAGGCCGTCGTCTTGCTGAAGAGCGAGAGTTAGATTTAGTGCTTGTTAGTGATAAATCCGATCCGCCGGTGTGCCGGATTATGGACTACGGCAAATATAAATTTGAGCAAGAAAAGAAAGCGCGTGAAGCCCGGAAAAAGCAGCACACCGCAGATGTGAAGGAAGTCAAAATGCGCTACAAAATCGAAGAGCATGACTATCAAGTGCGGGTGAATAGCGCGATTCGTTTCCTGAAGGCGGGGGATAAGGTCAAAGCGACGATCACCTTCCGGGGTCGAGAAATTCAACATGCCAATCTAGCCGAAGCCCTGCTGAACCGGATGGCCAAAGACCTCGAAGCGGTGGCCGAACTCCAGCAAGCCCCAAAACGGGAGGGACGGAATATGATGATGTTGCTTTCTCCTAAGAAATAAGCGCGATCGCATCACCCCCTCGTCAAAGCGGGAGACTGCGATCGCCAGTCTACGTTTTGTGATCTACCAGAGCAACCCACCATGAAATCGTCCAAAGGCGTTCGGAACAAAGGAGATTGGCGACAACAACTCCTCAAAGTGGTCAACCTCCGACCGGAGGAGGGAGAGCGCACTTTTTTAATGTTTGCCTTCTACACCATTACCTCGGTGGGGCTGCTCTGGCTCGAACAATGCACGATCGCCCTCTTCCTCGAACGCTTCGGAGCCGAAGGCCTGCCCCTGATCTACGTCGCCAGTGCCCTGATGGGGTCAGGTCTTGGATTTATCTACTCCTGGCTGCAAAATAACTTTCCCCTCAAGCAGGTCTTCATCGTCATCGCCCTGCTGATGTCCCTGCCCCTCCTCCTCTTCCGCACCGGCCTAGAACTGGGAACCACCAACGGCGTTCTCGTCTTGATCACCGTCTTCACCCTCCGCCTCTGGATGGATGCCGAAGAAATTCTCAACGACCTCAACTCCCAAGTTGCCGCCAATCAACTCTTTAACATCCGCGAAATCAAGCGCACCTATCCGATTATCTCCAGTGGTTTGCTCGTGGGGGATGTGGTATCGGGGTTCTCCCTGCCGATTTTGATTATCTTCATCGGTTTGAAAAATGTTATTTTCGCGGCTTCGCTGATGATTTTGCTGGGGGGCGGCGTTCTCCTCTACCTCAGCAATCGCTACAAACAAGCCTTCCCCGATACCCCCGTCCGCGAACTCGACGAACTCCAAACCAACTACTCTTCCCGCCGCACCGGGGGCACGCTGCGCCGCTACATCATCCCTTTATTTTCGTTTTTCATCTTGGGGGAATTGCTCTTTCTGCTCGTCGAGTTTCAATACCTCGGCGAACTGGAACGGGTTTATCCCAACACTGATGAAATTGCCGGATTTTTGGGGATTTTCTCCGGGTTTTTAGGGATTTGTGAATTGGCGACCCAGTGGTTTGTGTCCAGTCGGGCGGTGGAACGGTTGGGGGTGTTCGTGGCGGCGATGTTTTTACCGGTGTCTCTGTCGATTTTGGGATTCATGACCATCTTCTTTGATGTGACGAATCTGGGGGGCTTTGATATTGATAGTGCCCAGGTGTTGTTTTTCGGGGTGATTGTTCTCAAGTTCTTTGATGAACTGCTGCGCTATACCCTGATTGCGGGGATTGAGCCGTTTTTGTTCCAGCCCCTGCCTGCTGAGATTCGCAGTGATGTGCAGACCCAAGTGCAGGGGATTGCTGAACCCTTGTCCACAGGGTTAACGGGGTTGGGGATTTTGTCCACGGTCTGGATCTTGGAGCGGGTTTTGGGTGGGATGTCGGAGGAGGCGGCGCGGGTCACCCAGGGGGGGATCTTTGTAGTGGCGATCGTTATTTTTTCGATGGTGTGGGCGGCTAGTGCGTTGCTGTTGCGGCAAAGTTATGTGAGTTTGCTGGTGCAGAGTGCCGAAAATGGCCGCCTGGGGTTTGGGTCGGTGGATCTGAAGGCGTTTAAGCGGGCGATTATTGATTCGTTGGATCAAGAAACGCCAGATGAGGATAAGCGATCGTGTATTCAACTGCTTGAACGGATTGATTTGCCGAATGCGGGGGAATTGCTCGCGCCGCGTTTGGTGAAGTTGTCGCCGAGTTTGCAATTGCTGAGTATGAAGGCGATGTTGAGTTATCCGAAGCCGGACTATCTCAACTATGTGCAGCGGTTGATTGAAACGAAGCCGAGTTTGGATGTGTTGGCGTTGGCTCTGCGGTATATCTGGTTGGCGCAGCCGGAGTTGGAAACCCATACCCTCAAGCCCTACTTAAATGAGCGGGTGGATGCGATGGTGCGGGGTACGGCGGCGGGCTTGATTTTGCGGCGGGGGACGGTGGACGATCGCAAGGAAGCCACGGCGACCCTAGAACGGATGCTCACCTCGAACCGAGAAAAAGATCGGGTGATTGGCGTGCAAGCACTGCAAGAAGCCGATGAAGCGTCGGATCTGAGTCAGTTTTATATTCCGGTGCTGTTGCAGGATGAGTCGGCGCGGGTGCGCTGTGCGTTGTTGGAGGCGATCGCGGCGAAATCCCTCACCGATTACTATCCTTCCCTGCTGAAGGGCTTGTATTACCGCTCAACCCGTGATGCGGCGAAACAGGCATTGGTGAAGCTCGGAGATGGGGCGATTCTGCTCCTGGGTGCGGTGGCGGAGGATATTCACAAACCGGATTTTATTCGTCAGCAAGCCTGGTCAGCCTTGGCGGAAATCGGCACAGAAGGAGCGATCGCAACTCTCGTGCAGCATCTGCTCACCAGTTGGGGCACGTCACGCCGGAACCTCCTGCGCATTCTTTTAAAAATTCCGGGCGATCAAGGCATTGAAGCAGTGCTTGAGCAGATCGGCCGGAGTGGTGTCGAAGCGTTAATTGAGCAAGAACTGTTCCTCTTGACCCAGATTTTGAGTGCTGAGTTGGATTTCTCCCCGGAAGCGATCGCCGGCCGCGAAGCTGATCTGCTGCGGGATTCCCTGATTGGGATGCAGTCGGATATCCTCGATCGCTGCTTCTTGGTGATGAAACTGCTCTACCCCTTCAGCGCCATTCAGGCCGCGATTCTCAACCTCAACTCCGATTCAGAGGTGAGCATCGCCCTGGGGTTAGAAATTCTCGATAACACCCTCGATATTCCCCAAAAACAAGCCCTGTTGCGGGTCATGGAGCGTCGCCCCACCCGCGATCGCCTCAACGACCTCAACGACCTGATGCCCTACGAACCCCTGCCCCCCAACGAACGACTGCGGCGGCTTCTCGACCTCCGGCACTTCCTCTCGGACTGGACGCTCGCCTGCTGCTTCCACCTCGCCCGCGAACAACGCTGGGCCGTGAGTCGTGAGGCTACCCTCGTCGGGTTACGCCATCCCAGTAGTTTTGTGCGAGAGTCCATCCTCGCCTATCTCAAAGCCGCCAGTCCGCGCACCTGCTTAGAACTCCTCCCCATTTTAAAAAATGATCCCGATCCCCTCGTCGCGGCTCAAGTGGATCACTTAAAAATGGAGTTAAATAGTACACCATAGAGCCAGTCCTTAATAGTTCACCTGCAATCCTCCCTTAAATCGCCATGCTAAGCAGTTTTGAACGCCTTCTGTTTATTCGGCGTGTTTCAATTTTCCAAGAATTACGCGACGAATTTCTCGTCAAGCTTGCGTCGGCCATGGATGAACTCTCGTTTCCCAGCGATCACACGATTTTTGAGCAAGGGGAAGAAGGGCGATCGCTCTACATTGTGATTTCCGGTCGGGTGCGAGTTCATTCCGGCGATCGCGAACTTGCCCGAATGGATGCCGGCAAGGTTTTCGGCGAAATGGCCCTCTTCGATGCCGAACCCCGTTCCGCCTCCGTCACCACCACCGAAACCTGCGACTGTCTCACCCTCAATCAACTCCAATTGATCGACGCAATCGAAGAAACCCCCGAAATTGCCATTAACATCACCCGCGCCCTCTCCCGTCGGATTCGCGAACTCAACGGCAAGATCAACAGCTACGAAAGCGAGATCAAAGAAATGCGAGCGGTGAATAGTCCCCTGCGGTGAGGGGAATCGGGATGAGTCAATTTGCCTCAAACTCTTGTCTGATCAGACTTGCGGTGGTTTAATATCCCTACTTCCGATTTTCTCCAAAGAAAAAACATTCATCTCTGGACAGAGATGGCTAAAATAGCAGTTAAGTTCAGTAAAGGTGCAGTAGAAGTCCGGATGAATTTTGAACAGGATCATCAACTTTGCCTCGACAAGCTCCTGTGGGCCACGCGCCAACTGGAAGTAGACATCAGCGATCGCGACCTCGCCAAAATCGCCGAAATCATCGTCCAAACCATGACCGGCCCCTGGCGATACTTCCACACCCCCGACCACATCTTTGAAGTCGGCGGCTCCGCCAATGCGATCGAAGTTCTCGCCGCCCTGTTTCACGACCTCGTCTACGTCCAAGTCGATCAAACCGTCAACTTCAACCTCACCTTCTACATCGTCCCCTTCATCCGAGAAGTCAAAGAACACCTTTACATCCGCAGCGCCGAAGATCTACCCAACGACCCCATGTTTGACATGGTCATGCGCGTCTTTGGCTTCTCTCCCAACCAAGAACTTTCCCCCTTCACCGGACAAAACGAATTTCTCAGCGCCCTCGTCTGTGCCAAAGTCTTAGAACCCTTCTTCAGCCAAGGCTTAATCCTGAAGATCATCGCCTGTATTGAAACCACCATCCCCTTCCGCCCCGCCTCCGACGGCCTCACCCCCGCTGAACACCTCTACGACCGTCTCAAGGCCGCCAATGCTGACTATCAACTGAACCTTACCGACGACGAACTGATCCAAGCCGTCCAACAGGCCGTCCGCATGGCCAACCGGGACGTGGGCAGCTTCGCCAACCCCAGTTCCGCCCGGTTCCTCGACAACACCTGGAGCCTGCTGCCGGAAACCAACCACAACCTCAAAAACCCCAGTTCCTACACCGTCAACGAATACCGGGTTGCCCTCCAGAAAATGGAAGGGTTCATGAATTTTCTCAGGCCCGAACTTGTCTTTCAACAATTTCACAACGAACCCAACGACAGCACCTACCAAAATCTCCTCGAACGCGCCGAGCGGAATATTGAGATTGCCCGTCTCTACATCGGCAGCAAACTCTTTACCATGGCAGTCCTCGAAGCCCTGTCGCGGCGGTTTGGTCGTAATATCCCCCTCTCGACGATCATGGGGGAACTCAACCCGATGGGGCTGCAAATTGAAACCCTCGAAGACCTGTTACCGGAATTTCCCAACCATCACCCCCCGCGCAATATCCTCGAACGCGAAGTGCTAGAACTCCTCGAAAAGGGACGTTACAGCAGTTCATCCTACGACATCAAAAATTCACCCCTCACAACATTGATGGTGAAGGTGATGGGGTTTGACCGGATTTGTGAGCTACTCGGTCAGGCCAAGTCGTTCTTTAAGGATGAACTGAGTGGCGAGAGTTTTCTTGCGGCCTGTGATCCTGCGATCGTTGAAACGATCACGGTCAGTATGTCGAAACTGTTCGACAGCCGCAAAAAAGCCCTGATGCAATCAACGGCAAGTTAGACATTGCGGGACAGTCGGAACCTGTGGCGGATGGGCAGTGCCCGGACGCGGAATGCTGTCAAGTCAAGATCTAGCAGCCCACTCCTGTTGTGGCACAGTTAAAATAAGGTCTTACTATAGGATGGGTTAAGCGAAGTAAACTCTCGCTATCACAGCAATCTAGTAATCCTTCGTAACTCACCTTTTTGAATGTGCCACGATACTGCCGCCAAGAACTTAAGTTCTTGGCTCACAGCGAAAACCCGTTTTAACGGGTTCGGGAATGAAACTTAAGGAAATAATCCAGTAACTCCGTAATGCGAGCATCTTGCTCGCTAGAGGTTTAGAACCTTTTTCAATTACCGGATTAAATACTTAACCTCCATTAACCTACTTGTGCTCTGAGCCGGGGATTTCAATCCCCGGTGGGGTGGCTTGTCGCGCCACGGGCTTAAATTTAGAGTAAGCCTACGAAATGGAGTAACCCTTTCCCGCTGATCAGTTCCACAATCAGGGCGAGGAAGCCAAGCATGGCCAGGCGACCGTTCCAGATTTCGGCGGCGGTGGTCATGCCCCATTCCCAGCGTTCGGGGGGGTAGATTTTGGTTTTGCCCACTTGGACGACTTGGGCAAAGGTTTTGGGGGGTTGGTCGAGGGCGGTGTAAACGAGGTCGGTGAGGGCGTTGATAAATTCGGGGTGGGTGTTGAGGGCGGGGACGCGGCGAAATTCGTGAATGCCGGCTTCTTCGGCAATTTCGCGGTATTCGATGTCGATTTCTTGGAGGGTTTCGATGTGCTCGGAGACGAAACTAATGGGGACGACGACGATCTGTTTGATGCCGGATTGGCCGAGTTCGACGAGGGCATCTTCGGTGTAGGGTTTGAGCCATTCCACCGGGCCAACGCGACTTTGATAGGCGAGGGTGTAGGGGTTAGGACGGCTGAGGGTGGCCATGATTTGCCGGGTGCAGTCTTCGATTTCTTTTTGGTAGGGGTCGCCGGCTTCTTCGACGTAGCTGAGGGGGACACCGTGGGCGCTGAAGAAAATATGGACGGGGTCGGGGTTTTCAAACTGATCGAGTTCTTGGGCGATCAGTTGGGCCATGGCGTTGAGATAGTGGGGGTGTTTGTACCAGGAGGGGACGACGGTGTAGTTGAGTTGGCGGAGTTCGGGGTCGTCTTGCCACAGTTGTTCGAGGAGGCGGAATGAGGAGCCGGTGGTGCTGATTGAGAACTGGGGATAGAGGGGGAGGATGACGAGTTTGGTGATGTTGTCGGCTTTGATGCGGGCGATCGCTTCTTCGGTGAAGGGATGCCAGTAGCGCATGCCGATGTAGACCTTGGTGTCTGTGCCTTGGTCTTTGAGTTGTTGGGCAAGGGCTTCGCCTTGGGCTTCGGTGATTTGGCGCAGCGGCGAGCCGCCCCCAATTTGGCGATAGTTATCTTGGGAGACGGAGACGCGACGACTGGAGATGAACCAGGCCAGGGGTTTTTGCAACCACGGCACTGGGAGCCGAATGATTTCTGGATCTGCAAAGAGATTAAACAAGAAGGGGCGTACATCTTCTAGGGTGTCGGGCCCCCCAAGATTTAATAACAGGACTCCTATCCGATCCATTGTGATAATAGCTTTTGTTAATTGTTAGATTCTTGACTAAGTTTAACAATATATTCCCCCCCTCGATCGGTTTGGGGGAGTATCATTCAAGTTTATCAGCGCAGCGGGGACTAAATGGCGACAGTTTTACGGGCATGGAGTTACCGATATCAATGGATTTATGACACGGTGTCGGCGATCGCATCCTTGGCCGTGGGGGGAGAAGAGCGATTTCGCCGCTTACCGTTCCAAGGCTTAGAGATTACCCCTGAGACCCGCGTGCTCGATTTATGTTGTGGTGCGGCCCCGGTGACGCAAATTTTGGTGCAGCAGTCGGAGCAGGTGACGGCGTTGGATGCGTCCCCGCAGGCGATCGCCCGCGCCCAAGCCCGCGCCCCCCAAGCCACCTACGTCGAAGCCTTTGCCGAGCAGATACCTCTGCCCGATGCTCAGTTTGATCTCGTCCACACCTCAGCGGCATTACATGAAATGAAGCCGGAACAGTTACAGCAGATTCTCCAGGAGGTGTATCGGGTGCTACGACCGGGGGGCGTGTTTGCCCTGGTGGATTTCCATCCGCCGACGAATCCGCTCTTTTGGCCAGGGGTGGCGATGTTTCTCTGGCTGTTTGAAACGGAAACGGCGTGGCAATTACTGCGCACGGATTTAGCAACAACGTTGCAGGCGGTGGGGTTTGAACAGTGCGATCGCACCCTTTACGCCGGCGGCAGTTTACAAGTAGTCCAAGCCTACAAACCCAATTCGTAGATGCTTAAGGTATAGCGGCCGCGGCTGTTGGCGTTGTAACTATTCACCATCACCCGATAGGTGCCATTGCAGGGCAGATCCACCACAATTCGCGAATTACTACTGCGATCGCTCCTATCGTCATTGTCCGCAATCTGAGCATCACGGGGATTGAACAGAAAAAGATAGGTATCAAACGCCTCACTTTCGAGATCGATCGCTACCCTTTGACCTGCTTGCCCGGTAAAACTGTAGATATCGTACACACTGCCGTCAGCGGGCAGCGTCGCATCGGTATCGTCTAAACTGCCAGCCTCGCGACGGAGGGGATCAATCGTCAAGTCTAAGGGCGCAGGATAACGTGGCTCCGCCAAAATCGCAGTCCAGTAGCGGGACGCGCCTTGATCCCCCTGCACCGCATAGCCAATCCCCACATCCACATATTCCGGTCGCAGTAATGCCTCCCGATTGACCTGATCCCGCTGCCATGCTGCCACCAGATCCGGGGCTTGGGCCTGCTGTCCAATCAGTTGCACCACATTCATCGCCTCATAACTAGCCTGTTGCGCCAGTTGGGTATCGAGGAGATCCGCCGGCATTCCTTGCCAATCCGTGGTTCCGGTGGCGGCAACGTCCCCCACATAGTCCTGAGCCACGGTCGTTAATGCCGCATTCAAGCGCAACGTGGGCACACAGGCCTGTTGTCGGACTGTATTGATCACCGTTAAGACTGACCCATCGGGGTCAGGGGCCACAGCCTGCGATCGCAACGGCACATTGGGCGTTGAGTCACGGCCCGCCCCCAACACGATCGACCAATAGTGATTAAAGTCCGAGGTGCGATTGAACCCATACCCCAAGCCCACATCCGTGAACTCTGGATCGAGCAAATTCATCCGGTAGCCGGGACTATCGAGCCATTTTTCCAAAACCCAGCGAATATTAGCCCGGCCAGCGGCGATGTTTTCCCCGACGCGGCCCCCATAGCCAAAGTTGACCACCCGTTCATCGGTGTAGAGACCGGTTTGATCGGTTTGGGAAAAAAAGTTGTCCACCGCCATCGCTTGGGCGTGGGCTTGAGCCGCTGCGGTCAATTGTTCGTTAAGGGTTAAGGGAGGCAGGCCCGCCTGCGATCGCGCCTGATTAATCAAGTCCAACAACCCCTCCACATCCGGCGTAGCGGCCTGGGCCACGAAATCCGGCGGTGGAACACTGGCGATCGCACCTGCCCCGAACCAATGGGGATATCCATAACTCAATCCCAACCCAAGCACAGTTGTGGTTAAGATTGAACGCATCATCACAGCGGAAACCATAGGCGTAATTGAAGCAGGGGGGCAACTCAACAGTTTAAGAACAACAATCCTGATGCACCGGAAACCTGAACATCACAGGTTGGATCACACCCAGAACCATAGGGTTGAATTCGGCAACAGCATCATAGTGCAGGATCGGATCTCTGGCTAAATTAGCACAGGTCTGAACCGACATATACTCTTCCTACAAGCCGATGGGCGACTGGGCAGGGTTTCTTGGGAAAAATCATCGCGGCCAACGACTCCCCCCGCCCGAATCCCTCCCTACCCCATTGTTTGGTCTTGCTGCCCTCCTGATCCGTCCATCCTGACCCCAACACGTGCCCCAACCATGCTGATGACATTTGTTTTTTGGATGTTGTTAATCTGACTCGAACCATGTACTTTTGTAACAAAAATATCCAGATAGGATAACAAAAATTTGCAGTGAATACAGTGCGTCAAGTAACAACTAAAAACGAAACTGTAATTTTGTTTACAAAATAGTAGGCAAATCTTGCAATCATTAACAGTTTAGAAATGCCTGAGCATCAAGTCTAGCAAGATGTTCCACCGATTTTAATCGAAATCAGGCGCACGCTGAGGACAAAGCTTAATGTCCACAGCGTGCGCAATTATCAGGTAATCCAGATAAGGTTTTCACAAGTTTTTCACACGTTCTCTTTTATGCTCAAGCATAAGCACCGACTAGAGTAGGAAAGGAGCAGTGATGAGTCTTAATGGTGTCAGTCATGTCGCGATCGCAACCGTTTTAGTCGATAGTGGATTCTCTCGACAGTCCGTAACCAGCCTCGCTCATGTTTTGGGCTTACTGTGCCTCGCGCTGCTCTTTAGTGCAGTGCCCGGAACCCTCGCGTATTTAGTCGCAAACCGTCGTCATGTTCCCTGCAATCGCCTCACCTTGATGATTGTGTTGACGGCAACGTTCCTGAGCCTCTCCTTGCTCGGCGAAACGTGGCAATGGTTTCATCCCCATTCCATGGGGGCGATCGCGCTCCTGTGGATCACCGTCATCTGTGGGCTGGACTTGCTCTTGATGCTCTTGCCTCGATTTGAGAAGATCCTCTCTCTCCCCAGCGCCAATCAGTTGGTGCTCGTGAATCAAGTCATGCAGCGGGAAATCAATGAACGCAAACAGGCTGAAGCCACCCTCAAACAATTAAACGAAGAACTGGAAATGCGGGTTGAACAGCGCACCCGTGCCCTCCAAAGCACGCTCCAAAAACTCCAGTTAGAAATGCTAGAGCGTCACGAAGCCGAAGCGGCTCTCCGCACCTCTGAAGCCACCTTAATCGATCGCAACACCCAACTCGAAGCCACGGTGCGAGAACTGCGAGCCACCCAAGCCCAGTTAGTCCAGAGCGAAAAAATGTCGAGTCTGGGGCAAATGGTGGCAGGCATTGCCCACGAAATCAATAATCCCGTCAACTTCATCTACGGCAATCTCAGCCATCTCCAAGAATACGCCACGACGTTAGCCACGATTTTGACCCTCTATCGAACCTACCATCCTGAACTTGACGATCAGATTAGTCAGATCTGCGATCTTGAAGAGTGGGAGTTTATCCAAGCTGATTTTTCCCGCATTCTCCAATCCATGGATGTAGGCACGAGTCGGATTTGTGACATTGTGCGATCGCTCCGTAATTTCTCCCGCCTTGACGAAGCCGAACGCAAGTATGCCGATCTGCACGATGGTCTAGATTCCACCCTGATGATTCTCAACCACCGTCTCAAAGCCGGCAGCGATCGCCCCGAAATCAAGATTATTAAACAGTACGATCAGCTACCCGCCCTCGAATGTTATCCCGGTCAACTCAATCAAGTGTTTATGAACTTGTTGGCCAATGCGATCGATGCCCTCGAAGAACACCAACCCGACCAACCCACGATCGCAATTTCCACAGAACAAACGGATCAGTGGATCACGATCCGCATCAAAGACAATGGCCTTGGCATGAACTCCCAAACCTTAACAAAGGTCTTTGATCCCTTCTACACCACCAAACCCGTTGGTCGTGGCACGGGCTTAGGGCTATCCATTAGTTATCAAATCATCGTTGACAAGCACCACGGTCATCTCCAATGCACCTCGCAATTTGGGCAAGGAACTGAATTTCAAATTGTCTTACCCGTTGCCCCCACCCATCTCGAAGCCGTCCCCAATCTCTCGCCTGCTGCCCACACTGCACCCCAATTAATCTCTGCCTAATCTCCATTCCCCACCGGGGCTTGACCCAAACCAATGGGTTACAAGTCTCACCCTTCCAATTGTCTTGGGGCGCGTTCTTTAGGTTTGCCCTGTTGACGCGATCGCAGTCATCAAACACTTCTGTGCACATCGATCACATATTGGTATTGAAAACACGGGCATCCGTCAAAATCAGGCCATCCATCACCGCACCAATCAGTTGGACATTATGGAGCGTGGCAGCCGTGAAATCCACCCCCCGCAAAATCGCATTATTGAGAATCGTATTGTGCAGGGTTGTCTGGGACAAGTTTGCATCCGTCAACTCTGCCCCTGTCAGCATCGCCAGGGTGAGAGTCGCCCCCTGTAAATTTGCGCCCGTCAAATCAGCCCCTTCCAAATTTGCTCCAGTTAAATCTGCCCCCCTCAGATCCGCATCACGGAGATCCGCCCCCACCAAATGCTGTCCGGCAAGATTGACCTGGGACAAATCACACTCCCGGCACATTCGCGTAGCCTGGAGGGTGATCAAGGTTTGTTCTTTATTAGTACGTGCCAAAGCCGCCAAGCTAAACACCACGGACACTAAGGCCAGCGTCACGATGCTCAAGACTGAAACCGTGAGCGCGAAGACCGTCGTGCGTAACTGTTGTGGAGTAATCCGGAACTGGGGTCGCGGTGTTTTGATGATCTCGGTTGACCGGTGAATCAGAGTCATGAACGAGCACTCCCTTGTCAAAGAACATCTTCACGGTACAGACTGCTTTACTGATCATGAAAGATCATCCCCGGATCACACCAGGCTGATCTTGACAAAACCCGCCATTTCCCCTACCCTTTGCTCTACTCACTCCGTATAAATACTGAGATACGGTTGCTTCACCTATCACTGTCGGATATATTGGGCAACTCCCATCGTTGTGCAGCGAAAAACCGTTAAATCCACCATTCCGCGCCCAACAGCCTGATTCCCTCAGGATTGCACCGCTTAAAAGAGTTCAAGACCTCGGTTTGAAAGGACGGTAGCGATTAGAATTTTGGCAATGATTGCAGTTACGCCACACTCACCCTAACCCTAGTGTCTTGTCTAGCTTAAAAAGGTGAGTTGTTATCCACCCTGTCTCACATTTCACATTCCAGAATCCCAAAAAATTCGCCTAGAACAGTGGGTCTTAGAAATTGATACCCGGATAGCAGCCCAGCAGATTGAGACCGGTCGAGGATTAGGAGAGAGAATACTGGGAACAGCACAGATCAAACGGATGCAAGATAGCCTGGAGCAAGGGCAACCGTTTCCAGACTACGGGGCTATTCGTGGCGCGTATCGATACGCCTTCACTCCCACGACACTCGGTACTGTAATCAAAGTCGAAAATGTTGTGTCAGGGGATGTCATCGATCTCAGCGAGTATGACGATTGGTAGTTCACCAAGGCTGTTGCCGTGTGATTCATCCAGATTACCGATAAAAATCAGAACAGAACAATGATGCAAACCCCTCTACAGGAAATTTACAATCAAATTACTCGCACTCTGCCCTAGTAAAAATGAAAACAGCAATTGAAAAAATCATGCAAACGCTTCATGACTTACCTGAAGCTAGAGTTTTAGAAGTTCTAGATTTTGTTGAACGGTTATCGTGGGATCACGCATATCTAAATTCATCAAAATCCGGTACTCATTTACTTCGAGACCCTGAAGAATTTGAAGCGATCGCAGATCGTATCGCCAACGAATTTCAAACCCATGTTGGAGCGACTCAACCGGCATTATCCGATTATGCTGTGAGTCGAGCAGGCATCTATGAGGAGCATCCTTAATCTTGCGTTACCTGATAGACACCAACATTCTGTTGCGATTCGTAGATCGTTCCCATCCTCTGCATTTAACCATTAGAAATGCCATTCGACACCTACACCAAAATGAACACTCACTACACATCACGTCTCAAAACTGTATTGAGTTTTGGAATGTAGCAACTCGTCCGATGGAGAAAATGGATTTGGCTTAATTCCATCTGAAGTTGAACAGTTACTACATCTCATTGAGCGAATTTTTCCAGTATTACCCGATCGCTCTGAAATTTACCAAGAATGGCGCAGATTAGTGTCTACATTCAGTGTTTTAGGGGTTCAAGTCCACGACGCTCGATTAGTTGCAGCCATGAAAGTTCACGGCATATCGCATATTCTTACCTTGAACAGTGACGACTTTAAACGATATGCCCCTGATGGCATTACGGCTGTCTCACCGGAAACAGTGAGCAAGGAGAATACCTAACATTCATTGTTGGCATCGCTCAATCTGTCACAGATACACTATTTGAGCACGACGATCGCCCCTCCAGTTTCACAGTAAATAGGCCACCGTTACGCCGCTGCCGCCTTCGTTTTGGGGGGCGAGTTCAAAGCGTTCCACTTGGGGATGGGTGGCGAGGAAATCGTGAACGCCTTGGCGGAGTTTGCCCGTGCCTTTGCCGTGAATGATCCAGAGAATGCCGAGGTCGGTGGCGTGTTTGATGCCCGTTTCTACGTCCGATTCCATTTGGCTGACACGATGGCCGCGAATGTCGAGGGTGTTACGATCGCTCCTGACCATGGCGCGAGGGGCAGGGGTTTTCGGCGGTGGTGGGGTCTTGGCTTTCGGGGATTCGGGGGGTTCGACGGTTTTGCCGTCGAGGGATTCGATGTCGCTGAGGGGGATCGTGGTTTTCATTAAGCCGAACTGGACGATCGCTTTCTCGTTTTCCTCTAGGGCCAAGACTTCCGCTGTTTGACCTAGGCGGGGAATGCGGATTTTTTCGCCGACTTTGGGGTAGTAACCGGGTTTGCGTTTCGGTTCGGCTTTGGGGAGGTGACGCTGGGCGATCGCATTAATCGCGTCGGTGGCTTTTTGGGCGGTTTGGCCTTTTTTCGGGCGCTGTTGGAGGTCGCGGATCACCTGGGCAATTTCGGATTTAGCCTCGGTGATCGCAGCAGTGACGGCCAGTTCTTGCGATCGCTTCAAATCCTGTTCCCGTTCCTGCAACAGTTGCGCCCGCTCCGACACCTCCCGATAGAACCGCTCCGCCTCGGCTACGAGTTTTTCCGCTTCCTGGGCTTTTTCCTCCTGTTGGCGGCGTTGGGCTTCGAGTCCGGCAATCACCTGATTGACATCCTCGGACTCGTTGCCCATTTGCGCCTTGGCAGCGGTAATAATCGCCTCACTCAAGCCCAAGCGTTGGGCAATGGAAAGGGCATTCGAGCGCCCCGGAATCCCCCACAGGAGCCGATAGGTGGGGGCGAGGGTGGCTTCGTCAAATTCCACGGAGGCATTTTCAAAGCGGGCATCTTGATATTTCAACGCCTTTAATTCGCCGTAGTGGGTGGTGGCGATCGCCAATCGCACCCGATCCGCCAAATGGTACAGCAACGCCGTCGCCAACGCGCTCCCCTCCGTCGGATCAGTGCCCGCCCCCACCTCATCGAGCAACACCAAGGATTGATCACTCATTTGGTCGAAAATGCGGCTAATGCGGCGAATATGCCCGGAAAATGTGGATAAGCTCTGTTCTAACGATTGCTCATCGCCAATATCCGCAAAGACACCATCAAACCACGGCAATTCCACCGGCTCTCGCGCCGGAATGAACATCCCCACTTTCGCCATCAACGCCATTAACCCAATGGTTTTGAGCGTCACGGTTTTGCCGCCGGTATTGGGCCCGGTGATCGCCACAACGCGAATATCGGGGCGAATTTGGACGTTAATCGGGATCACCGCTTCGCCCTGTTCCCGTTGGGCTTGCCAAACGAGGAGGGGGTGGCGCAGTTGTCGCAGGGTGATCGCGTCGGTGGCAGCGATGAAGCGGGGGGGATTGGCTTCGAGCCAAAGACCATAGCGGGCGCGGGCGGTGGCCAGATCCAACACCGTGACGATCGCAAGCAGTAGTTCTAAATCCTCCAACACCTCGGCCACTTGCTCCGTGAGTTGCCGCAGAATGATTTCAATTTCGCGCTCTTCTTGGCGTTGGAGTTGGCGGAGTGTGTTACCCCATTCCACAATGCTGTGGGGTTCGATGTAGAGGGTCGATCCGGTGCTGGAGGTGTCGTGGACGATGCCGGGGATGTGGTCTTTTTGGGGGGCTTTGACGGCGAGGACGAAGCGATCGCCCCGCTGGGTGATCACCGCTTGTTGCAAGGCCCCGCCTTGACGTTGGATGATCCGCTGGAGTTTTTCTTGGATGCGATCGCGCACCCCTTTCAACTGCCCCCGCACCGCCACGAGCTTTTCACTGGCGCGATCGGTCACATCGCCCCGCTCATCAATGCAATGGTGAATCGCCTGTTCTAGTTCCGGATAGGTGCGCAGGTCAGCCACCAGGGTTTCAAGGCTGGGCGTATCCTCTTGGTCGGCAATCAACCGCCGCAACTGTCGCGCCCCGGCTAGGGTCGTGGCGATTTTCAGCAGTTCATCTCCTTTGAGCACCCCTTGGCGTTCGGCCCGTTCGAGGGCATCCCCAAAATCGTGAATCCCTTTAAACGGAATGCCCTGGGGTAAGCGGTCTTCGAGGGCGTAGGCTTCTTGGGTTTGGGTGAGGAGGGTTTGGCTTTCGGCCTGGGTGGTGGGGATGGGCAGATGGCGGGCTGCGATCGCACCCAATTCCGTCGCGGTGAAGGTGGCGAGGTGTTGGCACAGGCGCGGCCAGTCGAGGAGATCGAGGGTTTCAGCGTGAATCAAGATGGCGTTTCAGTCGTGAGAGTGGGGGGCGAAAAATGAGAGATGTTGTGTTTTGTAACACGTTCTTAGTTTAAACCGGATTGATAGCCGGAGAAACCACAAGCCCCTGAGATCATACTGAGGGCTGAGCGAATAGCCGAGGGCTGAGGGTCGTCGTTCGCGAAGCGTCTCCGCAGGAGTTAGCCCGATCGCTCATCCTTCATCGGGTAACAGGGCGGGGAGATCCTCCGGGGGCGTGAGAGCAGCGGGTTCGGTAGAATCAACATCCACCACTGGCGACAGTTGCCAGCGATCGAGGACATCCGCAAACAAGACATCTTCCACCCAGACCTTAACTACCACCGTTAACGGCAACGCCAAAATCAGCCCCAACAGGCCAAACGATCGCGCAAAGAAAATCTGCGCTGTCAGCGTCACCGCCGGCAGGAGCGACACCTGTTTGGCCATCACCGTTGGTGAGAGCCAATAGCTCTCAATATTCTGAATCACCAAATACCAAATCAGCACCGCCAACACTTTCCACGGCGCATCAAGCAACGCCACCATCATCGGAAAAATGGCACTCGTCACCGGGCCAATGTTGGGAATAAAATTCAGCACCCCCGCGAGCAAAGCGTGAACTAGGACAAAATCAACCCGCAAGACTAAGAGACCCACACCGCTCATAATCCCGATAAACAGGCAATTAATTACCATCCCTTCGAGCCAACTGCCGAGGGCGGTTTCGCAATGGGTGAGGATGGCATCGGTGCGGCGACGATAGAAGGAGGGGAACAGTTGAATGAAGGCTTGGCGGTAGTCGGGGGGATTGGCCAGCATCATCAGGGTGAGGACGAGCACCAAGAGCAACTGTAGGAGGGTGGCAACGGAACTGGAAAAGAAACTGAGCAGCACCGAGCCGAGGGGCTGGAGTTGGTTGAGGAGGTCGCGCCAGGTGGGAGGGTCAACAGCGAGGTCGGAGAAGCGTTCGAGTTGGACGATTTGCGATCGCACCTGACTAAAGGCACGGGGCAGCAAATCAATCAGAGTTTGAAACTGATCCACAAAGGGCGGCACCACCAGCCAGAAAAACAGCACCGTCGCCACCAGCACAATCAGCAGCGTCAGCCCCACCGCTGTCCCCCGCTTCGGCACACCCCACTCCAACACCTTCCGCACCAAGCGATTCAGGGCCGTTGCCAACACCACCGCCGAAAAAATCAACAGCAACAGTTGATGAATTTGCCACAGGATATAGAGGGCAATCACCAAACAACAAAATCCCAGCCATTTCCCGAAATTCATCCCCTCATTCTCCTTTTGGTAATGGGACGATGCGATCGCACCTCACACAAATCGCGGTGGCATCGGGTGGCGGCAATCAGACTAATCGTCGTCCTGTGTTGCCGCTTCGTAGCGTTCGAGTTCAGGGCTACTCGGCCCATAGACACCGGTAATCTGCTGTTCACAACAGTCAATCGCAAAGGCATCAAATTCCTCAATCGTCACATCATACAAGGTTGCGAAGGTATCCGGACGCACCCGACAAAAGGAGGGGCGATCGGCGTAGATCGTGCAAATCCGAGCCTCGTGATCGTAATGTTGACACCAGCCATTTTCCCCCACCATGGCGAGATATTGCTCTAATTGAGCAGGGGTGAGATAGTCGGCTAAGTCGGGGCGATCGCTCGGATCAAGATGGCAGCACGCGCCACAGTTCTGAATGCAAAGCCATTGGGCCATAGGGTTTCACCTGGGTATCATTTCTTGTATACTTTTGTATCGTTACTGAGAAAGGGATTTAGCACGTCCCCAGAATCAGGTACTATTAACGATGAATTTTTGTTTAGCTCTTAATCGGGTTGAAAGTAGGCGAGAAAAAAAATTATGGATGCTTTATTTAGCTTTTTCGGTGGAATCAACTACGAAGTCATTTTTCAACTAGGATTTTTAGGACTCATTGTGATCGCAGGGCCCGTTGTTGTCTTCCTGCTTGCATTCAATGGGGGCGACATCTAGATCTTGACTGAATGGCTCATGGCCTCAACGCATCAAAAGCCCTCCTCAATCCTTGGGGAGGGTTTTGTTTGGACAGAGACACAGCCCATACCATTGGCGAATTCTGGTTACGGGCGTGGCTTAATCTTCTTCAACTTCGAGCAAGGCACTCATCACCGCACCGCAGGCAAAGGCAAACACAAGGGGCATCGGTGAGTGGGTCACATAGCTCAAAAACAAGGATACGAGGGCAGCGATCGCCCCCGTCCAGACCACGAGGCGTTCTTCTTCGCACCAGCCTTTCGCCGCCTTGATCGAGCGTAATACAGAAGAGGGAATCGGTTCTGGCATTACAGCACCGGGCGGAAATGCCCAATAGTGTCCGGGGCGTTCTTGGAAAAGCTCCGTCCAACCATTGTCAGCACACCATTCGGTAATCCAGTGATCACTGTAATGTTTCATCGTCGGCATGGGCGTTCAATTCGGAATCAATAACGGTTTAATCAGTCGAACTTATCGTAACAGTTGCCTTTCCACGCAGTCCGTTGATCATAAAAAACTTTACGTTGATTCACCGGCAAACTGAGTAAAAATACTCGGATGCTGGTCATGAAAGTTAAGCAAACTTTAAGCTAGCGATCGCATCTATTCTGACATGGGAGAAAATGTGGTTGCGATCGCGTCAACGCTTCAGCCCAGGCCTCACATCCTGCCAATTTCCCCAGCCCCCGCAACTGCATTAACGCGCCCCTATTTTTTGAATCAAGACCCAGTATTTAAAAATCAATCCTGATCATTTGTAAGATCACTCCTCTCTCCTCATTTATTATTATTCGTTCATGGATAGTAACTGAATCATGCCGCCAGAGTTAACCCTAGACAACCTTGAACAACTCCTCCGCATCAACTATTTACAGCAGCTTCTCTTTGAACTTCAGGAAATCATCGCCACCTTTGGGTTGAAACTCTTCGTCGCGATCATCATTGCCTTTATCGGCTTTCGTGGGGCGCGACTCCTCCAGCACACCACCCAAAACCTGATGCGCAAAGCAGGCATTGACGAAACCCTCGTTTCCTTTGCCGTCCACCTCACCTACTTTGGCTCCCTCACCTTCGTGGCCGTCATCGTCCTCGGCCATTTAGGCATCCAAACCACCGCCATTATTGCCGCCCTCACCTCTGGCTTCTTTGCCGTTGGCTTGGCCCTCCAAGGCTCTCTATCTAACTTTGCGGCGGGGGTTTTAATTATTATTTTTCGACCCTTTCGTGTGAATGACTATATCGAAGGTGGCGAAGTGGAAGGAACCGTCGAAGAAATCCAAATTCTCACCACCAAACTTCGCACCCTCCAAAATATCGTCGTCGTCATTCCCAACTCAAAACTCACCAACGAAAAAATCATTAACTACTCCAGCAAACCCTACCGCCGCATTGATCTCGTCTTCGGGGTGAGTTACCGCTCCGATATTGATCAAGTCAAGCAAATTCTTTGGGAAATCGTTAAAGCCGAACCCCTGATTACCCATGATCCGCCGCCCTTTATCGGGGTGTTGACGCTCAATGAAAGTTCAGTGGATTTTGCGGTGCGCCCCTATGTGCGTCAACAGGACTATTGGACGGTGTGGTTTAACATTACGGAAACCGTGAAAAAACGGTTTGATGCCAACGGAATTCAGATTCCCTTTCCACAGCGGGATGTGCATTTATTCCAAGCTCGCTAAGGGCTTAAAACACTCGCAAATAGCTATCCCGATAGCGACGTTGTACCATAGATTGAGCGATCGCTTCATCCCAACGGGGCACGGGTTTGAGGTCTGAAATGGTGCTCCAGGATTCGTCTAAGGGGGTGCGGGTGATTTGGCCGACGAGTTGCGCGATCGCTTTACAGCAGGACTTGGGATGACGACAAACCTGCTCCTCTGCAAACCGAATAATCAGCCAATGCCGGGCTAAAAAAAAAGTATGGCGTTTCGTTTCCCGTGGGTCGGGATAACAGTGATAGGGCTTTTGGGTTTTGTAGATATAGGGTTCGTCAATTTCAATATCAATATGCAGATCCCCTTGGATATAGCAAAAATCAGGGGTATAGGGATATTGATACCGGGGAATTTTTAAGCCCAGATCGGTATGAATTCGCCCCGGAAAATAGTGATTAAGATGAGTGTGAAAATGAGCCTCAGAGACTCCTTTTTGAACATTTTTTGAGATCGGGAGTGGGGGGACTGTGGTGCTAAGAGTGTTTTGGATTTTCTGTAAATGGCGTTGATAGTCTGAGACTTTTTCGATGCGGTGGAGTTGTTCGACTTGTTGGGTGTAGTGTTGATATTTTTTCTGATACTGCTGCACTCGTTTTAAAAACCGCTTGCGCCGTTGGGGGTAGGTGATCAACGCGCCGCCAATTAACACCACATTGCCCAACAGGAAAAGCAGAAAGGCGAGTAAAAAGAACGCCGTGCTTTGGCTAGCGAGGCTGATCAGGAGGAGAACCAAGAGGGGAGCCAGGGGCAATAGGGCACGGAGGGGAATGACTTGGGGGGTTTGAAAATAGGGGCGCGGCGGTGGTGTGGGGATGGGGGGCAGTTGGGTGAGGGATTCGGCGATCGCGTCCGGTACATAAATATCGGGATACGTGCGGGACATAGACGCAAGGGAGGCTATGGAATCTCTTCATTGTCTCAAGTTTTGTGATTTTGATTACACAATCCTTCCGGAGCGTGAGATTAGACGGATCGCAGTCCAGAGCAATTCACCATACCGAGTCCGACTCGCCCCAAAATTTTGCACAATGGAAAGCGACCAAATTAAACTATAGAGTCACACGATCATAATCAGCCCTTCCTCGCCAACACCATGAACAGCGCATTTTTAAACCGTCTCCACAGCCCAGAACGCCCCGTGCTTGTTTTTGATGGGGCGATGGGAACCAATTTGCAGGTCCAAAATCTCACCGCTGCGGACTTTGGCGGGCCCGAATATGAGGGCTGTAATGAATATTTAGTAGCGACGAAACCGGAGGCGGTGGGGACGGTGCATCGGGGGTTTCTTGCGGCTGGGGCGGATGTGATCGAAACCGATACCTTTGGCGGTACGTCGATTGTCTTGGCGGAATATGACCTGGCCGATCGCGCCTACGAACTCAACAAAACAGCGGCGGAACTGGCAAAAGCGATCGCCGCTGAATTTTCCACCCCCGAAAAACCGCGTTTCGTCGCGGGTTCCATTGGCCCCGGCACGAAACTGCCCACCCTCGGCCATATTGATTTCGACAGTTTGCAGGCGGCCTATATTGAACAGGCCACGGCTCTTTATGATGGCGGTGTGGATTTGCTCCTGGTGGAAACCTGTCAGGATGTGCTGCAAATTAAAGCGGCATTAAACGGGATTGAGCAGGTGTTTGAAAAGAAGGGCGATCGCCTCCCCCTGATGGTCTCCGTCACCATGGAGCAAATGGGCACGATGCTCGTCGGCACCGAAATGGCCGCCGCCTTGGCGATTCTTGAACCCTATCCCATCGACATCCTGGGGCTGAACTGCGCCACCGGCCCCGACTTGATGAAAGAACATATTAAATATCTTTCCGAGCATTCCCCCTTCATCGTCTCCTGTGTGCCCAACGCGGGACTACCGGAAAACGTCGGCGGCCAAGCCCATTACAAGCTCACACCGATGGAATTGCGGATGTCTCTGATGCACTTTATCGAAGACTTGGGTGTGCAGATCATCGGCGGCTGCTGCGGCACACGCCCCGACCATATCCAGGCCCTAGCGGAGATGAGCCAAACCCTTACCCCCAAAGTCCGCCAGCCCCACTACGAACCCGCCGCCGCCTCGATCTACAGCACCCAACCCTACACCCAAGACAATTCGTTTTTGATCGTCGGGGAACGACTCAACGCCAGCGGCTCGAAAAAATGCCGCACCCTGTTGAACGATGAAGATTGGGACGGCTTGATTTCCCTCGCCAAAGCCCAGGTCAAGGAAGGGGCGCATATTCTCGATGTCAACGTGGACTACGTGGGGCGCGACGGGGTGAAGGATATGCACGAACTCGCGTCGCGGTTGGTGAATAATGTGACGCTGCCCTTGATGCTCGATTCGACGGAATGGGAAAAGATGGAAGCGGGGCTGAAAGTGGCGGGGGGGAAATGTATTCTCAACTCGACGAACTACGAAGACGGCGAGCCGCGTTTCTATCAAGTTCTCGATCTGGCGAAACGGTACGGAGCCGGGATTGTCGTTGGCACGATTGATGAAGAGGGGATGGCGCGGACGGCGGAGCGAAAATTTGCGATCGCCAAACGGGCCTATGATGCTGCGATCGCCCACGGCATCCCTGCCCATGAAATCTTTTTTGACCCCCTCGCCCTACCGATCTCCACCGGCATCGAAGAAGACCGCGAAAACGGCAAAGCGACAATTGAATCAATCCAAAAAATCCGCGCTGAATTGCCCGGTTGTCACATCCTCTTAGGGGTTTCTAACATTTCCTTCGGGTTAAATGCAGCAGCGCGGCAGGTGTTGAATTCGGTGTTTTTACATGAGGCGATGGCGGTGGGGTTAGATAGTGCGATCGTTAGTGCCAGCAAGATTTTACCGATGGCGAAAATCGACCTCGACCATCAAAAAATCTGCCGTGATTTAATCTACGATCTACGGGAATTTGATGGCGACATCTGCACCTACGATCCCCTCGGCAAAATCACCGATCTCTTCGCCGGGAAAAAAGCGAAAAAAAGCGAAGCTGTTGATAAAAATCTCCCCATTGATGAACGCCTTAAACAGCACATCATCGACGGTGAACGCCTCGGCCTTGAAGAAGCCTTAGAAGAAGCCCGCCAAGAGTTTGAGCCGCTGCATATTATTAATGTGTTCCTCCTCGACGGCATGAAAGTCGTGGGCGAACTGTTTGGATCGGGTCAAATGCAACTCCCCTTTGTGTTGCAATCCGCCCAAACCATGAAGGCCGCCGTTGCCTATTTAGAACCCTTCATGGAGAAAAAAGAAGGGGAAGATAATCGTAAAGGAACGTTCATCATTGCCACAGTGAAAGGCGATGTTCACGATATTGGTAAAAACCTCGTAGATATTATTCTGTCTAACAATGGCTACAAGGTAATTAACTTGGGGATTAAACAACCCGTGGATGCGATTATCAAGGCCTACGAAGAACACGGGGCCGACTGTATTGCCATGAGCGGCTTGTTGGTGAAATCTACAGCATTCATGAAGGAAAATTTGCAGGTGTTTAATGAGCGAGGCATTACCGTGCCGGTGATTTTAGGCGGTGCGGCACTCACGCCGAAATTTGTCCATGGCGATTGTCAATCCACCTATAACGGTCAGGTGGTTTACGGGCGCGATGCGTTTTCTGACCTGCATTTTATGGATAAACTGATGCCTGCGAAAGCGGCTGAGGCGTGGGACGATTTAACGGGGTTCCAGGGGGAATTTGCCGAGGGTGAAACGAATGGGAGTGCGATCGCATCTCCCCAAGAGGAGCAATCCACCTCTCAACCCGACGAACCCAAAGTAATCGATACCCGCCGCTCTGAGGATATTGATCCCAACATTCCCCGCCCCACGCCGCCATTTTGGGGGACGAAAATTCTCACCTCCCAAGACATTTCCTTAGAAGCCCTGTTTTGGTATTTGGACCTACAAGCCCTCTTCGCGGGACAGTGGCAATTCCGCAAACCCCAAGGCCAATCACGGGAGGAATACAATGCGTTTCTCGCGGCAAAAGTGGAGCCACTTTTATCCCAATGGCAGCGGCGCGTGGTGGTGGAAAAACTTCTCGATCCGGCGGTAGTCTATGGCTATTTCCCCTGTCAATCCGAGGGAAATACGCTGCTCATTTATGACCCGGAACAGCCGGAAGCACGGCGAGAAGTGGCGCGATTTGAGTTTCCTCGGCAGCGATCGGGGCGGCGGCTCTGTATTGCGGATTTCTTCGCATCGGTGGAGTCGGGGGCGATCGATGTGTTCCCGATGCAGGCGGTGACGATGGGGGAAATTGCCACGGAACAGGCCCAAAAACTGTTTGCGGCGGATGATTATACGCAATACCTTTATTTTCACGGCATGGCGGTGCAGATGGCGGAGGCGTTGGCGGAATGGACGCACGCCCGCATTCGCCGCGAGCTAGGGTATGGGGATCAGGAGCCGAACAATATTCGGGATATGTTGAAGCAACGCTATCAAGGGTCGCGCTATAGCTTCGGCTATCCGGCTTGCCCGAATATGCAGGATCAGGTGACGCAATTACGCCTGTTGGGGTGCGATCGCATCAACCTCACCATGGACGAAAGCGAACAACTCTACCCCGAACAATCCACCACTGCGATCGTCACCTACCACCCCGCCGCCAACTATTTCAGCGCCTAACGACCAAGCTCACCGGACGCAGATAGCTTTTATACCCTAGCAAAACCTTGAAAGCGCTCCGGTGCAGCAGGGTTCTAATGCTGTGTCATTAACGAATTGGAGTAATCTTAAGCCGGAGTTTACCACTAGCGTCAATCTCTATCTCTACGTGATGCTTCCCGCTTGATGTCGCGACAGCAACAGTTCCAACTATAGCTCCAATACCACCGCCAACTGCTGCTCCAACAAGACCACCAACTATGGCTCCAACAAGCGCACCCATGCCTGCACCCCCAAGAATAAAGAGGACAGAGTAATTGATTGTAGTGACCGAAGTAGATAAGGGAATGAACGCACCTGTAGCTACATGAATCCATTCACCTGATTTATTTTTATGTAACTCAAAAATTGTTTTTAACTTCTCTGGAAGGTCTGAATACCTTTTGTAATCAGTAACAACTTCAACTTGCTCACCTTGCTCCAAGGCTATTTTTAACTCACGATAAAACGTTTCTGTATCTGAGAAAACTAACTTTCGCATACACCTAATTAACCTTGAGAAGCCACTAGCAAAACCGCACTATTTTAGTATGCCCACTCATCTCATCTCTGCAATCGCCTCATAAAAAACTTAAAATACTTTTTTATCAATGACCTCACGTTCTTTTAGTTCAGAACACTAACAGATGAGCTTTCAACTGCCGTCCCCACTGAGACCTGAGCTGCATAACTATGAATTATATGGATTTTTTTCATACAACCACCCATTAGTTGCGGTTATAAGACAAATCATATCGAAATGTCATTGCCTCTTGAACCATCCATTCCTTGATTCCTAAAACTTCGTAAGTAGGATGTCGATAAGATGTGGGAAAATCTCCTCCATTATCTGCCATCCGGATAAAATCACCCCATCCATATTTACCATAAGACGAAAAAATAGGATAAATACGATAACAGCAGTCTTGAGGACCATCAATACTACCATCTATCCCGTCCCAAGGATTCCCCCAAACAACAATAGATTCAAAAGGATCACGTCTCATTTTATTTGTTAAATTGTCAACATATGTATTTGTTGGCATTTGAGGCTTATACTCAACAAGTGTTAATACGCTATGGCCGGCATTTATATATGGAAGAACAAGGAAATCCCATAAATGACCACATTTTTTCTGTGGATGATATTCCCATTCAGCACCGGATAAATCTAACGTTCTTGCAAAAACAGCTTCTGATTTTGAATCAAAAACTATTCCCTTGTATTCTGTTTTAATCGCTTCCATGCTTATCCTTTCAAGCAACTAACTATTGATTATATAGCGGTTTCCACAAAGATGAGGTACACATCAGTAAATTCAACCCTATGAACAAGGGGATTAAGCCCCTTGTCTCTATGCCTCATGAGTTGCGAAAACGCTATATAGATTTTTTCCATATAATCGCCCAATATAGGGGTTTTATTAAAATTTTATCCACATAAAACCCCCATAGAGGGCGTTATACAGAAATTTTCCGTATAGCTCCCTTCTCAGCATTTTATACGGATTTGTCTCTATGACTGCTCCCCAACCACTAAAGAAGCTGCTAGGCGTGGTTCGAGCAGTGATCTGCTTCAAACATCCGATCGCGCCGAGTCAACGGACAGCGATCGCGAATCGAAGGGGATTGCACTGAAAATAGTGCGATCGCATCAACCATCGTGCAGCCTCTAGAGCGACCCCAAAGTCTGGAATACCGGTCAGTCTAAGGACAAATCAATCTGTTCCATCAGTTGAGGGATGTAGTGATAGAAGCGTTCGTTGCGTAGCTGCATGGCATCAACAGTGCAACTGCCACAATGTTCCCCAGGCGGTGGAACCGCAACTGATTGCACCACCGCATCCGACACCCCAGCCCAGGGTAGATGTCCCTCCGGAGCCTGCAAGGAATAGGTCAGTTCCGACTCATTCAGCCAATCGCTACTGATGAAATCAACCTCAGCACGAGGAGCAGTGAGTTTCCAACCGATGCGATCGCGCCAGGCATTGACCGCCGCTTCGTGATGATTAGAATGCTTGGACAGCACTTCTTGCCAAAGACGCAGTTGAACACTGAGTCCAAACCGTCCGTTACTAGCCGTTAACCACATCTGATCAACGGCACGAATCACCGCTGGCCGTGGCAACACCGGGTTAAACGGCGAGCCCGGCGCAAGTAGTTGGCGGGTTTCGCGATCGGCAGCCGCCCAATCCTTGGACTGGAGCCGTTCTTCTAGCCGTGCCAACTGTGACTCAATGGCCGCATCAAGATCACCATTCTCAGTCAAACAAGGGCCTAACCTCGATCGCACATACTCACCAGAGCGCAGATAGTGGACAACCTGCATATGCTGAGGCTGGCCGCGAGTCGGGCGCAAACTGAGGTAAAGTCCATGCACAGAAGCTGGTATGCCGTAAAGGCGATCGCCATTGTTGGGCTGACCCCTAAACAAGCTGTCAAAGGGCAGTTGGGAGTAGTCGGCATCGGGGGCAAGTTGTTGATAATCACTCACCGCAGCAGCATTGAGCAAGGTTTTAACCTGGCCATTTTGGTCTTGCCACTGCACCGTTAGGGTCAAGCTTGTTCCAACTGGGTTTTGAGGAATTTCCACCGCAGTAGTCTCCGGCAGGTTGCCCGCCAATCGATAGGTTAAACTCACGCTCTGGTTCAAAGAAACCCTCGTTTGACAGGTGACGTTGTAAGGATTAGCCCTGGCATGCATGGATGGGGACGGTATCGTAGTTGTGGCTAGGGCTACCGTTAAGACACAGCTTAACGGCTTCAGGATTAGCATTTTAGACATGAGCAAGCGCCTCCAAACTAATGCATAACTTCATGAAGCGGGAGTTTTTCAATCCCTGGATTCAGTTGAAACCGTTATCTGTTGTAACGGCCATTCTGTAAGGCATATCACCAGAAACTAACTTAATTCCAGTCTAAAATGGTTAGATTGACATCGAACTTGTGCGGGTAGATGGGAAAGTGCAGTGCGATCGCATCAACCTCACCATGGACGAAAGCGAACAACTCTACCCCGAACAATCCACCACTGCGATCGTCACCTACCACCCCGCCGCCAACTATTTCAGCGCCTAACGGCTAAGTTGAGCGGCGGTTAGTATCGTCACCAAGATCCCTTGCTCGTTGGCTCCAACGTTTTGTTAGACCACGTTTCCGCGACAAATTCACAACTTTTCTGCCACTCTCAGCTTGTTGGTTTTGCAAATCAGCAAAAAGTGCTTTCAAGTTATGATTGAATGACCGTGCATACTCTTCACGAATTCTGTGAATCTCTTCTAAAATTGCATCTTGATACATAATTAATCTCCGAGCAGTTCATAGGGTGTACACAGAATCGGTAAGCTAATTGGCATCGGAATATCAAAAACAAAGGAAACTCAGTCAATACAATTTAGATGCTGATCAGCTTATCTACCTGGCTGCTTTTGTTGTTTGGCTTAACTGAATGACACGCCCTAGTGGACTGTCTAGCCTCAGATGGCAAGTAACTGGAAGACTGAGCGAAGTCGAAGTCTGGTGCTCCGGGGTTCGACGACCCTCACCCCTCTGGATAACAACTCACCTTTTTAAGCTAGACAAGACACTAGGGATCAACCCTTGTTTGGTCTCACCCTCCTTAGGATTATGCGCTACCACATCCGCCACAAAACCACCTACCGCTACAGCGATCGCATCATCCTCAAGCCCCATCTGATCCGCCTCTATCCCCAGGGGGACGCGAGACAACGGCTAGAGCAGTGGGAATTGCAAGTCACGCCGGAACCCGTGGGGCGATCGCAATTCACCGACCTCGACGGCAATACCCTCACCAAAGTTTGGTTTCACGACCCTACGCCCACCCTGACGATCACGGCAACAATGACCGTCGAAACTCTGCAATCCAACCCCTTTAACTACCTCCTCGATGCTTGGGCGACGGCCCTGCCGTGGGACTATCCCCACAGCCTCGCCGCCCAACTCACCCCCTACCTCCGTCCGGTGCAAGCGAGTTTCGATCCGGGTGCGATCGCCCTTGCTCAAGACCTCCACAGCGACAGCCAGGGCAATACCCTCGACTTCCTCAACCGCCTCAACCAAATGCTTTACACCGATTGGGACTATATCTATCGGGCAAGCGGTGCGCCCTGGTTGCCGGGGGTGACGCTGCGCCGCCGTCAGGGGTCTTGTCGAGATTGGGCGGTGCTGTTTATGGAGGTGTGCCGCAGTTTGGGAATTCCGGCACGGTTTGTGAGTGGCTATCAGGAGGGCGATCGCGACCAAAGCGATCGCGACCTCCACGCCTGGATTGAGGTCTATCTCCCCGGTGCAGGCTGGCATGGCTATGATCCCACCCAGGGGTTACTCGTGAGCGATCGCCATATCCCCCTCTGCGCCAGTGCTGACCCCCAATTCACCGCCCCGATCACCGGCCAAATCACCCCCAGCCGACTCCCGCCACCCCAACCCGTGACGACGACGATGGAAAGTGCGATCGCGCTGGAGTGGCTCACTAATTCCGAATCTGAATGAGGGCAGCGAGCTAGAAGCTCGCACTCCAGAGAATTTACCGTTATGGCAGGAGTGAGCCTCTGGCTCACTCCTGCCAGGGCCAGACTCGCAACGTTGGTGAGGATGAACAAGCTGCAATATCCCGCAATAATTCTTGATGGGCACTAGATGGAATCGAATTTTCTGGGCGTGAGGGTGGGTAAATACCGTATTTTTTACCCTTGCCATGCGTATCAAGATGATTCTTCCGGCGCTCACCGAAGCCCTCAGCCCCCATTGGCGGCCCATCAAGTATTCCCTCTTTCCGCCCTTGGGATTAGCGACGATCGCATCCTTCTGCCCCGACGATGCCGAGATCGAGCTTCAAGATGAACATGTTCAACCCTTGACCCTGGATGATGACCCGGATTTGGTGGTGATTCAGGTTTATATCACGTCTGCGTTTCGGGCCTATGAATTGGCGGATCACTACCGGGCGCGGGGGGCCTATGTCTGCCTGGGCGGCCTCCATGTGACGGCCTTACCGGAGGAAGCCGCCCAGCACGCTGATACGATTTTCCTCGGCCCCGGTGAGGATACCTGGCCGCAGTTTTGGGCGGATTGGCACAGCGGGACAGTTCAATCGCTGTATCGTTCAACGGTGCGATCGCTCCTCGGTGTTCCCCCCATTCGCCGCGACCTGATTCAGCGCGATCGCTATCTCGTACCCAATTCCATCGTGGTTTCGCGGGGCTGTCCCCACCATTGCGACTTTTGTTATAAAGATGCGTTCTATCAGGGGGGCAAATCTTTCTACACCCAAGCCGTGGACGAAGCCTTGGCCGAAATTGAGCGACTCCCAGGCCGTCATCTCTTTTTCTTAGATGATCATCTCTTTGGCAATGCGCAATTTGCAGCGGCATTATTTGAGGGGATGCGGGGGATGAATCGGGTCTGGCAAGCGGCGGGAACCGTTCACGCCATTTTGCAACCCGGTTTATTGGAAAAAGCCGTGGAAAGCGGGTTGCGGAGTTTATTTGTGGGCTTTGAAACTCTCAACGAAGCAAACCTCCGCGCCCAGCATAAATATCACAACCTCAACCGGGACTACACCGCCGCGATTCGTCGCCTCCATGAGTTTGGCGTGATGATTAACGGTAGTTTTGTCTATGGCATGGATGAGGATGATCCGTCCGTGGGCGATCGCACCGTGGAATGGGCGGTTCAACAGGGCATCGAAACCGCCACGTTTCACATTCTCACCCCTTACCCCGGCACGGCCCTTTATGATCGCATGGCCGCCCAAAGCCGCCTCCTCCATCACCATTGGCCCGACTACGACACCCGCCATGTGGTCTTCCAACCGGCCCAAATCGACGCGGCGGAACTGGAGGCGTTGTATTGGCGATCGTATCAGCAGTTTTACCGCTGGTCGGCGATTTTCCAAGGGGCTTGGCAAAAACCCACCTGGGAACATCGCGCCCGCCATCTAGCCTATGCCGGGGGTTGGAAGAAGTTCGAGCCGCTGTGGGACATGATTATTCGCGCTGAACAGGTGGCGAAGGTGCGCCCGATGTTGGAGCGAATTTTAGGCGGCTTGCCGGAGGTGCGATCGCCCTTCCCCCATCGTCAACCCCAACCCATCCCCCAAGAATAATCCTGGGCCGTCAATCCCCAGATTCAGGGACATCTAGCACCACTTGCCCGATCCGCTTCAGGATTTGCAGCACATCATACAAACGATTTTGACGAGGGAGCAATGAGAATACATCCGACATTTCGTATTGCGGAACAGTCCCAGATTGCAATTTTGTGAAAACGAAACTCCCCCCATTCGTCACCATGCCGTAGGTGCAGTATTTAGGGTGAGGATTGGCGAGTAGATAGGCGAGAACTTGAGGAACTGCTAAGTCTACCGAAAAGTTTGTCTCTTTCGATTCGATCGCAATCACCCAAAACTGTTCCTGCAAAACGAGGGCATCGATTCGGCCCCGGTAACGACGTTTCTCCGTAGGCACATCCAAATAAATAGTTTCCTCAGCGCGAAACTGAAAGGGGGGATTATAAAAACCCGCCAATTGCAACAAAGGCGACAGGACGATCAGTTTGATTGTCTCCTCGCCTAAACGCCCTTCCGAAAACTGGTAGTGGTATCGCTCCCGAATCTGGTCAAGGGCGGTCTGTTCCGCCGCCGTCAAGCTGGGCAACCCGGTCAGCCATTCTTCAAAAAAGTCTTCAGCCTCAGCCCGTTGTAAGCCGAACTCTGTCTGGAGTTGCGCCAGGGTTTTCAGATGACGTTCAATGGCTAGAGTGTCCATCATGTCAAAGGCATGTTGAGCCATTCAATTGTATCGCGCCCGATTGATGAGGCGATCGCACCTACAGCGAACCGAGAGAACCGCGCCGCGACGCAAGCCGCGCTTTCCCCGCATCGGCCCAGGCTTGGAGGAATTGGATTTGTTCCTTGGCGGTGCGGGCGAGGGGGATGATTTGGCTGGCGGCGGTGAGAATGTCGTCGGTGGTAAAGTCGCGGTTTTGGCTGAAACCGATGTGCATCGCTTCGATTAGGGTTTGTTCGATTTCCGCGCCGGAAAAGTCGGGGGTTTCGTAGGCGAGGCGATCGCAATCATACGCTTGTAAATTATGAGGGCGGAGGCGGCTAAGGTGGACGGTGAAGATTTCCTTGCGTTCCCCTTGGGAAGGGAGGCCGACGAAAAAGATTTCATCAAAGCGACCTTTGCGGAGCATTTCCGGGGGGAGGCTTTGGATATTGTTGGCGGTGGCGACGACGAAGACGGGGGTGGTTTTTTCGGCCAGCCAGGTAATGAAGGTGCCAAACACGCGGCTGGTGGTGCCGGAATCCCCTTTCCCATCGGCTCCGGCAAAGGCTTTGTCGATTTCGTCGATCCAGAGAATGCAAGGGGAGAGGGCTTCGGCCAGGGTGATCATTTGGCGGGTGCGGGATTCTGATTCACCGACGAGGCCGCCGAAGAGTCGCCCCACATCGAGCCGCAGTAAGGGTAAGTGCCAATGGTGGGCGATCGCTTTTGCCGTCAGGGATTTTCCCGTGCCTTGAATTCCCACCAGGAGCAGGCCGCGCGGATGGGGCAGGCCGTAGGCGCGGGCGCGATCGCTGAATGCTCCGCCCCGCCGCAACAGCCAATCTTTGAGGTTATCGAGGCCGCCGATGTCGGTGATCTGTTCGGTGGCGGGGTAAAAGTCGAGGATTTGGGTTTGGCGGATCGATTGGCGTTTTTCGGCGAGGATCAATTCCACATCATCGGCTTCGAGTTTGCCGTGGGCAGCGATCGCCCGCGTCAACACCCGCCGCACCCGTTCGAGGGGCAGCCCTTGGGAGGCTCGCACCAAAGCATCCAGCAGCGTTTCCGGCAGGGATTGCCCCACCAAGAGCCGCTGCATTTCTCCCCGCAGTTCCGCCGCCGTGGGCAGGGGAAAATCAACGATGGTAAACACTTCGGTGAGTTCGGGGGGGATGGAGATCGAGGGAGCAACGACCACGAGGGTTTTGGGTTGGGATTTGAGCGATCGCGCCAAGTTCCGCAATTTCCGCGTGATTGAAATATCCTCTAAAAAACGGTGAAAATCTCGCAACACAAAGACACCCGCCGCTTGTTCGGGAAGTTTCTCCAATAATTCCAACGCCTGCAACGGATTGCGCCGCCCCACGCCGTTATGATTCGGATTATGTTGATAGCCTTCGACAAAGTCCCACAGGTAGACGGTGCGATTGCCCACCGTTTGGGCCGATGCTGCGATCGCACCCTCAAGGCGTTCTTCCTCCGCCGTTGGGATGTAGATCAGCGGATAGCAGGCCCGCAGTAGTAACTCAAACTCATCTCGAAATGCCATGCCATCAATCCTCGCGTTGCGAGAGTTGTTCTTTTAAGCTTGCCAAGCTCGCCCACCGACTATCCACATCGGCGCTCTCCTGGGGAGTCTCTACCGCGATCCCCGGACAATCATCACTACAGACCTGCTGAAACGGCAACGCCAAGCTCAACTGCTCATAAAGCCACTCTTGGGGGTCAAAATGTCCGTTGGGGGGGAGGGTTTCGAGGAGTTCATCGCCTTGATTTTCGTCGGCGCTGGGGTGATCGGGTTTGGGAGCTTCGAGCCAGATTAATTCTTGGGTGTCAACTTGCAAACGGTGGTTGTAATGGGCTAAACAGCGATGACAGACCAAGGTGGCGATGGTTTCCGCTTGCGATCGCACATCCAAATAGGTGCTTTGGTGCGTCACACTCAAGCTGCCCCGCACCGGAGTCAGGGTTTCTAGTCCCTCAATAAACTCTTCAAGCTCAAACTCTTCCGTTCGTTCCGGAAGCTGCAACAGATTCGGAATAAAAATTGGCTGCATTCGTCCCTCCCGCTGCTATCTCAGCTTACGGCGCAACACAAACAAACGGCGGTGGGGTTCTGCGCCCCGGCTTTCCGTCGTTAAATCTTCGCTCTCTTTAAACAAAGTATGAATTTGGCGACGTTCAGCAGCGGATAGATCCATCAACTCCACTTCCTGCCCCGTTGCCCGTACCTTCTGCGCCACCTGATCCACTAGGGCTTCAAGTTCCGCCTGACGGCGTACCCGATAGTCCGCCAATTCCACGGTATAGGGATGCTGCACCGGGCGATCGTGACTCGCATTCAACAGGGTATTGGCGAGGTATTGGATCGTATCGATCAGTTTGCCGCGATCGCCAATCAACCATTCAATCTGTTCCGGTTCGAGATCCTGTGCGGCGATCGTCAGCCAATAGGGCCCATCTTTTGCCGATTGACTGCATTCCACCCCACAGGGAACCCCCATCAGGGTCAACAACTGGGTTAGCCACAGTTGCCCCTGTTCGATTTGCTCACTCATGTTCGTCCTGACGCGCTTGTGCGCCTGCCATTAATTACCAAGCCATGGCAGACAAGCGATCACAATACCCGCATCATCAACTCGCTCGCCATGGCAGATCGCCCCTTAACCAGAGGCTTTTTCTTTCTTCTTCGATCGCTTCGGCTCAAAGGGCAAATCTCCCCGGCCACCTTTGTCGCGCTCTTCTTGTTTTTCCTGCTGTTCTACGAGTTTTTGCAGGTTTTCCGGTAACGGTTCCCGCATCAAAATGAAGGTTTGTGCCGTTTGGAACACGTTCGCCACCGTCATATACATCAGCACCCCCGCCGGTAAGGGAAAAACGAGGAACATCCCCGTAAACAGAATCGGCGTGATTTTGCTAATGGTTTGCTGCTGCTCGTTTTGCGGGCCACTGCCCCCCGATGCGCCGGTGAGTTGTTGACTGATGTAGGTACTGACCCCGAAGAACAGCACCATGCCGACAATATCCCAGTGGATCGCACCGTTTTCACCCTTCGCACCAACTCGGCCGAGGGCATTGATGAAGAGGAAACCTTCATTGGCGGCGAGACCGGGAATCGTGCCTTGGAGGGTGACTTCACCAGGGGCGATCGCTGTCACCGTCCCATCGGGGGCAATTTCCACATTGCCTTCGCCCTTGGTGACCGTCCATGCAGGTGTTACCTGACTGGTTTCATATTCCTGGCGCAGACTCGCAAAACTTGTCCCTTCTTCCGATTGGAATTCCGGGTGAATCGTCTCACCAACGGTGAGGCGATTGCCCGTGGGAATCACCGCAGCGAGGCGATAGTGAACATCTTCATTAAGGTAGATGTTTTGGGGTTTGGTTTTAAAAATTTGGGGTTGAATCTGTTCTGTGGCTTCGCTGGGGAAAATTTGCAGATCCACCGTGTAGTTGATATCCGCAAAGGGCGATCCCCGCAGGGTGGTGAACAAAGCCCACAGAATCGGCAATTGCAACAACAAGGGCAGGCAGCCCGCGAGGGGGTTGCCATACTCTTTGTAAATTTCGCTCATCGATTCTTGGAGCTTTTTCGGGTCGTCTTTGTAGCGTTCTTGGACTTCTTTAACCCGTTTTTGCATCACCGGTTGGGCGATGCGAGTGCGGCGCATATTCCGAATGGAGCCGGCACTGAGGGGATAGACGGCAAAGCGAATCACCAACGTGAGGGCAATGATCGCAAAGCCGTAACTGGGCACAATCTCATGGAAAAAATCCAGGATTGGCAACATGATGTTGGTTGAGATAAAACCGATACCTAAATCCATGCCTATTGAGAGCCTGCTGGGTGGACAAGTGGGGTGAATACGCAGTGTGGAGTCGCTTTATCGAAAAAGCAGTGGTCTAGACACACAAGCGAGGGGAAGGGGATTAAATCCGAATCGTATCGACGGGAATGCCAGTTTTTTCGGCGGTGCGCTCGGCAATGTGGTCACAAATTTGACGGTATTTTGGAATGGCTCGCAATTCAAGACGATTGCCATCCCGGAGGGTCAACACAATATCACCCCAGAGGCCAATCCCACGGGACACGCTGGCAATCTTGGCGACCTCAGCGTAAACAACATCGGTGCGATCGCGCCCCTGCCATCCCCCCGTCACCGAAACGCGGCGATCGGTAATCCGATAACGTAGCCACAGGGCCCGCACCACGGCCCCTACGGTTAAGGGTAAACAAATTACCGTGAACCCTAACAAAATATTCAAAATCAAGTCGCCAATATGGGGGCCACCTTCATAAAATGCTGTTTCTTTTATACCCATGCCATACCTCGGCTTTTGTCAATAACTGCTTTAATTCTCGCAAAAAATGTTCATATTCGCACGTCATTGCTTGGGGCTTGACATTCACAACCAAGCAGTGGCCGGGAACAATTTGGGGTAAGATTTGGCGAAAAATGGCTCGGATTTGACGTTTAATGCGGTTCCGCACCACAGCCTTTTTGCTGACTCGCTTCCCCACCGTGATCCCAATTTTGGGCGGGGCTTCGGGGCATGGCATCGGCAAATAACGCACGGTGAGATATCGACCGTGAATGCGATCGCCCCGTTCGTACACTGCTTGGAACTCACGTCGATGCTTGAGCCGATTGCAGTTGGCTAACCCCACGTTGCCACCGTTTGCTCAAGCTCCTAAACCGCTAAGCGATGCCGCCCTTTGCGGCGACGGGTTGCAATCACACGTCGGCCATTGTGGGTGCGCATCCGAGCGCGAAACCCCGATTGACGCTTTTGTTTGCGGTTCGTGCCGCGCAAAGTTCGTTGAGTCACCGTAATCCTCCTACAGTATTCGGCTAAATACCTTGACAAAAACACAGTCTATCATGGTAACCCGTGACACTCATCGAACGCAAACCCCAGATCTCGGTTTTCCATCGCTCCCCCGTCAGCCGATCCGCCCTCCGGCCAACCCAAAGCAGGCAACGATCAGAAACACCAGACTCACCCCCACCTGAGCCGCCATCACGGGCAAACCATAGCGCAAAAACTGACGAAACGAAATCCGACTACCGTGTAATTCCGCCACCCCCGCCGCCACAATATTGGCCGAGGCTCCCACCAAGGTTCCGTTTCCCCCCAAGGTCGCCCCAAACATCATGGCATAGAACAAGGGAAGAACAGCGGCGGGAAATTGGCCCGTAAACTCAGGACTGGCCATGGCTGGGTCAATTAGATTCACTGTTAACAGGTACTCCTTGAGGAGGGGAACCATGGCAACGACGAGGGGAATATTAGGAATCACGCTCGACAAGAGGGCGACGAGCACCATCAGCACAATGCTAGCCAGCAGCAAATTTTGACCCAAGCCCAGGGCGAGGAGTCCTGATAACTGCTGCACAACGCCGGTTTTTTCGAGGCTGCCGATCAAGACAAAGATGGACATGAAGAAAATCAGCGTGCTCCAGTCCACATCTTTGAGGATGCTATTGACGGTGTCAATTTTGCTGTGGTGGGCGAGGAGGAGGGCGAGACCGGCACCGAGTAACGCCACGGCTGCCGGTTGAATGGGGAAGGGCAAGGATTCTCCGATCACGAATAGCACCAAGACGAGGAGGATGATCCCACTGCCCACGGCTAACACGCGGGGATGGTTAATTTGGGGGAGTTTAAGGCGATCGCACCCCGTAAACTGCGTCCGCCAAATGGTCGGAAAGAGCACCGGCAGGAGCACGACGATTACAGCGATCGCCAACACCCCCCCCAAACTCAACCGCTGGAGATAATCCCCAAAACTCATATTGACCCCCTGTCCCACAATAAACGTCGCCGGATCACCCACCAACGTCAACAACCCCGCACTATTGGCAACCAACACCATCAAAATCAGCAGCGGCACAAAATCCACCCCAATATCCTGAGCCAATGGCGGAATCAATGGAGCCAACAACATTACCGTCGTCGCATTGGGCAAAATCGCACAAATCGGCGTAGTAATTGCCACAATTCCCAACAGCAACCTCTTCCCACTGCCCTGGGAAATTTTCACCATTTGTCCCGCAAGATAGGCGAAAATTTGCGTCGGTTCAAAGGCTCGAATTAACACCATCACCCCAAAAAAGAGCGCCAATGTCCCATGGCTTTGACTGATGTAATCTATCGCCTCTGACAGGGTTAAAACATGGGCAAAAATCAACACCATTGCCCCCAGAAAGGCAGCGATCGTCAGATGTAATTTCTCTGAAACGATCGCCCCAATGACAACAACAAACGTTCCCCCAGCAATCCAAGCTGCACCATAATCCATAGTGTTGTAACACCTTCTCATGAAGGTGCGATAAAAAACCGAGCAGCAAACATCGAGTCACCCCAGCATTTCTGGATCGCTCAAGAGTTCGATTTAAGAAGCAAACCCTGACATCACAGGAAACCCATCAGGGCAAAAAAGTTAGGAGTTTAACGGGTATTGAATACCCACGGTATTTAGGATGAGATGGCCATATCACAGACTCCAGATTCGTGGCAGGTACAAACGCAAGTCATAGCAGTACGAGCCAAGGAACACTGAATGCAGAGCCACCATTTTGGGAAAAATGCTGTCTTTCAGTCTCCTCTCAATGCCGACGAAGTTAGCTGACGGGCTAGGACTGAGAGATGTCCCGTTTAGATCCGTCAAGGAACAGAGTTGCGTTGTCCTTGAGTCTTTCTAAGCTTACGCCCCAGGGTTTGGTTCCTCCGTTTCCTCGTGCGCCTGAACTAGCGATTCAGGTCAACGATGAACTAGGCTGACTTGCTTAAGAAGGAATAATAGCACAAATTTTTAAAAAGCCTCCGGGGCGATCGCAGCAGTCGATCGCCCTGCCAACTCCCTGCATGTTAGAGTGAAGGCTAAAAATTACCCCCAAGCAAATCATGCGCATCCTCGTCACCGGTGGTGCTGGTTTTTTAGGCTCTCACCTCATCGATCGCCTCATGCAGCAAGATCATGAAGTTATTTGCCTAGATAATTTCTATACCGGGAATAAACGCAATCTTTTGCATTGGTTCAACAATCCCAATTTTGAACTGATTCGCCACGATATTACGGAACCGATTCGCCTTGAAGTGGATCAAGTCTATCACCTGGCTTGTCCCGCCTCTCCCGTTCATTATCAGTTCAACCCGATTAAAACCGTCAAAACCAATGTGCTGGGGACAATCAATATGCTGGGGCTGGCGAAACGAGTGGGTGCTCGCTTTTTTCTCGCCTCAACTTCGGAGGTGTATGGTGATCCGGATGTGCATCCTCAATCCGAGGCCTATCGCGGCAATGTGAACTGTACCGGGATTCGTGCCTGCTACGACGAAGGGAAACGGATGGCGGAAACCTTGACCTATGATTATCACCGCGAGCATGGTTTAGAGGTGCGCGTGGTGCGAATTTTCAACACCTACGGCCCTCGGATGCTGCCCAATGATGGCCGAGTGGTGAGTAATTTTATTGTTCAAGCGTTGCAGGGCAAGCCCTTGACGGTGTACGGGGATGGGTCGCAAACCCGGAGTTTTTGTTATGTGTCGGATTTGGTGGAGGGGTTTTTGCGCTTGATGGCGAGTGATCGTACAGAGCCGGTGAATATTGGCAATCCGGGGGAATATACGATTTTAGAGTTGGCACAAACGATTCAACAGCGGATTAATCCGGATGCGGATCTGGTGTTTGAACCGTTGCCCCAAGATGATCCAAAACAGCGGCAACCGGACATTACCCGTGCTAAAAATTGGTTGGGTTGGGAGCCAACGATTCCTCTGGATGAGGGGTTAACGAAAACGATCGCCTATTTCCGCGATCGCCTCCAAACTCCGTAGGGGTGCAAGCGTGTCACCGCGATCTGAAATTGTTGTACAGCCATAGGAATAAGTGAAAGCCATGCAAGTGTGTGTAATTGGAACAGGGTATGTAGGGTTAGTGACCGGGGTTTGCCTGGCGCAGATTGGCCACCATGTGATTTGCGTGGATAACAATGAGCAGAAAGTGCAATTGATGCGATCGGGTCAATCCCCCATCTATGAGCCGGGCTTGTCGGAATTGATGAAATCCTGCATGGAAGCCGGCCGGTTAGAATTCACCTCAGATTTAGGCTATGGCGTAGAGCATGGCGAGGTGCTCTTTATCGCCGTGGGAACCCCGGCCCTGCCGACGGGGGAAAGCGATACCCGCTACGTGGAAGCCGTGGCGAAGGGCATCGGCCAACATCTCAAAGGCGGCTATAAGGTGATTGTCAATAAATCCACTGTGCCGATCGGGTCGGGGGATTGGGTGCGGATGATTGTCCTCGATGGGCTGTCGGAACAGAGCAACAGCACCGTATCCGAGGCAGATGCGCCCTTTGATGTGGTCAGTAACCCGGAATTTTTGCGGGAGGGGTCGGCGGTGTTTGACACCTTTAACCCCGATCGCATCGTTCTCGGCAGCAACAGCCAGCAGGCGATTGATCGGATGAAGGAACTCTATCAACCCTTGGTAGACCGCACCTTTGCCGATGATCAAACCCTGCCGCCGGTGCCGGTGGTGGCGACGGATCTCAATTCGGCGGAGATGATCAAATACGCGGCCAATTCTTTCTTGGCGACGAAGATTAGTTTTATTAACGAAATCGCGAATATTTGCGATCGCGTCGGTGCAGATGTCACCCAAGTCGCTGAAGGAATCGGCCTCGATTCCCGGATCGGCTCCAAATTTCTCCAAGCCGGTTTAGGGTGGGGCGGCTCCTGTTTCCCGAAAGATGTATCCGCCTTGATCCACACCGCCGACGACTACGGCTATGATGCCGAACTCTTAAAGTCCGCCGTCAGCGTCAACAAACGCCAACGGTTGATCACCTTAGAAAAACTCCAACAGGAACTCAAAATCCTGAAAGGGAAAGTGGTCGGCCTCCTAGGCTTAACCTTCAAGCCCGACACCGACGATATGCGCGATGCGCCCTCCCTGGACTTGATCGAACAACTCAACCGCCTCGGCGCGAAGGTGAAAGCCTACGACCCGATCGTGTCCCAAACCGGCATTGGTCAAGGCCTGTCTGGGGTGATGGTGGAAACCGATATCGATCGCTTGGCCGATGGCTGTGATGCTTTGGTGTTGGTGACGGACTGGCAACAGTTCGCAGCGTTGGACTATCAAAAACTCGCGGCGTTAATGCATACCCCTGTGATTATTGATGGTCGGAATTTCCTCGATCGCAAGGCTGCCGAGGCGGCGGGCTTCCGCTATATTGGGGTCGGGCATTAGGCTCAAGGTTGGTTTTATTTCGCACGGGTGGATCATCGTGACGGCTTTCTCTTCTCGACTTGCGCAACTGTGCCCCTGGCTACCGGGGGGCGCGATCGCTCTCTGGGCCATCGTAGGGTTGTCGTCCCCCAGTCTTGCCCAAGGGATCGACTTTCTCGACCAACAGTTAGAAATTCCCCCCATTGATCAACCCAACACCCCCGCCCACGCCGCCGCCAATCGCCTCTTCCAACTGGCCCAAGCCGCAGCAGAGGCGGGCGAACTCGCGAAAGCGGTGCAACTGTGGCGGGGGGCCTTGGTGCAATATACGGAATTGCAAGATCTCGGCGCGATCGGGGTGGTGCATGAGCATCTGGGGATTGCCTATCTCCAGTTGGGCTATTTCAACGAGGCGGAATATTCTTTTCGCCAAAGTTTGGGGGCAGCGCGGGATGTGGGCAATGCGTTTCGTCAAGTGTATGCCTTGAATAATCTTGGTACGATGCTCCTCAACCGCAGCGATCCCCAGAGTGCGGCGGAGAGTTTCGCCGCTGCCGCCGAGTTGGCCCAGACCATCGGCAGCGAAGCCGGGGAAGGGTTGAGCTTGAGTAATTTGGGGCTGGCGAAGGCGCAAATGGGGGACTATACGGGGGCGATCGCGGCCTACGAAATCGCCTGGCCCCTGCGGCGACGGTATCCCCACATTGGCGGCCATGCCTACACCCTCAATAACGTGGGGGATGCCTATCAAGCCCTCGATCGCCATGATCAAGCCCTGGCAGAATATCGCCTCGCCCGGTGGTATGCCGAAGAAGAGGGGGACATTCATAACCAATTTCGCGCCTTTGAAGGGTTGGCCTATTCCTACGGACGCACCCAACGCTGGGTGAATGCGTTCCAGGCTTTGGATGATTGGATTAATTTAGCCCGTCAAACCGAAGAACCCCGCCGGGAGTTACGGGCGTTGCATCTTTACGCCCAGTATCATGTGCTGTTGCGACGTTGGCCCAAGGCGCGGGAACTCTACGAAAATGCGATCGCTGTTTCCCAACGCCTCGATAACCCCGATACCACCACCATCCTCCGCAATGAGTTAGGGCAGGTGCTCTACTATTTCCCCTACGGCCCGGATTTGTAGATTTAAGCGATCGCTGCGGGTAAGACCGTCACATCGCGGATCGGTTGCCCACTGAGGCAGAGCCAATGACAGGTGAACAGGTCAGGGGTTTGGCGGCCGAGGGATGCGATCGCCGCCGGATTCGGAAAGGGAATCACCCGATCAAACTGAATCTCTAGATCTCCCACCACCCGAAACCCCAGCATATACACCGACGGCATCGCCTGATAATGGCTCAAGAGTTGGTAGGCGAGGGCGTAGAGGGGTTGGCGTTGGGCATCGTTGAGGGGGTGGGGATAGGGTGCATGGTCGGACGGGTCAATTGCTTCGCCATACAGGGGGCCTTTGGCCGTCCAGATAATTGGCAGCCACAGATCGCCGTCCCCGGTGGCGTAGTCTAACTGTGTTGCCCAAGTGCGTTGAGCGGCAAGATCTTGCCATTGGGTATAGGCGGGCGGGGCGGCGGCGGGCAGATCAAGGCTAAGGGGACAAATCAGGGTGGCAGGCGGGGCGGCGGGATACCTTGGGGCGGCGGCCTGGTGGGTTATGGTTACCTCAGGATTCATCGCCTGAATTGCGGTGTGAAGGTGGGAGGCGATCGCCTCTGATCCTGCGTCTGCGGTTAAAAGAATGACAGTGTTAATCATTAGGGTTCATGAGGCTGAGCCAATGGGTGCGATCGGGCAAGCTCCCAGAGTCTACCAGACTGCCCGGAACCCCTGCACCCATTGCCGCTGCATTCTACTTTTATGATGCGGTGTCATGGCGATCGCGTTGTGCTCGCTTGGCTTTTGGGAAGATCCCATGCCGGGAGATATCGAGCTTGTCAAGGGGGGAAACCTGTGGTTTGATCCGGTGCGATCGCGGCTTCCGGCATACTAGTCTATAGAGTAGCGATTTTAATTGAGATGAACATCGTCAGAAGGTAATGCCCGTGTTTAATTGGTTCAAGCGCAAAAAAAAGCAAGACGACCCGGTTTCAGACTCACCCCAGCCGGAGGTGAAGGAAACTCCCAGCGAGGAGCCTGCCCCAACATCGGAGGAGACTGATCCTGCGCTTGACTATCTTCAATGGGCCAAGGCCGCTTATCAAAATATCCAAGGTCAGCAATCCGAACCCGCCCCAACTGCCACGGTTGAACCGGAACCAGAACCCGACGAGCCAACCCCTCCCGCAGACCCGGAACCGGCACGCTCCGAGCCTGATTCGTCTGCATCCGACCCCGTCGCCGAGGACTCTGAACCCACACCGGCCGCCGCCGTAGAAACGCTCGCACCGGAACCAGAACCAGCGGAGCCGATCGCACCAGAACCAACGCCGGAACCGGAACCCGCCCCCAGTTCGCCCCAACCGGCGTGGATGAAAAAATCTGATGGGTTGGAGCGTCTGAAGGAAACGGCGATCGCTGACGATGAACCCGAACCCGCGATGGCCTTTGACGATGACTTTATGTGGTCGGCGAAGATTCTCGCTGAACAGGGTCGCCGCCCCGAAGATATCGATCTTGAAGAAATTAGCTGGCTCAAACGGTTGCGGGACGGCCTTGGTAAGACGCGGCGCAGCTTGGTTAACCAGTTAAAAGCGGTGGTGGGCCAAGGCCCCCTCAATGACGAAGCCGTCCTGGAAATTGAGGCCCTCTTGCTGCAAGCGGATGTGGGGGTAGTGGCGACGGATCATATTATTGAAACCCTGCAAAATCGCCTGCGGGAAGATGCGTTACCGCCGGATGAAGCGATCGCCTACCTTAAAGAAATTCTCTGTAGCATTCTCGATCAACCCCTCCCCGATCCGCATAATGCCGCCCTTGTCCCCGTTGATAATTGTCTGAATATTTGGCTGATGACCGGGGTCAATGGGGCCGGGAAAACCACCACCATCGGCAAATTGGCTAACCTGGCCCAAAAGTCCGGCTATCCCTGCCTGATTGCCGCTGCGGACACCTTCCGAGCCGCCGCCGTGGAACAGGTGAAAGTGTGGGGCGATCGCACCCAAACCGCCGTGATTGCCAACCCCGGCAAAAATACCGATCCGGCGGCGGTGGTTTATGATGCGATCGCCGCTGCCCAAGCCCGCAACACCCAACTATTGCTCGTTGATACCGCGGGCCGCCTCCAAAACAAACAAAACCTGATGGAGGAACTCAGCAAAATCCGCCGCATCATCGACAAAAAAGCCCCCAACGCCGTGATTGAATCCCTCCTCGTCCTGGATGCAACCCTCGGCCAAAACGGACTGCGCCAAGCCCAAGTCTTTTCGGAATCCGCCCAGTTAAGCGGTGTTGTCCTCACGAAATTGGACGGCACCGCCAAGGGGGGCGTTGCCCTCGCCGTTGCCCAACAATTGAACCTACCCATCCGGTTTATTGGGGCTGGGGAAGGGATTGAAGACCTGCGCCCCTTCTCAAGCTATGAATTTGTCGAAGCTCTGCTCAGTGAGTAAAAATACTGCCTCAAGAAATTGACAGAAATGCTGAGGTGTGCTATTGATTTTGAGACTACCTCATGATCGTAAGCGCGACTTACCTCGCCTCTGCCCCCCCCAATAGGCGTTGAAGCTGCGCTGATCATGAAGCCTCCAGTGAGGCTTCTGTTTGATTTAAAATTCCCTGTGCCTGCACAACTCAACAGCAATGATGGCCGCACCGCTTCCCCCCTCTTCCAATTCAGATCTCGCCTCAACTCGAACCCCTGAGGCGACTGCGGTTGCTGCCCTAAAGGAACTCGTAGCGCGGCTGTATCGAGAACAAAACCGGATTCAAAACCTCCTCAGTTCCTTGGGTTTTGCCCTGCGCAGTTTTAATAATCTCAATCAGTTTTTAGAGATTGTGCCGTTAATGGCGGCGCGGGTGACCGATGCGGATGGAGGGGCGTTGGTGTTGGTGCGTCCTGACGGGAAGCCCCGCCTCGAACAATTGCACTGCCAAGAGGGCCATGCCTGCCGTGATATTCGGCGGGCCTTGGAAACGATTACTCGCACGTTTGACCAAAACCAAGATGCGATCGCGGCTCAGGCGGCCGGGTTTCAATCGGCGGTGTTGGATCAACGGCTGCAAGACTATTTTGGGCAAACGGTGCAGTTGTTTGGCACGCCGATTTTGGTGAAAAATCAAGAACGGGGCCGGCTCTATATTTTCAGTGATGACACGAGTTATCAATGGACTTCGACGCGGCGCAAGTTGGTGCAGTTGGTGGCGGATCAAACGGCGGTGGCGATCGCTAACCAAGAAATGACCAACGAACTCCGCCAAAAAGAACGCCTCGATCGCGAGCTAGAAATTGCCTCAGAAATCCAAGATCACCTCTTGCCCCATCACTGCCCCACCATTGCCGGGGTCAATATTGCCGCCAGTTGTAAAACTGCGAATCGGGTCGGCGGCGACTACTACGACTTTATTCCCACCACCTACGACCAATTTAGCCACGAAGATCCGGTGCTGACGACTTCGCCCTGGAGTATTGTGATCGGGGATGTGATGGGGAAAGGGGTTCCGGCGGGGTTAATTATGACGATGACGCGGGGAATGCTCCGGGCGGAAGTACTGAACCGCCACAGTCCGGCGCAAATTGTGCAACACCTCAATCAGGTGATGTACGCGGATCTTGACAATTCCCATCGTTTCCTGACGCTGTTCTATTCCGAATACAACCCCCAAACGCGGCTGCTGTCCTATACCAATGCGGCGCACCATCCCCCCCTGCTCTGGCAGGCGCGAACGCGATCGCTCCACAAGCTGGATACCTGGGGCATGCTGATCGGCCTTGATATCGACTCGGTCTATGAAGATGCCCAAGTCCAACTCGCGCCGGGGGATACCGTGGTCTATTTCACCGATGGCTTCACGGATGCGATGAGTCAATCAGGCGACCGCTTTGATGAAGACCGCTTCAACACCGCCTTTGAATGGGCCTGCCAAGAAGGCTACGACGCTCAGGCGATCCTGGATCATCTTTTTGATCAGGTGCAGCGTTTTGTCGGGGATGGCGACACCTACAAGGATGATATGACCCTCGTGGTGCTCCAATTGGAAGCCAGTCAGGAGGGCCAAGGGTCAACATGATCCCGGTTGGGGGCGAGGGATGCGGCAGGGCGATCGCAACAGCGATAGAATGAAGGGAGTGCGATCGCCCACGGCCCAGCACACTCATTTCATCCATCCGGATCGATCAAACCCCATCTCCATCAGAACCCACTATTCCGGCTGAAAACCCTGACCACTCACCAAAGCTCTCGCCCATCCCTTTCGTCTGAAATGGCAATTGAGCAAGACATCTAACGTATTTCCCCCCTACTATCAACCCGGACGAAAATCTGTGTGATGCCATACCATCTATCGATTTCCCTTAAAATGATAAGTATTTTCTGTCGAAGTCCTGTTTTAGATAAGTTATTTGCAGTTAAGCAACAATATGATTGTTAAAGTAAAATCGTTACCATATACCTATTAGAAGAAAACTCTAATCGTTAGAGCGATGTTTGCTTTAACCTTAGTCTTTAGGCCGCAATTGTTCCCAGTCTAGCCAAGCGTTAGGATTGGGATGAACGTAAAATCAATTAGGAGACAACCCACTGATGCAGGAACTTGCAGTCCGCCCTGAACTAGACTTTACGAGTGAAACGTACAAAGACGCATATAGCCGCATTAATGCGATCGTGATTGAGGGCGAACAAGAAGCCTACAACAACTATATTGCGATGGGTGAACTACTCCCCGATCACAAAGACGAGTTGACCACCTTGGCGAAAATGGAAAAACGCCACATGAAAGGGTTCCAATCCTGTGGCCGCAATCTCACCGTGACCCCGGACATGGAGTTTGCCAAAGAGTACTTTGCTCGCCTCCATGGCAACTTCAAAACCGCCCATGCGGAAGGCAATGTTGTCGCCTGCTTCGTGATCCAATCCTTGATCATCGAAGCCTTTGCGATCGCCGCCTACAACATCTACATCCCCGTCGCTGACGAATTCGCCCGCAAAATCACCGAAGGTGTCGTCAAAGATGAGTACAAACACCTCAACTTCGGCGAAGTCTGGCTCAACGAGCATTTCGAGGCATCCAAAACCGCCCTCGAAGCTGCCAACAAAGAAAACCTCCCCATCGTTTGGCAAATGCTCAACGCAGTCGAGGAAGATGCCGCCACTTTAGGGATGGAAAAAGCGGCCCTCGTCGAAGACTTTATGGTGAGCTACGGTGATGCCCTCGGCAACATTGGTTTTAACACCCGTGAAATCATGAGAATGTCCTCCTACGGACTCACCGCCGCCTAACCCCCATTCAAGTTCAGCATAAAGGCAGTGACTAGCCGCTAAGACTAGTCACTGCCTTTATCTTCTCTGACTGAATCCTGCGAAAATTCCAACCGTTCCCTATCCTCAGTCCCCGTTTTTGGTACTATCGTTAAAAGTCTTTACTTTTTCTTTACGTACGGGCAGGGCATTGTCCGTTAAGTGAGGCGATGTTAGACAGGCTATGCCTGCGATCGCTGTTTGAGCTTAGAATCCTCTCGCCTTGAGGCAGGGGAGTATGCCAAGTAAATTCATCGCTCGCTGAATCTCACGGGCCCATTCAAACAACCTGCCCATGTTTGGTCTTATCGGTCACCTTACCAATCTTGAACACGCCCACGCCAAAGCCCACGAACTCGGTTATCTCGAAGAGAGTGAACAAGGGCTAGACCTTTGGTGTGCTGCTCCGCCTCAAGTTGTCGATCACATTACCGTCACCAGTGCGACCGGACAAAAAATTGAAGGCAAATACGTTGAATCCTTTTTCCTGCCGGAAATGCTGTCGCAACGACGGATCAAGACCGCGATTCGGAAAATCCTCAACGCGATGGCCTGTGCTCAAAAAGAACACCTCGACATCACTGCCCTCGGTGGATTTTCCTCGATTATTTTTGAAAATTTTAATTTGAGCGCCAATAAACAGGTGCGCAACGTCGAACTCGACTTTAGTCGCTTCACCACCGGCAACACCCACACTGCCTACATCATCTGTCGCCAAGTGGAACAATATGCCGCCACACTGGGGATCAAGCTCTCCGAGGCAACTGTGGCGGTGTGCGGTGCTACGGGGGACATTGGCAGCGCGGTTTGTCGCTGGCTCGATCGCAAAACGGATGTCCAAGATCTCCTGCTGATTGCCCGCAATCAAGAGCGACTCAACAACCTGCAAACGGAATTGGGGCGCGGCAAGATTCTCGGCCTAGAAGAGGCGTTACCCCTAGCGGATATTGTGGTTTGGGTGGCGAGTATGCCCCAGGGTGTGGATATCAGCGCGATTCCGTTGAAAAACCCTTGTCTTTTGATTGACGGGGGCTATCCGAAAAATCTTGATACCAAGCTGGCTCAAGAGGGCGTTTCTGTGCTTAAGGGCGGAATTGTGGAGCATAGTTTGGATATTGATTGGAAAATCATGGAAATTGTTGAGATGGATGTGCCCGGACGGCAATTTTTTGCCTGTTTTGCCGAGGCGATGCTGCTGGAGTTTGAACAATGGCACACGAATTTTTCTTGGGGCCGGAATCAGATTACGGTGGAAAAAATGGAGCAAATTGGAGCGGCATCGGTGAAGCATGGTTTCCAGCCGCTGCTGACTGTTTAGCCCCCCACTGGTTTGTTTTACCCTTAACCTGTCCCTATGAGTGCCACTAAAAACCGTCCGTTTCTGCTTACGTTTGAGAAGCCGCTCTGCGAGTTAGAGTCGCGGATTGAGCAGATTCGTGAACTTGCCCGTGAAAATAACGTCGATGTGTCTGAGCAAATCCGGGAGTTGGAGGCGAAAGCAGACCAGTTGCGCCAAGAAATTTTTAGTAGTTTGACTCCGGCTCAGCGGCTTCAGTTGGCGCGGCATCCGCGTCGTCCTTCGACGTTGGACTATATTCAGGCGATGTGTGATGAGTGGCTTGAACTCCATGGCGATCGCAGTGGCAATGATGACCCGGCGTTGGTGGGTGGGGTGGCTCGTTTGGGCGGGATGCCGGTGGTGATGCTCGGCCATCAAAAGGGCCGGGATACCAAAGATAATGTCCTGCGTAATTTTGGCATGGCATCACCGGGGGGCTACCGGAAGGCCTTGCGGTTGATGGAGCATGCGAATCGGTTTGGGATGCCGATTTTGACCTTTATTGATACGCCGGGGGCTTGGGCGGGGGTTGAGGCGGAAAAACGCGGCCAGGGGGAAGCGATCGCCTATAACCTGCGGGAAATGTTTAGTTTTGATGTGCCGATTCTCTGTACTGTGATCGGCGAAGGCGGATCGGGGGGCGCGTTGGGGATTGGCGTGGGCGATCGCATCCTCATGTTCGAGCATGCCGTTTACACCGTCGCCACCCCCGAAGCCTGCGCCGCCATTCTCTGGAAAGATGCCGCCAAAGCCCCCCAAGCCGCAGCAGCATTAAAAATCACCGCCTGGGATCTCAAAAACCTGGGCATTCTCGATGAAATCCTCCCCGAACCGTCGAGTGGTGCGCATTCTGACCCCATCGGCGCGGCTCAGGGGTTGAAAGCCAGCCTCCTGAAGAACCTCGAAGTCTTACTCAGTCTCACCCCGGCTGAACGCCGCGAAGCCCGCTATCAAAAATTCCGGGCCATCGGTCAATTCCACGACCTCGGCGCTTAACGATCACCCTCATCGGGAGCGATCGCTGTTATCCGCTGAACAAGTGAGAACCGCTTAATTTATTTTCTGGTCTTAATCGCACCCCTTAGCCTTTTGAGGTCAGCGGGTGCGCTCGCTCGTTGTACGGTTCGGACGGTACACTGTGCGCAATGGTCAGACAAGCCGGTCTGTGTGGTTTCACAATCCCGTGGTTTTTCGGTGTAATATACAAGACTTATTGTGTTAGAAATTCTGTCTTGTGTTAACTCTCGGCGTTAATATTGACCACATTGCCACGATTCGCCAAGCTCGCCGCACCATTGAGCCGGAGCCGGTTGCCGCTGCCTTTTTAGCAGAACTCGCCGGAGCGGATGGTATTACGGCCCATCTGCGCGAAGATCGTCGCCATATCCAGGATCGTGATATTCGCCTCTTGCGGGAAACGGTGCAAACCCATTTGAATTTGGAAATGGCGGCGACGGATGAAATGGTGCAGATTGCTCTAGAGGTGAAGCCGGACTACGCGACCCTAGTGCCGGAGAAGCGCGAAGAGGTGACCACTGAGGGCGGGCTGAATTTACTCGGTGACCTCGATCGCTACTGTCAGGTGTGCGATCGCCTCCAATCGGCGGGCATTCCCGTCAGTTGGTTCATTGATGCCGACCAAGATCAAATCGCCGCCGCCGCCAAAACCCAAGCCCAGTTTATCGAACTTCACACCGGAACCTATGCCAACGCCTTGGGTGAGGAGGAGAGCGATCGCGAATTGGCCATCCTCACCCAAGGCGCAGAACTCGCCCGCAGCCTTGGCCTCCGCATCAATGCCGGTCACGGCCTGACCTATCGCAATGTCTATCCCGTGGCTTCCATTCCCCACATGGAAGAACTCAACATCGGCCACACCATCATCAGCCGCGCCTCCCTGATTGGGATGGAGCGAGCCGTGCAGGACATGAAAAAAGCCATGCGTGGAGAATTGTGAACGATCGCCCCTAAACCCTGTCACGACCCACAACAATGGAATACGGAGAATTTGTAACTAATTATGACGACTTATTATTACGTGGCTGCCAGTCAGAAATTTTTACTCGAAGAAGAACCCCTCGAAGAAGTGCTCAAAGAACGCACCCGCCACTACGGGGAACAACAGAAAGAGATTGACTTTTGGCTTGTCAAGCAGCCGGCTTTCCTCGAAGCCCCTGAACTCGTTGCCGCCAATGCCCAATGTCCCAAACCCGCTGTTGCGATCGTTTCCACAAACAAACAATTTATCACCTGGCTCAAATTACGCCTAGAATTTGTCCTCACTGGGGAATTTGAAGCACCCAGCGCAGCCATTCCCGACCCCTTGGCATCGTTAGTTACGGCTTAGCCCCCTAGGGTCGAACCCTCCAGGCGGTGGAGTTGTGCCCCGACGATTTTTGGGTTCGGGTGTGCTCGTTACGGTTTTTGCATCGAGCCATTACTCGCGATCGCGCCCCAACCTCTGGGCTAAACTACGGGCGGTATTTTGCAGTTGCGAGCGATGGGTGTGTGGGCCATCACGGCCAGGTGATGCGATCGCGCCTTCCCCCTCACGTAAACATCCCCGCCTGGCGCAGCGCATCGAGAAACGCATAGACTGCCGGAGGATGGAGCGCATCCTTGAGCATCGCAATCCCGATCGTCCGAGTCAGCACACAGGGCAATTTACACACCTTAATCCCCTTGGGAATTGGTTCCGCTGCCATCCGGGGCAAAATCGCCGCCCCTAAGTTACGCAGCACCATCCCGATAATCGTCGAATCTTCCCGCAGTTCATAGGCAATGTTGAGGGAGGTTTCAACGGTTTTCAAACAGTTATGGATGCGATGGGAACAGGTATTCACCGACGACACAATCAGCGGATAGGCGGCCAAATCAGCCCAGGTGAGTTGTGTGGGGCCGGTGAAGCTCGGCGGCATCAACGCCAGGTAGTCATCACAGAGAATTTCCCAGGTTTCAAACTCATCGCCTTCGGGTAATTCTGCAACGCTGAGGTCGGCTTGACCGTTGAGGAGGGCTTTTTCAATGTTGTAGAACTCGTCGAATTCGGTGATTTTGACTTTAATCGTCGGATAGAGGTCGTGGAGTCGCGAAATTGCGCTGGGCAAAAGGTGAGTGGCCATGCTGCGATAGGCGGCGATGTGAACCTGTCCCCCCCGTAGACCCCGCGCTTGGTTGGCTTCTTGGGAAATATTGTCGAGGTGTCTCAAGATGGCATGGGCTTCTTTCATGACGCGATCGCCCACGACGGTAAGCTGTGCCCCTTGGCGACTGCGCTTGATCAACTGCACGCCCAATTCTGCTTCGAGGGCAGCGATCGCATGGCTCACCGTCGATTGGGATAAATCCAAAGCCAACGCCGCCGCGCTAAACGTGCCATGGTCTGCGATCGCCACAAACGCCACCAACTGCGAAATCTTGATCTTGTAGGGATTAAACGGATGCATAGCAAACCCAGATGACAGAGAGGGAATCGAAATCGTGCGCAGGGTCTAACCTCACAAGCGAGTCCCACCGCTGGTTGACTGACAAAATTAGCCAGATCCCAGCAAGCCCTCACCCTAGCCCTCTTCCTAGGGGAGAGGGAACTGGAAAAAGGGATCGGCTCCCCTCGCCCTCTAGGAGAGGGGTTGGGGGTGAGGGCTATCAACCTTTGTCAGTCAACCAAGTCCCACCGACAATCCATTCATTTTCTTCAGTATTGAGGGGGATGTCCACAGGAACCATCGATAATTTCGATAATTAACATCTATTCTATCCGTTGTCCCTCAAAGTGGGAGTCGTTACAGTGAAATTGTTCACCCAAAATACTACACAACAGGGGGTTCATACCATGACCAACTTCAGCCTCTCCACCCAACAACAAAAACTTGAAAAGATCTATGGTAAATCCTCCATCGCTCTTTACCTTGCCACCAAATTCACGCAACACCTTAAAACCACCCTCAATTGGACGATTCACCACCTTACCCAAGCCAACGAGCCTCGTATTTGGGTGCGTCAAAATGCCAACGGAGTTAAACAATTCAACGCCTACGATCCCCGCACTCAAAAACGCTTCTGCGGTGATTCAGAATCTGATTTACGCACTTGGCTCGAAGCCCGTTACAACAGCTAATCAAGCGTTTGACAAGCTCATGTCACCTGAACCGTTTAAAAGCCTTTATTTTCGCAAAAATAAAGGCTTTTAGGCTCTTCTCGGTTTGTGGTTAAAACTGCATGATTTGCTACATTATTGGGGTGATCTGGCTCCTGAAAGTCTTGAAAACTCGTAACATTAGCTTTTTTTATGACCTTAAACCGTGAAGACCCTTTATTGTTTGTATCAGGGGGGTGTTATCAGAAATATTTAAATCAGTGTTAGCGTGGAAGCTAGCGTTAATTTGATGTAAATGATCACCACAACATCTAGCCTGCGATGTTTCACTGAATTGTCTCCCGCGCTGCCCCTAAATACATTGGGCAATAGGGAGGGGTTTGGGCCGGTGACTCGGCTGAAGATGTCTGTGATGCGGTTGGGGTTGGCGAAGTCGATGCGTTGAGCGGTGTTGATGTTGAATTCTTGGAAGCTATGGAGTAGATTCGTCCCTCAGAACGCGCCTCCTTCGATTACGTTACCGTTGAGAATAGAGCCTTCTGTTGCTAAGGTGTTGTCGGGTTGAATCTGGGCGATCGCACCGTCACTTAAACCCACAACAGCAATCACGACACCCAAGTAACTACAAACACGCATCATGCTCTATTGACCAAAAACGACTCTATGGTTATATCAGGTGATCGGGTATCGCTTTATGCAAATAAAGCAAAGGTAGTCAACCCTGGGGAAAATCTTAAGTCTCAATGAGGGTGTGGCGGGACGGTTCCCCCTTCATGTCACAGTGAGAACTAGACCAAAAGTACAGAATTGAGTTTGAGAGTGTAGCGTTATGTCTGAGAACCGGAGAAGCCAAGTTGTGACCCAGGGCGTGCAGCGATCGCCCAACCGTGCCATGCTCCGCGCTGTGGGCTTTGGGGATGATGATTTCACCAAGCCGATCATTGGGGTCGCCAACGGATTCAGCACGATTACCCCCTGTAATATGGGCATCGGCGACTTGGCCAATACGGCAGAAGCGGCCTTAAAAACCGCCGGAGCCATGCCCCAAATTTTCGGGACGATCACGATCTCCGATGGGATTTCCATGGGAACCGAAGGGATGAAATATTCCCTCGTGTCGCGGGATGTGATCGCCGATTCCATCGAGACGGTGTGTAATGGTCAGAGCTTGGATGGCGTGTTGGCGATCGGCGGCTGTGATAAGAATATGCCGGGAGCGATGATCGCCATGGCGCGGCTGAATATTCCGGCGATTTTTGTCTATGGCGGCACGATTAAGCCCGGTCACTACGATGGGCAGGATCTTACCGTGGTTAGTTCCTTCGAGGCGGTGGGGCAATATAGTGCCGGAAAAATTGACGAAGACACCCTGATGAATATTGAGCGCAACGCCTGTCCGGGGGCGGGTTCCTGCGGGGGAATGTATACGGCGAATACGATGTCTTCGGCCTTTGAGGCGATGGGGATGAGTTTGCCCTATTCTTCGACAATGGCGGCAGAGGATGCGGAAAAAGCCGAAAGTACGGCGCAATCGGCGGCGGTGTTGGTGAATGCGGTGCGCAATCAAATTCTGCCGAGTCAGATTCTCACCCGCAAGGCCTTTGAAAATGCGATCGCGGTGATCATGGCTGTGGGGGGTTCGACTAATTCGGTGCTGCATTTGTTAGCGATCGCCCACACCGTCGGCGTTGACCTCACCTTGGATGACTTTGAAGAAATCCGCGCCCGCGTCCCCGTGATCTGCGACCTCAAGCCCAGCGGCCGCTACGTCGCCACCAACCTCCACACCGCCGGCGGCATCCCCCAAGTGATGAAAATGCTCCTCAACCACAGCATGCTCCACGGCGATGCCCTCACCATTTCCGGTCAAACCGTCGCCGAAGTCCTCGCCGACATCCCCGACGAACCCTCCCCGGATCAAGACGTGATCCGCCCCTGGGACAATCCCATGTACCGCAGCGGCCACCTCGCCATCCTCAAGGGCAACCTAGCCACCGATGGCGCAGTGGCGAAAATTAGCGGCGTTAAAAACCCCCAAATCACTGGCCCCGCCCGCGTCTTCAACTCCGAAGAAGAATGCCTCGATGCGATCCTAGCCGGGAAAATCCAAGCCGGGGATGTGATTATCGTCCGCTACGAAGGCCCCAAAGGCGGCCCTGGCATGCGGGAAATGCTCGCCCCCACCTCCGCGATTATCGGCGCAGGTTTAGGGGATTCCGTCGGGTTGATTACCGATGGGCGCTTTTCCGGCGGCACTTACGGCATGGTGGTGGGTCATGTGGCCCCCGAAGCAGCGGTGGGGGGTGCGATCGGTCTCGTCCAAGAAGGGGATTCGATCACCATCGATGCCCATGCACGCCTCTTGCAACTGAATATTTCTGATCAGGAACTGGCGGAACGTCGCGCCCAATGGCAACCCCCCGCCCCCCGCTATACCCGTGGCGTGTTGGCGAAATATGCCAAGCTCGTTTCGTCGAGCCATTTAGGGGCTGTGACCGATCGCGACCTCGGTTAATCGGGCCAGTTCATCAGTTTTTAACATCCTCTCCTAGCGACCCTAATGGGGATGCCGGGAGAGGTTTGGTACAGATAGAACGCTGTAGGAGGTGCTAGGGGTTAAAGAATAGTTAACGCTCCTCAGCCCCTTGCCTGTCCTAACGGTTTCAACCACCGCCATAGACCCGGAGCGACGGGGAAACCTGGCGGCGGGGGCATGCTCAAACCGAGGCGCGGTTAAGGTGCGATCGCACCACAGTGCGTTTGGAGAGCGGCGGTGATTTTCGCAACGCTGGTGGACTTAGTGAGGAAACCCGATGCGCCCACCATTTTGGCCCGCATCCGATCCACCACGCCATCATTGCCGGTCAACATGATCACGGGTAGGGCCGCGAAATCTTGGACGCGCCGGATTTGAGCGCAGATTTCGTAGCCATTCGCAACGGGCATAATCAAGTCCAACAGAACAGCATCGGGCTTGGTTTGGAGGAGCAGGGGCAGAGCCTCAATCGGGTTGGTGATGCTCAAGACACGATAACCAGCAGCGGTGAGGATTTTGTTGAGGCGGGCTTGGACGCGGGGATCATCGTCGATGCAGGCGATTAGGGGTTGATTTTGGGGTTGGGTGGGGTGGGGGTGGGCAGGCGGCGGGGTGAGGGGTTGCGTGGGGGGCTTGGGGGGTGCGAGGGTGAGGAGATGACCGTCGATGAAGGGGACGAGGGTACGGGTGATGGTGAGGACGGACTGGTGTTTGAGGGCGGCAATGTCGCGGAGGCTGCGTTGGCCGTTGATTAAGCGGGTGAGTTGTTGGTAGATGCCGAGGCTGGTTTGCTGTTCGAGGAGTGCTGCGTCTACGATGCGGGGGGCGAGGTTCGGGGAATAGTGGGTGAGGCCGATGGCGACCCATTGCTGCCATTGGGCTTGGCTTTGCTGAAGGATGGTTGCAATGTCGAGGATGGCGGCTTGGGGGAGCATGCCGGTGCTGGAGGGGCGGATGCTGGGGTAGGGGGTGAGGGTGAAGTTGGGGCTTTCGTGCTGGAGGGAGTGGAGGGCGATCGCTTGCACCATGTCGAAGCAGGCGGTGTGGGTGATTTCGGTAACGATCGCGGTGGCTTGGTCGCTGTCGATTTTTTGGCGGAGGGTGAGCATCACGAGGATGTGATACTCCATACTTTCAATCCTGCTGTTGCTGGGAATTCGGAGGTCAGCGGCGGTGAGGTGGGGGGCGCTGAGGAGGAGCGATCGCCGCCATTGCCGCGTCGGAGATTCACCCCCTCCAATCCAGACGAGGCGACCTAAGTGGAGGTAGAAGTGCCACGCAACACCATTGCCCAAGGTGAGCGACAAACGCCCGGTGAACTTTTGTTCGCGGTATTGCAGCAGTTGAGCGGTCAGCCCTTGTTTTTGCTCGCACCCAGCATGAGCCACTTCTGCGGAGAAGCTAGCTTGTGTGTTGAGGGGAAGGGGCTGTTGAGTCATGGGAATGTTGGGGGGGGTTGGACGGGTGCTGGCGAAAAGGTTAACACTTCATAGCATAGGTAACACTTGTGAAAATCCTGTGAACATTTCGTAAACAGCTTGTGAACAGTTCCACCGTTGGTAACACAGAGTTGTTAAAACAGGGAGAGACAACAGACCCAGATGTGCTGGAATTAGGCTTGTGTCGTGCCGTCTTGACTGCCATGGCGAGGGAGATGGAGTGCAGAGTTGCTCAAGAATAAGACAGAATCGGGTTGATATGGATGTGGAGCGAGGGCCATGCTAGACGAAATTGCCGAGGCGATTCAGCAGGAAGACTATCGACGGGCTGCCCAATTATTAAAGCCCTTGCTGAAGACCGATCGCCAAAACCCTTGGGTGCGGTTTTATGTGGGACGGGTGCAGGAAGGCATGGGGCAACGGAATGAGGCGGAGCGTCTCTATTTACAACTGTTGCCGCAAACGACGAATCCAAAATTGATCCGCTATATCCGTCAGGGGATTGCTCGGATTGAAACGATCGCCGCTCGTTCGCGTCAGGATGCGATCGCTGCCGCCCTGGCCACACCGGGCGGGGATGATCTTGGGGTCTTCATTCTTGAACCCATGCCAGCGGAGCAGAAAAAAGCAGCGGCCAAAACCTTCAGCACCGTGATGAAACTGGATCTTTACAGTGCGCGGCTCCAGCTTCCCAGTCGGGGTTGGCGTTTTTATCGCACCGGGCCCTTGGGAGAATTAAATTACTACGCCACCACCCTCAATGCGGCTCAGATTCCCTGTTTTGCGATCGCCCTTTCTGCCATTAATGACCTCAATGTGTTCACCGTTAAATATTTCGGCACGGGGGACAACGGGCCCACGGTGCGCTGCCTCAACTCGGCCGGGCAACCCGGAACCCTCACCTTTCAATGGTCAGAAGTGACGCAGCGAGTCATCGGGCGCATCCCGCTGTTTGAATCCGTCGTCAGCTTCGATGCCAAAAATCAACTCATCCGCAAAACCCAAACCCAAGACTATCTCTGGTTCTGTGACCTCCATCTCCCCCAACGCAACTGTATTCTGCGCCTCAGTGAACATCACTACCAATTCCTCAACGGCATCACCCTCACCCCCACCCCAGGCAATGCCGGCGAAACCGTCAGCCAAAACTGGGAACTCTTGATGGACTTTCTCACTCACCAATTGCCTAGCGGTGTCCTCTGGTCGGACTTTGCCACCTTTGCCGACAGTGCGATCGATTTTCGTGAAACCTTGAACCGGCTGCCGTCGCGGATTGATCTAGAGCGTCGTCGCCCTAGCTTATGGGATCAGGCGTTTCAGCTTTATAGCGGTTTAGCCTATTGGCGCGATGGGTGGCGACGTGAGCACGCCAACGCACTCCCAGCGGTGCGATCGTCGTAAGCGGTGCTCCATTGATATAGAGGGTGATGGGAATGTGACCGATAGCAATCAATCCTATTTGATTCATGAATAGGCAAGGGGCTTAAGCCCCTTGTGGATGAGGAGACAAGATCTCCGATTGACTTGGGATCGCTATATCATCCCTCAAACCCATGAAAATACGTGCTTTTCCTAATTCCGATAAGAGTAATTATCGGTAATAGAACAGGCAAAAAAATAACACCCATGGGGGGCGCTATTTTTTCAGTTTTAACCTGGTGTTATGTTTAAAACCCAAACTGTTAAACGTGACCACTTTGAACTGTGACCCTAAGTAGTTGAGGTCGTCCCTGTTTATTTGAAGCCAACGGACGCTTGCCACACAAAGGCAAGAGCCAAAAAGAGCAACGGAATAACCGGGAGGACATCCACTAGGGGATCGAAAATTTGATAGGCTTCGGGCAATTCTGCCAATAGCGAGGCTGCAATCATTGATAAATCCCTTCCAATACAGCTTATTTAAGAATTGAGATAAATTTTAACACGCTTTCTGAACGTCCACGCCACAATTCCCGTTGGTTCTCACCGAGCGGAGCAGTGGCGGCCAGTGGCGGCAGGGGGCTTATTCAGCGGGGGAGGTTTCGGCCTGAGCATCAGGGGTTTCAAGTTGTAATTCAGGGTGTTGTTGTAGGAGTCGGGCCCGATTGCGGCGGGCGAGGTCATAGTTGGGGTCGAGGTCGAGGGCGGCTTCGTAGGCAGCGAGGGCATCGGCGTGGCGATCGAGGTTTTCGAGGGTGATGCCTTTGTTGTTGAACGCGCCGACATGGGATGGATCGTCTGCGATCGCATTATCATAGGCCGCTAAGGCCGCCTCGTAATCGCCCAATTCATCCTGGGCATACCCCAAGTTATTCCAGGCCCGAGCCGGTGTGGCAGTGCCCCAGTTTTCATCCCCCGTCAGGGCGCGATCGCAACTTTCCACCACAGCTTCGTAAAGGGTGCTGCTACTCGTGGCGAGGGGGCCTGGGTTTTCCGTTTCAGCCTCGATCACCTCCAAATCGATCAAAATGGGGACTAAGACATCCGGGTCAATACTGTTGGGAATATTGGCAAATTTGAGGAGGACGGCGCAGGTGTTGTACCAGGCGAGGGAATAGTCATTATCCGGATCACGCTCGATGGCACTGAGGTAGGAGGCGATCGCCTCGTTGCGTTGGTTCAGGTCGCGGTCATATTTCACGCCTCGATTCAGCCAGAGCGCCGGATCACCATCCTCCAGGGCGATCGCTTGGTCACAGGCTGCGAGTCCCTCTTCCCCTGGAACGGTGCGACATTGTTCCGCCAATACTTCATAGTCGGTGTCCTGAGCAAGGGCAACACCACTGCTTCCCAACACACCCAACGCTAAGATTGTGACAAAAAATCTCGTGGGTTTCATTCTCTTTCGCCTCAAAGGTCATCTAACCCTTCAGTGTAATCAATTCTGTTTAGGATGCTCCCGCCCATTGTGCGGATTTTACTGGGCCGAATTCCCGAATCTCCCTGGCTTTGGGTGAACCGAGGCCCTCACCTAGCCCGCTTCCCCCGCATGGTAGGAACTGCGCACCAACGGCCCCGATCGCACATGGCTAAAGCCCAGCGATCGCGCCCGCTCCCCCCATGCGTCAAATTCAGCCGGTGTCCAATATTTCACCACAGGCAAATGCGCCAACGAGGGCCGCAAATATTGCCCCAAGGTGAGGCGATCGCACCCCACCGCCCGCAAGTCTGCCAAGGCTTGCCCAATCTCCGCCTCCGTTTCCCCCAAACCCAACATCAACCCGGATTTAGTGGCGATCGCTGGGTCAAGTTCCTTCACGGTCTTGAGGACGGCGAGCGATCGCCCATACTTCGCCCCCCGTCGTACGGGCCCCTGCAACCGCGCCACCGTCTCTAAATTGTGGTTGTAACAGGCCGGTTGCGTCGCCACCACTTGAGCGATGCGATCGCGCTGCGCCTGTTCATAGCCCTGTCCACTCCAAAAATCCGGAGTCAACACCTCAATTTGCGTCTGTGGATTCGCGGCCCGAATCGCAGCGATCGTCGCCACGAACACCCCCGCCCCCCCATCCGGCAAATCATCCCGCGCCACCGCCGTCAACACCACATAGCGCAGCTTGAGGTGCTGCACCGCTTCGGCCACCTTCGCCGGTTCCTGGGGGTCAAGGGGCAGCGGCGCATGGCCTTTATCCACCTGACAAAAGGCACAACTGCGCGTACAGACCGGCCCCATCAATAAAAACGTCGCCGTCTGTTGGGCGTAGCATTCCCCCCGATTTGGACAGCGACCCTCCTCGCAAATGGTGTGAATATTGCGCTGCTTAATGATGCGCTGCACGGTCGAAAGTTCACTGGCCTTACCAATCGGGCGGCGGAGCCAAGCAGGGAGGGACACAAGTTCAGGGCGATGCTGTACCACAGGCGTTGCGAGAAATAGGGCAGGATTAGGGTCGCTTGCATTTTAACGGGTTCTGTAGGGCCGTGGGCGGGAAAATGGGGGTGCGATCGCGCCACCTCCCAATCAAGCACCTCAATAAACACAAAACAAGGCAAACCGGAATCCGTCCAGCGCACCCTGATCTTGTCGCAGGATAAGCCTCCCGTTAGGGATAGGGTAAGCAGCCGGGCTATCTCCTCAGTCAACGCGACGCGAACAACGACCCTCAGCCCTCGATAGAGAAATCTCGTGTAGGGTGGGCACTGCCCACCGGGCAAGGGTTTCATGGATTACAAACGATCACCAAGGAAGACGTGTCAGTCCACTAGTGTCTTATCTAGCTTAAAAAGGTGAGTTGTTATCCAGAGGGGTGAGCGGAGTCGAACCCCGGAGCACCAGACTTCGACTTCGCTCAGTCTTCCAGTTACTTGCCATCTGAGGCTAGACAGTCCACTAGCACAGGATCTTCCGGTTACTTCACCCCACCCCAACCCCAAATCTGGCCAAGAAACCCAGAGCTTTTCTCGTTCATCACATAAAATTGCCCTTTGTGGGAAACCTAGACTAATGTAGTATCAGTTCTTGAATTCGCCCCCTCAGAAGGAGTCAGTTGTGGCTAGTCAGAAAATTCTTGTAATTGATGACAGTCGGGTGATCCGACGCATGGTAAAAGATATGCTGCCGGTCGGTAATGTCGAAGTGATCGAAGCCAAAGATGGGGTCGAAGGGCTGAAATTACTCCGAGCAGAATCACCAACATTGATTATGTTGGATTTCTTGCTGCCGAAAAAGAGTGGTTGGGAAGTCTATCAGGAAATCCAGAAAGATCCACACCTGGCGACCATTCCATTGATGTTGATGTCGGGACGCAAAGAAGAAGTCACCGAAAAACTGCCAGAACCCTTTGAGTTTTTTGCCTTTGTGGAAAAACCATTTGAAAAAACTCAATTGGTCAAGGCCCTCAAGGAGGCAATGCAAAAAGCCACCGCCAAGAAAAAAGCAATGGGAACTCCTGCCCCGGCTCCGGCTGCTGCCGCCCCCGCTCCTGCTGCCGGGGGAGGATCTGCCGATGTGCAAGCCCTTCAGAAAAAAGTGGCTCAAATGGATAAAGAAATTGCCACGCTCAAAAAACAAATGAGCCAGCTCGTGCAATTCATTAAACAAAAACTCAAATAATTTCGTTCCATCATCACATCATCACGGGGCAATGCTACCGAGCCATCATCGTTATTCCTATTCATCCATTCACGATCGCCCCCACTATACCTGGCCCAAACAGCGCAAATTAGCGGTTTATATCGCCCTTAACTTGGAGCATTTTGCCTTTGGGGAAGGGTTAGGGGCAAGCCTCGCGCCGGGCGGGCCAGAGCCGGATGTGCTGAATTATGCCTGGCGGGATTACGGCAACCGGGTCGGGGTGTGGCGGTTGTTGGAACTGTTTGAGGAGTTGTCCCTACCTGTGGCGGTGTTGGTGAATTCGGAATTGTATGACTATTGCCCGGCGGTGATGCGGGCGTTTCGCGATCGCGGCGATGAAATTGTCGCCCACGGTCGCACCAACTCCGAACGCCAAAGCACCCTCAACGAGGACGGGGAACAGCGCCTAATTATCGAAACCACCAACACAATCACGCAACACGAAGGCGCACGGCCGCGCGGCTGGCTGGGGCCGTGGATCGCCCAGAGCCGCATCACCCCGGACTTGCTCCAGGAAGCCGGTTACACCTATATGCTGGATTGGTGTTGCGATGATCAGCCGATCTGGTTTCAAACGCGAGCGGGGCGGATTTTGTCGATTCCCTACCCCCAGGAAGTGAATGATATTCCAGCGATCGCCGTCCGCAACACCAGCGCCACAGACTTCGCCGACATGATCGTCGATCAATTTGCCGAAATGCAGGGCCAAGCTCAACATCAACCCCTCGTGATGGGGATCGCGCTGCACCCCTACATTGTCGGCCAGCCCTTCCGCCTCCGCCATCTCCGCCGCGCCCTCAACCACATCGCCGAACGCGCCGCCCGTTCCGAAGATCTCTGGATCACCTATCCGGGGGAAATTGCCCGCCATATTCTCACCCTCCCCAATGGGATTGTGCCCTAGGGAGCCGAGCTTGTGCCAATTAGGTGCGGGGGCGATCGCCTTTCAACCCGATCCAGGGCGGGGCTACCATAGGGAAAGGTTTATGTGGTGATGAAGGTCATGCTGGGTCAAGTTTTGGATGGTCGCTATCAAGTCAAGCAAGCGCTCGGTGCAGGAGGCTTCGGCCAAACCTACCTAGCCCACGATCTCCGTCGTCCGGGGCAACCCCTCTGCGTCGTCAAACACCTCCGCCCCGCCACCAGTGACCCCCAAGTGCTCCCCACCGCCCGCCGCCTCTTCCAGCGGGAAGCGGAAACCCTCGAACAGTTGGGCAACCATGACCAGATTCCGCGCCTGCTGGCCTATTTTGAAGAGGGCCAGGAATTTTACCTGGTGCAGGACTATGTTGATGGGCTGCCGATTACGGGGGAGTTGAGCGAGGGGCAACCTTGGCCGGAAGCGGACGTGTGGCATTTGCTGCGGGATGGCTTGACGGTGTTGGAGTTTGTCCACAGCCAAGGGGTCGTCCATCGGGATATTAAGCCGGATAATATTTTGCGCCAACGCAGCGATCGCCGCCTCGTCTTGGTGGATTTTGGCGCGGTGAAACAGATTCAACTCCAAAGTACGTTTTTCCCCAGTCAACTAGCTGCCCAAACCATCGCCATCGGCACACCGGGCTACATGGCCAGCGAGCAAGCCCAGGGCCGCCCCTATTTTTGCAGCGATATCTATGGGCTGGGGGTGATTGCGATCCAGGCGATCGCAGGTGTTGCCCCGATCCACTTCACCTACGATCACGACACCAACGAAATCGCCTGGAATCAGCACCATTGCAGTGGGGAACTGGCGGCAATCCTGACGAAAATGACAAAGTATTATTGGCGCGATCGCTACCAAACCGCAGCGGAAGTTCTCGCCGTATTGCCCCCAGTCACCCCCGTTCCCGTCGTTGCGCCGTCCTTCTCCCCACCCCCGGCCGTGGCAACTCCCGCCCCCCTCACACCGCAGCCCTCGCCCCTCTCCGTCGCCGCCACCTATGCCGTGGCTCCGGTGCATCCCACCCTACCCCCTGCGACTGTGGCCCCGGCTCCCTCACCCGTGACCGTCATGCCTCAGCAGGGTGGCTGGGGACGCGGTGCATTGATTGGGGCCTTTGTGTTGGTGTCCATGGGGGTTGGGGCCGTGGTGGGCTTGCGATCGCTCCCTAAAACAGTGCCCAGTTTGTTTAGTAATGTGGGGGATTGGATGGATGGCGATGCGGAGCGATGCGCCGTGATTAACGTGCGTTCCACCTCAGCCCTGCGCGTGCGAGAATCGCCCACCACCGAAAGCGAAGTCCTCGCCGGCATTGGCCTCAACACCGAAGTCGTCTTAACCGGCAAAACCGACGGTGCTTGGCGCGAAATCAAAGACCCTAAAGGCTGGGTGCATGGCGACTATCTCCGCTGCGATGGTGGGGCTGATCTGAAGGCGACACCCACTCCCTCAACGCCTGAGCCATCGCCCACAGCTTCACCCTTGGCGGTGAGCGATCGCCTCTTACTCGATCTCGCCCTGCGCAGCCTCGAAGATGGCAACTTTGATGCCGCCCTCGAACAAGTCCAAGACATGGCCACCAGCAGCCCCCTCTACCAAGATGCCCAAGCCAGTCTCGAACAATGGCGCGACCTCGAAGCCCAATACCGCCAACTCAAAACCGACCTCGATGCCGGAAATTGGGAGCAAATTTTAGAGACCGTGGATCAACAAGGCACGATCCAAAACGACTATTGGCAACAACAATTCCGCGAACTCGCCGCCCAAGCCCAACGCATGCGCACCGCCGAACAACAGCAACAATCCCAACCCGAAGACCTACCCCCCAACCCAGAACCTTAGGTTGAGAATCACCGAGCCTGCGAGAAGGAATGAACCCACCATCACCACAACCCTATCCGCCACCCACCACCCTGGTTGACTGACAAAATTAGCCAGATCCCGGAAAGCCCTCACCCCACGACCCCCTTCCCCGCAACAAAAGCGGCGATTCAGATCAGCTAGGGTTTAATCAACCTCTGCTAAAGAAGTCTTCCCATTGTGTGAAGACTTCGCAAACTCCGTAGAATCACCCTTTAGGATCACCCAGTTTTTATGCTTAGATCGTGGGCAAATAAAGCATTCACTATCCCTACAACGCTTAATTCTTGTTTGTACTACGGAGCCACAATGTCATGTTGATGTCACGCATTAGCCAACTTCTCGGATTCGCAGCCATTACCGGAATAACCCTCGGTTCTGCCACGGCTGCCCATGCCTTCACTGTCTTTTTTGGGGAAGACATTAATCCCAACCCCACCAACACCACCAAAACCTTCAACAACATCGTCAATTCCAGAGCCGCCGAAGCCGACTTTCTCAGCAACTTAAGTCAATTCGCCACGGAAGACTTTGAAAGCCATGCCATTCACACCCAACCCACCAACGGCGGCATGGACATCAATTTCGGTAACTTGGGCACAGCGACCCTCAGCGGCGGCGGTGACAAATCCATGATCAAAAGTGTTGATCAAAGCCTGCTCAAAACCGCTGGCACCTCCAAAGACATCAAAGACTCGATTAAGCGAGAAGTGGAAAAAGGGCGCAACGCCTCTTCTGGCAGTCAGTTCTGGCTCACTAACGCGGTGCAAAACTACACAATCAGCTTCACGAAAGCCGTGGGAGCCTTGGGGTTCTATGCCTATGATTTAGGGGACTACGAAGCCACCACCTATCTTGATCTCTATCGGGGTGGTGAATTTATCTCCAGTCTGGCGATCGAAAATAAAAATGGCTCCAACGGCAGCACCAACGGATCAGCGTTCTATTTCGGGTTTATGGCGGATAATGCCTCGCAGAACTTCGATCGCGTCGAATTCCGGATGAACCAAATTCAGGGCGATGAATTTGCCTTTGATGATTTCACTGTCGGTAAAGGTGTGCCGGAACCCATGTCCATGGCGGCAGGTCTTTTAGGCGCTGGGTTCTTCGGTATGGCCCGCCGCCGGAAACAGCAAAAATCCTAGTGTCCTCCCCCACACTGCCAGCGTTGATTTAACGTGAATCATTGAACGTGAATCGACGTTGCACCCAGCGATCGCCCTTGTGGTGATCGTTGGTTTGTTTTGGGGGGTTTAATGACCCAAAAGTGAGATTGCAAGCACTGAGCGGAGTCGAAGGGCGGCCACGTTCAGGATACCCAGACCTCGACGGCGTTCAGTCTCCGATTGACGATTCCGGATACGGCACGATCGCACTGAAAGCTGGGACGTTAAAATACTCTAAACGTCTATGCAGCCCAACCGAACGATGCAGTATTTCTATTTTGATGATGAAGGCGATCGCAAAAAATCCTTCGAGTTACCCGGCGCGAAACCCCACTACAACCCCGATCGCCCCGGTCAAGTAGAACATATTGCCCTCGATTTACTGCTGGACTTCCCCCAGCAACGCTTTAGCGGCACTTGCACGATCACAATCCGCCCCGTCCATAGCGGCATTCACACCCTCAGCCTCGATGCGGTGGCTCTGGTGATTGATACGGTGCACATTGGAGCGATCGCCCAACCCTTCGACTACGACGGCGAACACCTCCAAATTCAACTCCTCCAACCCACCCGCACCGACCCCTTCGACCTTGTTATCCACTACCGCGCCGACCATCCCCAACGCGGTCTCTACTTCATCCAACCCGACGAACATTACCCCGACAAACCCACCCAAGTCTGGACCCAAGGCGAAGATGAAGACTCCCGCTACTGGTTCCCCTGCTTCGACTATCCCGGCCAACTCGCCACCTCCGAAATCCGCGTCCAAGTCCCCCAGCCCTACCGCGCCATCTCCAACGGCGAACTGATCCACACCGAAACCGTCGGCAATCACACCGTTTATCACTGGCAGCAAACCCAAGTTCATCCCACCTACTTGATGACCCTCGCCGTGGGAGACTTCGCGGAATTAACCGACGAATGGAACGGCATTCCTGTCACCTACTACGTGGAAAAAGGCCAAGAAGAAGCCGCCCGCCTCAGTATGGGAAAAACGCCCCGGATGATGGAGTTTTTGAGTGCGCAATACGGCTACACCTACGCCTACCCGAAATATGCCCAAGTCTGCGTTGCGGACTTTATTTTTGGCGGCATGGAAAACACCTCCACAACACTACTCACCGATCGCTGCCTCTTAGATCAACGGGCCGCCATTGACAACGATCGCACCGAAAGCTTAGTCGTCCATGAACTCGCCCACCAATGGTTTGGGGATTTGGTGGTGATTAAGCATTGGTCTCATGCCTGGATTAAAGAAGGGGCGGCTTCCTATTCCGAAGTGTTGTGGACAGAGCATGAATACGGCCCCGAAGATGGAGCCTATTACCTCCTCAATGAAGCCCGCAGTTATCTCAGCGAAGATAGTTCCCGTTATCGTCGCCCGATGGTGACGAATATTTACCGCGAAGCGATCGAACTGTACGATCGCCACCTCTATGAAAAAGGGGCCTGTGTTTATCACATGATTCGCGGCATCTTAGGAGAAGAACTCTTCGCCAAAGCCATTCATACCTTCATCAACACCAACGCCCATCAAACCGTTGAAACCATCGATCTGCTGCGGGCGATCGAACAGGCGACGGGGCGAAACCTTGCGTTTTTGTTTGATCAATATGTTTTCCGAGGTGGTCACCCGGATTTTAAAGTGAGTTATGGCTGGGATGCGGACCATAAATTGGCCAAAATTACCGTGAAACAAACCCAGGCTAAAAGTGATTCCACCGGCAGCGATCGCGAGTTATTTGATCTCAACATTCCCATCGCCTTTGCAGAGGTGGATGAGGTGGGTCATGTCAGTTATCAATCCTTCACGCTGCGGCTCAATCAACCGGAACAGAGTTTCTATTTTCCCCTGCCCCAGCGCCCAAAATTCTTCTGTTTTGATGTCTGCAATTCGTTCCTCAAAACTGTGGTGCTGGACTATCCCCCGGCGGAATTGAAACAGCAGTTGAAGTATGACCCCGACCCGGTGGCGCGGATCTATGCAGCGATCGCCCTCGCGAAAAAAGGCGGTCTCGATGCGATCGCCACCCTCAAAGAAGCCCTATTAAATGATCGCTTTTGGGGTGTGCGCGTTGAAGTGGCGCGACAGTTGAGCAAAATCAAGCTCAATCAGGCGATGGAAGCTCTGATGGCAGGGTTGGCCGATCCCGATGCGCGGGTGCGTCGGGCGGTGGTGGAAAGTTTGGGTAAGTTTACAACCTTGCCCAGTTATGAGCGGGTGCTGGCGATCGCCAAACAAGGCGATGCCAGCTACTACACCGAAGCGGCAGCCCTGCGCACCTTGGGCGGCATGGTGACCGGGGTGCTCCAGGCTAAACAAGACGAAGTCCTCACCCTCTATCGGGAGGTGCTCGCCCAGCGCGGCGGCTGGAATGAAGTGGTGCGATCGGGGGCGATCGGCGGCTTGAGTCGGTTGAAAACCTCCCCGGCAGCGGTGGCGTTGATCAGCGAGTACACGATCCCAGGCACGCCCCAAGCCCTGCGCTTGGCGGCGATTCGGGCCTTGGGGGCGGTGTCCACGGGGCAAACCCCCGATCAGGTGGAATGGATTGCCCAACAGTTAGAAGCGATCGCCGCTGAACCCTTCTTTTTAACCCAAGTGGCGGTGAGTAGTGCCCTCGGACAAATGCAAACCCAGCGGGCGATCGCGATCCTCCAGTCCCTCGCCGACCAAACCCCCGATGGTCGCGTCCGGCGCATGGCCGAAGAAGCCGTTAAACGGGTGCAAAAAAACCTCGGTTCCGATCAAGCCGTCAAGCAATTGCGCAACGAACTCGATCAACTCAAAAAAGATAACCAAGACCTGAAAAGCCGCCTCGCCAAACTCGAAGCCCAAGGATAAGGCCGGGGGCCGGTGTTAGGGAACTACTGTTTATACATAACCCAAGTTACGAATCTGGAAGGGGTATGAGTAAGCCAGCGGCTCACACTACCCTGCCTGGAATCCTCTGTAGTGCGAGCTTCTAGCTCGCTGCCTTGACTAAATCGCTGCCTTGACTAAATCGCTGCCTTGCTCTAACCCGCTGCCTTGATCTAACCCACTGTCTTGATCTAAATCGCTGCCTTGATCTAAATCGCTGCCTTGACTAAATCGCTGCCTTGACTAAATCGCTGCCTTGACTAAATCGCTGCCTTGACTAAATCGCTGCCTTGATCTAACCCACTGTCTTGATCTAAATCGCTGCCTTGCTCTAACCCGCTGCCTTGCTCTAACCCGCTGCCTTGACAGAGAGGGAGGGAGATTAAACGCAGGCGAGGTCAACTAGGGGAGGAGGGCGGTGGCTTGATGGACGGGAATGGGTTGTGAGAACAGATAGCCTTGGCCCATTTCGCAGTTGAGGTGTTGCAGCCAGGTTAATTGTTCTTGGGTTTCGATGCCTTCCGCGATCGCATGGAGTTCGAGCACATTACTCAGGGCGACGATCGACTCAGCGATACTCTGGTTTTTCGTACCGAGACGCACATGCTGGACAAAGGTGCGATCAATTTTCAGAAAATCAATGGGGAGTTGATACAGATAACTCAGGGAAGAATAGCCCGTGCCAAAGTCGTCAATACTAATTTGAACCCCCAGTGATCGAATTCGGGTCAGTAACTCACCGGTCGCGTCAATATTTTGGGCCACCATACTTTCGGTGATTTCGAGGGTGAGGTGTTGGCCCTGAATACCGGTTTGGGCGAGAACCTGGGTAATTTGCTGCATGAGGATCGATTCTTGTAGTTGTTTGGGGGAGAGGTTGACGCTGATTTTCAGGCTAGGACTGCGGTGATGCCAGAGGGCGAGTTGGGCGCAGGCGGTCTGGAGTACCCACGTTCCGATGGGGATGATCAGGCCGGTTTCTTCGGCGATGGGGATAAAGGTATCAGGGGGGATGATGCCCCGTGTGGGGTGTTGCCAACGGATGAGGGCTTCAAATCCGAGGATTTCGCCGCTGTTGAGGGCGATGATGGGTTGATAGTAGAGCACGAGTTGATCGTGGTCGAGGGCTTTGCGGAGGTCGTTTTCCAGTTGGAGGCGGTTGATCACCTGGATGTGCATGGCGGGGTCAAAGAGGGCGTAGCGCGATCGCCCCCCCGATTTGGCGCGATACAGGGCAATGTCTGCATTACGAATCAGATCTTCGGCTTCGGTGTAGGTCTTGTCGCTGATGGCGATGCCGATGCTGGTACTGATGAAAATTTCCCGTCCGGACAGGGTTTGGGGCGATCGCAACGCCATTAAAATACGTTCTGCCACCAGAATCACTTCGGCTTCTCCGGCAATGTCTTCGAGTAAGACGACAAATTCATCACCACCGAGACGCGACGCAAGATCCGTCTCTCGGATCAGGGTGCTGAGGTGTTGGGCGATCGCAATTAGCAACTGATCGCCAATTAAATGCCCCAAACTATCGTTGATCATTTTGAATTGATCCAAGTCCAGAAACAACACCGCAATCTGCACCGTGGGATCAGCCTGGGCCCGTTGGCAGGCGGCTTGGAGTCGTTCCATTAAGCAACTCCGGTTCGGCAGTCCGGTGAGGGCATCATGGCGGGCATCGTGGCGAAGTTGGTTTTCGATTGTGACGCGATCGGTGACTTCGCGGGAGGTGGTTTGTAGGTGTTGCACCTCCCCGTCTGGGTTCAAGAGGGGCTTGATCAGGGTTTCAATCCAGATGTAAGTGCCGGTTTGGGTTTGAATGCGGTAGACGCTGGGGGTGCTGGAGAAGCGGAGAGTTTGGGCATGGAGATCGTGGTGAAAGCGATCGCGATCATCCGGGTGGATAAAGTCCTCTGGCTGCCGTCCGATTAACGCTTCGGGGGCATAGCCTAACATCGTTTGACTCGAAGGGGTGACGTAGAGATAACCCCCATCGGGACGGTGGAGACAGACGAGATCGCTCATGTTCTCAGACACAAGGCGGAAGCGGGCTTCACTTTCCGCGAGGCTTAACTCGGCTTGCTTGCGATCGGTAATGTCCTGCGCCACCCCCGCCCGCCGCACCAGTTGCCCGCTCTCGTCGTAAATGGGAAAACCACGATCGCAAATCCAGCGCACCGCCCCATCGGGGCGCACAATGCGATATTCCAACTCAAAGGGTTGATCCCGATGGGAACGGTAATGGGCGATCGCCCAGTCCTGATCGTCAGGATGAATGGCATCCATGAAAGCTTTGGGCTGAGTCGCCAAGCTCTCACAACTGCGCCCCCAAATCGTGGCGTAGGCCGGGCTGACGTAAAGACTTTCACCCGTCACCGTATCACTGAGCCAAAACACCTCTTGCACCGTTTCCGCCAGTTGCCGAAACTGTTCTTCGCTCTCCCGTAGGGAGGCTTCGACGGCCTTGCGATCGCTAATATCGTCAACAATCCCCACCACTAGGCTCAATTCCCCCTCCGCATTGCGCAGCATCGAACTGGTCACTTCCACCCAGATCAAGTCCCCGGACTTGCGGCGCTGTTGCTTTTCAAAGCTATACATCTCCCGTTCACCCGCAATCATTTGATCAAACAGGACGCGGTGCTGGTCGCGATCGCCCGCTGCCGTCATCTCAAACACAATCGTCTGAGTCAGTTCCTCGGCACTGTAGCCCGTGATTTCACAATATTTTTGATTGACCCGCAGAATCACCCCCGTGGGGTCACAAAACACAATCCCCACCCGCACCTGTTCAAACACAGAGCGAAACAGGTATTCACTCTCTTGCAAGGCCTGTTCCGTCATCTTCAGGGCCGTAATATCGCGCCCCACGGACTGCACTTCAATTAAATTCCCCTGCTGATCAAAAATGCCTTGGTTTAACCACTGCGTCCAGCCCTCTTGTCCATCGGCCCGTTGATCGCGATTCACCGCCATAAATGTGGCGCGACCGGGGGTGAGTTGCGCTAGACGCTGGAGGGTTTCATCTTTTTCTAAATCACTCGAATTGGCAAAATCGATCCAGGGATGCCCGATGATGTCCGTTAAGGAAGTGCCTAACGCCTGACAGAGGGACTGATTGGCAAAGGTGATCGTCGTATCGGGGAGCGATCGCAAAATAAAATCCGTTTGGGACTGCACCACCTGACGATAACGGCTTTCACTGGCCCGCAGAGCCGTTTCCGTGGCCCGGCGTTGAGCATCAAGCTGGTGGCGATCGCTCACATCCAAAATCAACGTATCCCAAAGCACCGAGCCATCCCCTTGGCGCGTCGGGCTGCCCGCCGCCTCCAGCCACTTGAGCCGTCCCGACGGCGTGACGATCCGCCATTGCCAAAACCAGGGGTCTAGGGTCTGAGCCGACTGGAGTACCGCAGCCTGCATCGCGTCCACATCCTCCGGATGCACCATCTCCCACAGTACCGCCGCACTCTCCATCACCACCGCCGCCTCCACCTCCCAAAGCTTCGAGCAGCCCGTACTCATATAAATCACCCGGTCGGAACCATCAGGATACAAAATATAGCGAAAAATCACGCCAGGCAGATTGTCCATCATGACGTGAAACCGTTCTTCACTGTGGCGTAAGGCTGTCTCCACCTGTTGACGCTGTTGGATTTCCCGTTGCAGCCGCCGATTGCCGATCACCGCCGCCACAAACCCGACGATGGGGACGATGATGATCCAATTGATCAACCACTGCTGCACAGTATGCCAATTTACCCCCGAATCTGGCTCTAGCCACTGTCGAAGGGCAACGGCATACACCGAGTCCGGATCATGTTTCCACTGGCGGAGGTGCTGATCAATTTTCTGTAACTGCGCTAGATGTTCTGATGTGGGGGCTGTGGCAAAGTGTAAGTGGGATACTTCGATAAAAACATTGGTTTTTTTGACCCAGTAATGCTGTTCGGCTTGGGTGCCAAAAAAACGGTTTGTAATCCCCGCATCGACTTTGCCCGTTTGAATGTGCTCGAACACAGCGTCAAAACTATCCACCTCAACAATGTGGGGCTGAATATCAAACGCTTGAGCCTGGTCTAACAATGCCTCTGCTTGCACACTCTGTTCGAGGACGGCCACGCGCTTTTGATCGAGATCGAGCAAGGAGTGGACGGGAACCCTGGGATGACGATAGACCACAGACCAACTGGCGAGAACCAATTCTTGGTTGAAGTTAAAGCGGCGATCGCGCTCTGGGGTATGGGCCACATCCGGCATCACATCAAGACTGCCCTGCTCTAAGTTTGTTAAACAGACTTCCCACTCGCAGGGAATATACTCTACCGTCCAATCTTCAGCAGCGGCAATCTCATCCATAAGATCCACCCAAAAGCCCGCCGCCTGGCCAGACTGATTCACAAAAATCTTCGGATAATTTTGGTATACACCAACCCGAATTGGGCTAGGTTGGCTCAGGGACACCCTCGGAAACAGTCCGAGACATAAAGCTGTCAACCAAAGACATCCACAGGCTAATCGTTGTGGCTTGATCATTACTTCCGTGGCTTTACATACTGAGAGGCTGCGTGAAAGTGCCATTTTGACCTAGATCTTCAATGGCACTGCGGAGCGGCAAGGGGCTTCAGCTCTTTGTTTCCGGTGAGTGAGGATCGCGTTTTGTTCCTGCACTCCGACGTTTCAGGCATCCTCTTAGAGACCCATGACAACGACAACACGAGCAGTTGCCCTATTTTCATCATAGTCCGTCCCTAATTTTTCCTTGGCGGCGTGCAGCCTGGATAACCCACCCTGAGAAAATTGCGTACACTGGTGAAAGTGTTTTTAATATTGTTGATTTTTGTAACGTTTAATTTATGAGTGAAGTCCCTTCAACCCCGCTCAATCTGTCACGGCGCACGGTACTCAAAGCGGCAGGACTAGGGGCGATCGCCGCTGGAATTGGCTATTCCCGCCTGATTAAACCCCAACCCACACTGCATCAGCCCGATCGCTTGGATTTGCCGACACGAGTGAGCGATCGCAAATCGGTCTGTGTGATCGGAGCCGGGCTAGCGGGCTTGGCCTGTGCCTACGAACTGAGTCAGCGCGGCTTTGCCGTCACCCTGCTGGAAAAATCCCCCAACCTCGGCGGCAAAATCGCCAGTTGGGAGATCCAAGTGGGTGACGACACCTTCCGCATGGAACATGGGTTTCACGGCTTTTTCCCCCAGTATTACAACCTCAAAAGCATCGTTACAGAACTCAGCATCGAGGATCATTTCAAATCCCTTGATTACTATTCCCTCGTCTTTCGCGACGGCCACTATCAGCCCGAAGTCTTCCGCCCCAGCCATTCGGCCTTCCCCTGGAATATTGTCGATCTCGCCATTTCTTCCCCGAACCGCCTCCGCTGGGGGATTAACCTCACCCATTGGAAACATTTACAGGTCTTTCACGCCATTACCGGCTTTCGGATTCCGCGCACCTTTCAAAATTTCGACGCGATCCCGGTGTCGGAATGGGCGGCGGCGGATTTTCCCCGTGGCCTGTATGATCTCTACTTTTTACCCTTTGCCAAGTCCAGTTTGAACGCCCCGGATCAGTTGAGTACCGGGGAATTGTTGCAGTTTTTCCACTTCTATTTTTTCGGCAATCCGGAGGGGTTGGCGTTCAATGGCACGGTGGATGATATGGGCACGAGTTTGGTGCAGCCAATGGTGGCGGCGATCGAGGCCAATGGCGGCCAAGTGATCCCCGAAGCAACGGTACAGAGTTGGGACTGTGCCAATGATCACATCCAAACCCTCACCTATCAAACCGGACAAAGCGAGCCGAATGTGCCGTTTTGGGTGGAGCGCAATCCCCGGTTAACGGATGGGGAATTTTACGGGGCGGGCGATCGCGTCTATCTCGCCACCAGTGCGAAAACGGCCCTCTCCCTTACCTGTACCCACCAAGGTTGCACCGTCCAACCCCAGGCCGATGGCTCCTTCCTCTGTCCCTGCCACGGCGCGAAATATGACGCTCAGGGGAAAGTGGTGCGCGGCCCCGCCCAGCAGGATTTAACCCCGTTGCAGATTGAATCAAAAGAGGGCGATCGCGCCCAACTGATCGCCACCCGCCCCAACCCCAGCCCCACCACCACCCTCACCGCCGACTACTATGTCCTCGCCACCGATGTCCCCGGTGCACGGCATCTCTTCGACGTGATGGCGGGGGATGTTGATCCGACGCTGCGCGATCAGGTGCAAACTCTCGCCGTCGCTGACCCCTTCGCCGTCGGTCGCTTCTGGCTCGATCGCGATTTTGATTGGGAACATAGCAATTTCACCTCCCTATCCGGCTACGACCTCACCGACAGCATCACCCTCTACCACCGCATCCAAACCCAGTTCATCGACTGGTCAGAACGCACCGGCAACAGCGTGATCGAACTCCACGCCTACTGTTACAAAGAAGACCAATTCCCCACCCAACAGGCCTTACTCGATACCTTCGAGCGCGAACTCTATGAAATCGTCCCCGCCCTCCAAGGCGCAACCGTTCTCCATCGCGAATTGGTGAATCAGAAAAATTTCTCTGGCTATCCTCCCAACAGTTACGACTCCCGCCCTAGCACAGAAACCGCGATCGCCAATCTGATGTTTGCCGGAGATTGGGTAAAAATGCCCTTTCCCTGTGGCTTGATGGAACGGGCGATCACAAGCGGATTATTAGCCGCCAATGGGGTGCTGCATCGCGAGGGGGTACAACAGCGATCGCTCCTCTCCGTCAACCCGGAAGGCCTATTTCGGATTTAAGCAAACTTCGGAGCTTGTTCCCCATGGACGAACAATATCCCACTTCTTTCACTACAGGACTCTTCAACGCCTTCTTTCGTTGTCACAGCCGATGAAAAAATGTGGGTTTGATCCAAATATAGCAATATAGCAAAAGAGGAATAGCTGCACAAAAAGTCAACAAAATCGTATAATTTATCTAAAGGGTTAACAACCATTCTTTGCGAGAGTTTAAATATGAAAGCTCGATACCGAGAAGAAAAAGCGGTTCAAGTTGCCGCCTTACTCTTAGAAAAAGAAGGTGGAAGCATGAATTATACAAAGCTCATCAAACTTATGTACGTGATTGAGCAAAGATCAATTATTAACCGTGGTCTCCCAGTGACATTTGACAACCTTTATTCACTGCCCAATGGGCCGATTCTCAGCTCAACCTTAAATAATATTAACGGACAAACTTATTTTTCTGGCTCTAAACTATGGAGTCAGTTTATTGTCAAGTCAGAGCATGATCAATATGCGGTTAACCTGATTAAAAAACCTGGAATTGGTAAACTTTCTCGTGCAGAAATCACTTTAATTAATGCGGTTTATCAAGAATTGGGAGATATGACCTACCATCAACTCATTGAGTGGGTTCATGATCCGGTTAATGTTCCTGAATGGCAAGATCCAAATGGATCGAGTATTCCGATTAAAATTGAAGATATTTTGAGTAAAGCAGGCTATTCTGACGATTACATTGTAGATTTTCTTGATGAGCTAGAAAGCTTAGAAGTAGCCAGTGAGTATTTCACAGTGTCTTGTTAGGAGCGTCTAGTGATACTTATACGAAAAGACCTGTATTCAGGAACAGCTTTTCGCTGGTCAGAGAATGCTTATAAAACTAAACATCTCTGGATCACTTTAGATGATCCAGAGATTATTGATAATGCTGAAAAAGTTCTAGCTGTCAATGTAACTTCGGTCAAAGAAGAAAGGCCATTACACAATGATTTAACGGTTCTCCTGCAACCTGGTGATCATCCATATATCAAACGACCATTATTCATTTTCTATGCCTATACACGATTCTTTTGTGTCGATACGATTATTCGATATATTAATGAAGAGAATACACTAGAAGATGATATTAACGATGTCTTATTGCAAAGAATTCGAGTTGGTTTGCTCGTTTCAGATAATGCGCCGATAGAGATTCAAGAACGTTATCAAGAGAAGTTTAAACCTGAACATTAGTAAGGCGTAAATTAAGTTTCACCTGAAAAAATGCCCTTTCCCTGTGGCTTGATGGAACGGGCGATCACAAGCGGATTATTAGCCGCCAATGGGGTGCTGCATCGCGAGGGGGTACAACAGCGATCGCTCCTCTCCGTCAACCCGGAAGGCCTATTTCGGATTTAAACCGATTGCAGCTTAGAAGGAATAGTTCATGCTGAAATAGATGCCATCATCTTGGAGGTTATTTTGGCGATCGCGCACATTCACCAACGGCAACGCTAAATCCAACCGCAGCGTTAAATCCTGGATTGGGTTCCAGATCACCCCTGTCCCCAAACCCGCTAGAAAATGCTCATTGACAATCTGACTGGGATTGCTGGGATTATTCCACACCATGCCCAGATCAAAAAACGGAGCCACCTGTAAACGGGGCTGATTCTCCCCATCCTCCAGGAGCGTAATCCGATTTTCCACCGAAAAACGCCAACCATTATCCGCACTTCTTGCCCCTTGGCGATAGCCCCGCAGGGTTTGCGCTCCGCCGATGGTGAAGGTTTCTGATCCGAGGAGAGTATCGGGGCTAAGTTGGAGGTCGGCTTGGACGATGAGCAACTGTTGCGGGGTCAATTGTTGGACGCGCACCACTTGCCCCAACCAACTGAAAAACAGTGAATCGGGAATCGGTTCTCGATTGTTGGTTGAGCCGAAGAGACCTGTACCAAGATTGAACTGCGATCGCGCACTCCAAGCCCCCTTAGTATCCCGCCGCGTATAGTCCTGGCCAAACCGAAGCACCGAAGTGCGCGTCGTCCCATCCGCCTCAGCCCCAAACCCAAACGCTGTCCCCACCGTATTAAACAAAAACGTCTGCCCATTCTTGTAGCTATACCCCAAAGACAGCGCCAACTCCTCACGGGGACTCCGCACTAACGGCTGACGAAAACTGACATCATACAGCACCGATTCCCCCTCAATCCCCAAGGCATCAAAGGGCGATTGGGTAATCTGGTTCGAGTCCAACACCAGGCGCAACGCCAGCGTGCCATTCATCGGATTTAGGGGCAACCGATAGCCCAAATCCCAAACATTGGAGCCATTGGTATATGATCCCCAACCGCATTAAAAAAGCCCCCACCAAACCCCATTCGGTTAGCAGTCGTCACCCCAAAACTGCCCGGAACATCCAGACTCGCCCCATTTGTAAATACCCAACCTGCCGGATTCATCAAATACAGATTAGAATTGCCCCCCGTCAGTCGGATCAACCCCTCAATCACACTAGGATTCCCCCCGATCACCCGCCCCACCACATTCTGAATTTGGGGATTGCTGAGAAAGTTGGCGATTTCGTTGGGGCTGAGTCCAAATTCCTGAAACGAGTGGAAAAGATTCGCCCCGGGGGTGCATCTCAATTTGGCGAATAGTTGATATGTACTTACCTAGTTTTGGGCATCAGCGGTTAAGCTACCTCCCATAGCTACTCCCTCATTCAGATGACTCCAGAACAAAAGCGCCAACTCAAAGCCCACACCGATGCCATCGCTGCTATCCTGCTCGCTGATGCCAAGGCCAAATGCCCCGAACGCCTAGAAACCCTCGAAGGCATCGAACTGACCGTCCGCCAGCAGATTCAAGAACACGTCAGTCCTCAAGTCGGTATTTTTTTATCGTCGATGGCAGCGGCACCACCGCCGGAAAATACCCGCACCCTAACCAGTATCCTAGGGGATTTGGTTTTGACGGCAAATCCAGCGAGCTACTACCCAGTCAAAGCCTACAGCCGTTGGAGTCCTGGCTTTGAGCGCTGTTGCCTGCTCCTTAGTGGTGCTCAGTCTTACCAACGCGCCGCAGCAGATGTCGAGATCTTGACTGGCCTGAAGATGTCTCGCAGCACCCATCAACGCCTAGTTCAGCGTCAAGATTTCCCTGACCTTGAGGTGAGTGAACCCAGTGAACCGGTCGAAGAGATGAGCCTTGATGGGGGCAAGGTTCGCTTGCGCACCCCCGAAGGAGAAGCCAGTGAATGGCGGGATTACAAAGCTGTGAATCTCCATGGGCATGGGGTTGCCGCCTTCTTCGGGCAGAATGAGGATTTAGTGGCTTGGCTCAAGACTCAACTCATGGCAAGCCTAGTGGTTTGCCTGGGCGATGGTCATCCTGGGATTTGGAATCTATTTGCCCAAATTGGAGCGCAGCAGAACCGACTGGAAATTCTCGACTGGTATCACTTGATGGAGAACTTAGAGAAGGTTGGGGGTTCAGCGGCTCGTTTGTCCCGAGTCAGAGGCCATTTATGGCGAGGAGATGTTGAGCAGGCGTTGGCCGAGTTTGATGATTGGCAGCATCCACGAGTGGATAATTTCAGGGTCTATCTCAAGCGTCATTGCCACCGGATCGTCAATTACGACTACTACCAGTGCGAGGGTATCTCCATCGGGTCTGGGGCGGTTGAATCCACGGTGAAGCAGTTCTCAGGACGGTTGAAGCTGCCGGGAGCGCAATGGAAGCGGGAGAATGTGCCCCAGGTGTTGAAGCACCGCAGTGCCTATCTCAATGGAGAGTTCTCTAGGATGCCGTGGCTGGCATGAGTATATCTACTCATCGCCAAATTGAGATGCACCCTCGCCCCGGCTTGAGTTCCCCCACCGATGTAGTAGGTGTTGCCGTTGTGGTTAATCACCGTTCCCACCCCATCGGGGGCGGGGGTGATGGATTGGGCATAGGCAGCGTTACCGAGAGCGAAAAGCGTTAAGGTCAGGGGCAGGGCAATATTTTTCATGGCTTCAGAAAGAAACTAAGCAGTGATGGCAAAAACTACTGTCCCTAAACATACATTCAATTCACGATAAAGATCCCCATTCAATCACTGGTTTGCTAAATCTTTAATACTCTGTTAAAAACTCCCCACACAAAAAATAAATTACCGAGGTTGCTATCATACACCCGTCCCTCTCCATGCCCCTCCCCTATGAAATGGTTCAACACCGCCGGCCCCTGTAAAGCCGATATTCACTATATGCTCCCCCCTACGGTGCGGTTGCCGGACATTAAACCCCTCATCGCCCAAGAAGGCTACTTCGTCATCCATGCCCCCCGCCAAGTGGGTAAAACCACCGCCATGCTCGCCCTCGCCCAAGAACTCACCGCCAGCGGCCAATACACCGCCGTCATGGTTTCCGCTGAAGTGGGTGCGGCCTTCCCCCGTGATATGGGCTTGGCAGAAGGGGCTATCCTTGCCGCCTGGCAACGAGCCTGCGATAGTCGCCTCCCCCCCGAACTCCAACCGCCCCCCTGGCCCGAAGCCAAGCCCGGCGCACAAATCGCAGCCGCCCTCAAGGCCTGGGCAGATGCTTCCCCCCGGCCTTTAGTGGTCTTTATTGATGAAATTGATGCCCTCCAAGATGAGGTCTTAATTGGGGTTTTAAGACAGTTACGGGATGGCTACCCTAGTCGCCCCCACCAATTCCCCCAATCCGTTGCCCTCATCGGTTTAAGGGATGTACGAGATTATAAAGTTGCCTCCGGGGGGAGCGAAAAACTCGGAACCTCTAGCCCTTTTAATATCAAGGTTAAATCGTTTACCCTGCGTAACTTTACCCTTGCAGAATTAACTGCCCTTTATCAACAACATACCGATTTAACAGGACAACAATTTGCCCCCGAACTGTTTAATCATGCCTATGAACTCACCTATGGTCAGCCTTGGTTAGTGAATGCTTTAGCAAAGGTGATGGTTGAAGATTTAGTTCCCGATTTAACGCAACAAATCACCCTCCAACATCTCTATCAAGCCAAAGAAATTCTCATCGAGCGCAATGATACCCATTTAGATAGTTTGGCAGAGCGGTTACGGGAAACGAGAGTTAAACAGATTATGGAGCCGATGTTAGCGGGGGAAGAGTTGGGGGATATTCCGATTGAAGATTTAAAGTTTGTGGTGGATTTGGGGTTATGTCGCATTGATCCCGCTGGCGGCTTAGTGATTGCGAATCCGATTTATCGGGAGGTGATGCCTCGGATGTTGGTGTATGTACCCCGTGCCGGTTTGCCGATGATTGCGCCCAGTTGGTTAGATGCTGAGGGTCGCTTAATCCCTGAGGCATTGTTAACCGCATTTCTCAAGTTTTGGCGACAACATGGACAGCCGTTGTTAAACAGTACGGCCTACCATGAAATTGCCCCCCATTTGGTGCTGATGGCGTTTCTCCATCGGGTGGTGAATGGGGGGGGAACGTTGGATCGGGAATATGCGATCGGGTCGCGGCGGATGGATCTATGTCTGCGTTATGGGGATGTCACCTTGGGGATTGAATTGAAAGTATGGCGGGATGGGCGGCGCGATCCCGTACCGGAGGGGTTGGAACAAATTGATGGGTATTTAGCGGGGTTGGGGTTGGATTGGGGGTGGTTGGTGATTTTCGATCGCCGCTCTGGGTTGCCAGATATTGAGGAGCGGACAACGACGGAAAAGGCAACCACAGGGAATGGCCGCCAGATCACGGTGATTCGAGGTTAGCTAAAAAGAAAGAAAGTTGATTTTTTAAGCATTGGAATACTCTGCTGCTCGCCCATCGGGAGACAGTTTTCATTGAGTTTGGCTTGGGCTTCGGTGGCAGTAGCCAGGGTTTCATCATTGGAAGAACGGGATTTAATCTCAAATCTGGGCTGACAAAATCCGACTGCTTCTGTGGGGTGATTGTCTCGGATTTCATCCCCTTTGTTCGGTTGCCCACAGTGCCGTGCTGAGATACCGCTCTCCGGCACTGGGTTGAATGATCACCATCCGTTGGCCCTGGGTTTCGGGACGTTGGCCCCACTGCAACCCCGCCGCCACCGCTGCCCCCGTGGAAATGCCGCCCATAATTCCCTCCTCACGGGCCAAGCGTCGCCCCCAGGTGTAGGCTTCGGCTTCGGTGATGGGGATAATCTCATCAATTAAATCCGTGCGGAGGACATCGGGGATAAAGCCCGCGCCGATGCCTTGGAGGTTGTGCAGTCCGGCGGGTTTGTGGCTGAGGACGGCACTATTGGCGGGTTCGACGGCGATGATTTTGAGGGTGGGGTTTTGGCGCTTGAGGTAGCGACCGGCCCCGGTGAGTGTGCCGCCTGTGCCCACTCCGACGACGAGGATATCCACCTGGCCATCGGTGTCGCGCCAAATTTCGGGGCCGGTGGTGGTGTAGTGGATTTGGGGATTGGCGGGGTTGCTGAATTGTTGGGGGGAAAAGCTGTGGGGGATCGTGGCAAGGAGTTCGTTGGCGTGGGCGATCGCACCTTCCATATCCGCCTGAGCGGGGGTGAGTTGCACTTCTGCTCCGTAGGCTCGCACGATTTGTTGCCGTTCGTGGCTCATGTTTTCCGGCATTGTCAAGATCAGGCGATACCCTTTCGCCGCGCAGACCATGGCCAAGCCAATCCCCGTATTCCCGGAGGTGGCCTCGATGATCGTCGATTGTCCCGGTTGAATCAGTCCCGCCGTTTCCGCCGCCTGGATCATACTCACCGCGATCCGGTCTTTAACGGATTTAGCCGGGTTCATGCCTTCGAGCTTGAGGATCACCTCGGCGTGACAGCCGCAGGCTTGAGGGAGGCGTTGGAGGCGGACTAAGGGCGTGTTGCGGATCGTGGTGGTGATGTTGGGATGAATGGGCATCGGGGCAACTCCAAACGAGGATCAGGACGGCTTAAACAATCAGGAGCCAAAAATATGCAGCGGTAAAACTAACGATCAGCAGGATATGGGGCAGGGTGCTGAGGTGCGATCGCCCACTGATCCGATAGAGCGGATAAAGGCTAAACACGACCCCTAGGATCAGCGTCACCCCCTGGAGGAAGGCCGCTACATCACTGCTCCAGGTCACGCTCGGCCAACCCGCGCCACTGTAGCCCAAGGTGCGGGCTAAGACGGGCAAAATCTGGCCCGCTTCCATCAAACCAGCGGGGATGTAGTGGGCGAGATTGGCCGCGAGGGTGAGGGGTAAGTAGGCGTAGAGGATGGTTTGGGTGTTGGGGAGGGCGGGGTCGAGGCGGCGGGTGATCGCATGGGTCAGGGCGATCGCCACCGTGGGGATCGCGAGAATCCCCAGAGTGATCGGCAACGATAGGGCCAGATGTGCTGAGGAAAGATGAAGATTGGGAAAACCGAGGGTGGTGAGAATGCGATCGCTGTGGTGCATTCCCACCCCGCCCAACAACAGCAATAACAGCGCCCCTTCTGCCCAAAACCCCCGATGGGACTCCAGCAAATCCGTCGCCGGAAACCGCACATTCAACTGCACCGACCGATGGGGACAGGCCTTTAAACAGGTCATACACAACACACAATCGCGATTATCCTGCAACTGAGCCGGATGGGAATAGAGCGGACAGCCCCCCGTCGCTTGGCCTTCCGTCGGCAGTGCATCGGCGAAGTCCACCGGGGTCACATCGCCGCCCTTATAACAGCCAAAGGTATCGCACTCACTGCCACACACCGGCTGCGACGATCGCAACTCCGTGATCGCCAACTTCGCAAACATCCCATTCATCCCCCCAATCGGGCAGAGATAGCGACACCACAAGCGCCGCTCATAGATCACGCTACAGATCACCGCCCCCGCCGCAATGATGATCAACAGCCACGCCGACAGCGCAGCATGGTGGGGCAAATCCCAGAGTTTTTCCCAGAGATAAATCGCCACAAACCCCAGCCACAGAAACCATGCCCCCCAACGGTTGAGCCATTTCGTCGGCCAGGTGAGTTGCTGCCGAGGGAATAACCAGAGGGAGAAGCGTCGCACCCATTCCCCGGTAATCATAAACGGACAGACCGCACACCAGAGCCGCCCGACGATCGCAAAAAAGAAAAGATACCCCGGCCACCACCAGGCCCAAAACAGGTTAAGGGTGATACTATCGCCGCGCCCTTGGGGGCCAATCAAACCCGCCACCGTGACCGGCACAAACACCGCCATCATCACTGCCCAGATCGCGCCGGGATACCACCGACTGAGGAGAAACCGCCGCAGCCAGGGGTATTGATTGAGCAAGTCAATCCGAAAGCGGTTGCGATCGGACTGGACTGACCAGAGCACCTCTTCGGGGATTAGGGTTTGTTCCGGGGGGGTCATGGCGATCGCACGCTGCAAAATGGCCGCCAATTCCGCCACATTGCCCGGATAGTGGTAACTGATTAAACGACGTAGATCGGCCTGGTTGAGGGTGAGGCGGGGCCGAGCTTGGGCCTGGCAGAATTTGGCGAGGAAATGCTCGGCCAAAACGGGAATATCGGCTTTGCGTTGGGGGAGGGTGAAGAGTTTGATCCGATGGCCAGTGAAGCGGGGAAAATCGAGGGCGACGGGACTAGAGAGGATCACCCGTACCCAGGTTTGAATCGGGGTGGGCGGTTTGTTGGCTTGGGGGTCGGGGTTGGGGAGGACGGAACCGCTGTTGAAATACTGTTGGAGCCGATCGCGATCGCCCCGACTCAATAACTGGGCATTACTAATCAGCAACGTCCCCCGTTCGAGCAGCGTCAACACCCCCGCCTCAGCAGCCCCCCGCCCAAACAGCCCATCCGTATCCCGCTCCCCCCCCGATCGCACCGGCAGATCCACACAATCAACCTCGGCAAAGGGCCGACTCGCTAACCCCGATTGGGCATGAATTCGCCCGGCTAAGAAGGTTTTGCCGGTTCCCGGTGCGCCCTGAAAGATCACGGGCTTGAGGTCTTGGGCAGCGGCGGCACAGTGATCGCGGAGTTTTTGGGTGGCCTTGCTGGTGCCGAGGAGGGGTTGATCGTGGGGGATGGGGTGGAGGTAGGGTTGGAGGGCGGCGAACCGGGCTTGATCTTGGGCGGCATGGTGGGCCAGTTCCACAAGATCCCGCGCCAGGATCGTATTGAGCAGTCGTTGCAGGTCGGGACATTGGGCGCAGAGGTGGGTAAAGTCGGCGCGGGGGATGAACCAGAGTTCGCTTTTACTGAGGGCGATCGCACTCGTGGCATACCGATCATCTTCCTCACTCAACAGCGGCACATACCCAAACAAATCCCCCGCCCCGTGATACCGAATCGGCGATCGCCCCATCTGCACCGGTTGATAGAGTTCCACCGATCCCCATTTCAGGAGGTATAACCCAACCGGGGTTTGGTGGACATGGTAAATGGGCTGGTGGGGTTCCACGATCACCGTGACGCAGCGTTGGGCGATCGCGCCCAAGGTCGCCTCGCTCAATTGCCCCCAAAGGCGGTGAAAACTGAGCCAATCGAGATGTTCTGCCACCGTGGCCGCATCGGGAGGAGGGGCGGCCACGTCGGGCTGGAGGGGGTGCGATCGCCCTGGTTCAACACCACTGTCTAGGGTTGTGGGTGGATCGCTTGTTGTGGGGATGGATTGGGATTGATTCGGCATCAGGGTTGCATATCTCCTGGAAAATTACGTGCATGACCCGCCCACTTTCACCCTAGACCACTGGATGCCTCCTTGCGGCTAACGCTTCATAAGATTAAGGATTTGCCGCCCCCTTCACCGTCGGCAACCCTGCTTTTTGCCAGGCCATCATCCCCCCGGCAATGTTGATCACCTGTTGAAACCCGGCCCGCTGTAACTGTTGGGCCGCGATCGGGCTACGGTGGGCGGTGAGGCAAATGAGGGCGATCGCCTCCTCTCGTTCCTGCACCTTAAACCAGTCCGGCAACAGCCACCGCCACCCAAACCCCACCCCCATCACAATCCGGGGGAGGCTCAAATTCCGTGCCCCTGGTGCATGGCCGGAGCGAAATTCCACGGCACTGCGCACATCCACCAACAGTGGAGCCGGATCGCACTCGTTCAATTCACGGGGGGTTAGGGATGCGATCGCTTCGTTGGGCATTGTTTCGGTCACAGTCATCATGAAAACCTCTAATCTGTTCAACGTTGGTCTAGAGAACAAAACAAGGCGGCTGATGAAACTTAAGGAAATAATCCGGTAATTCCGTAATGCAAGCATCTTGCTCGCTAGAGATTTAGAGCCTTTTTCAAGGACCGGATTAAATGGTTAGCCTCCCTCAGCCCCTTGTTGTAAATCACAAAACTCGTGCCATAGCTCCGCCATGGCACGAAGCTCCAGCGGCTCTGCCGCATCGAAAAACCTAAACCCACCAGGGAGCCTCTCCCGTGCGCGGGTCAAGTTCCGTCCAAGGTGAAATCCAAATCTGTTCATCCCGTACCGCCACCTGCACCAACTTCAGAGGCAAGGGAGCCGGGCCGCGCACCACAGAACCATCTGGGGCATAGCGTGAGCCGTGACAGGGACATTGAAATTCTTGATCCCGTCCATTCCAGGGAAAAGTACAGCCGAGATGGGTGCAATTGTCCACAATTCCCATCCGGTCAAGACTGTGATCCTCTTTCACAATTAAATAGGTCGGTTCACCGGCCAAGCCCGCCACCAAGGCGCGGGAACCGGGAGCCTCGGCCAAAATTTGCGAGGCCGGAATCGGTTGCCCCAAGATATCTTTGGCCAACAGACCGCCGCCGTCCCCCGTTTCTGACGGGGGCACAAAAAAGCGAGCCACAGGATAGAGGGATGCGCCGGCGGTGACGGCAATCACGGAACCGGTCAAAAAGTTGAGCAGTTGTCGTCGCGAAACCGACGGGTGATCACCCGGTAATGCATTGCTATTGTCCATGGTTAAAAATCCTGAGTGTGAAGCGAATTAAAAATGGGAGCGGCGGCGGCGATCGCACCTCATGGGGCGATCGCATAATCAGCGGTTGTTCAAGGGCGGTGCATCAGAAGAGAAAGATGAATGCACCGCGTATCTAGGTCGTTGAGAATCGCCTGTCGATTCCTCAGACGGTGAGGCTTATTCGTGGGATTTTTGGGTATTGATGCCCAACAGACGATAGAGACCACAGAAGCCAAACAGGGCAGTAGCCAGCATCACTGCACCGCCAACCAGCAACAGAGTACCGACCCATGAGCCGCTATAGATCATTAAGCCCAAGGACAATAGCGTTGCCGCAATCATAAAACGGATCAAGCGATCCAGAGAACCAACATTAGCATTCATCATTCAAATTTTCAGCGAGTAACGATGAGCCGATCCATTCAGGAGATACTCTCTGAATTGCACGGCTGGGGAAGAAAACCGACAAACAAGGGGAAACCTATCCTTGTTTGCGGGGTGAAGAGTCAAGACGATGCTCTTACCCGTGGGAATCGGTATAGTGCTTTATGTTTCTTAACCTATCATATAACTAATTGGTTGTAAAGTGAGTTGATGAATCACGCCATCGGGTTCAGTCGTTAAAACACCAAGATTGCGATCGCATGATCCCGACTCTCTATACCCAAAACCCGCGTTGTGCTGTGGGACGCAAATCTTAAAATTTTTAGGGCTGACCCTGCGATCGCACGTTTCACCACGCTACCGTAAGCATAGATACTCACCCCCGCTGGGGTTTAGCTGGATACAAATGCTGATCCGATGTTTCCACAGAGTCCAATCGGGTCGCTGTTCAAATCCAGCCTGTATCCTCATGCTTCGGCAGACATTGTCATCCTGCTCCCAACTCCTATGGACTTTTTTCACAATACCGTTGCATTATCCCGTAGCCAATTTGCGCTCACGGCAATCTTTCATATGCTCTGGCCCGTACTCACGACGGGCATGGGCGTTTATCTGGTGGTGATTGAAGGGTTATGGCTGCGCACCCGCAAGCTGGACTACTACCATCACGCCCGTTTCTGGTCAAAACTCTACGTCCTTAACTTCGGCATTGGTGTAGCCTCCGGGCTGCCGATGGAATTTCAATTTGGAACGAACTGGGCCCCCTTTTCTGAAGCGGTGGGGGACTTTTTCGGCAGTATTCTCGGCTTTGAAGGGGCGATGGCGTTCATGCTCGAAGCCGGGTTTTTGGGAATTATGCTCTTTGGCTGGGGGCGTGTCCATCCGGTGATTCACTATTTCGCCACGATTATGGTGGCGTTTGGGGCGAACCTTTCCACCTTTTGGATTTTGGTGGCCAATTCATGGCTACAATCCCCGGCCGGGGGCGAAATGGTAGCGGGTAAGTTTATCGTCAGTGACTATTTTCAGGCGATTCTCAACCCGTTTATGGTGCGATCGGTGGCCCATATGTTTTTAGCAACCCTGGAAACGTCGCTGTTTGTGATTGGCGGGATTAGTGCTTGGTATGTGTTGCGCGATCGCCACACCGCTTTTTTTGGGCTGTCGTTGAAAATCGTCCTTGCGATCGCGATCGCCGTCACCCCCTTGCAAATCTACGTTGGCCACCTCAGCGCCGAACAAGTAGCCGAACGCCAACCCACCAAACTCGCCGCCATCGAAGCGAAATGGGACACCACCCCCGCCGGGGACACCGCCCCCTGGAGCGTCCTCGCCATCCCCGACCCTGACCACGGCCGCAACCGCTGGGAACTCAACATTCCCCAAGGCCTCGGCTATATTCTCGAATTCAAACCCGAACTGAGCCACACGATCCAAGGCTTAAACGAGTGGGACGCAGGCGATCGCCCCAAAATGATCAGCCTCATCTTCTACTCCTTCCGAATCATGAGCGGCATCGGCTTTTTCCTGGCAGGTTTGATGCTCATCAGTGTGGTGCAATGGCTGCGGGGTAAACTCAGCCCCGACACCATTGGCACACAAAAATGGCTCCTCCGGGCCTGGCTGTTTTCCGCCCCCCTGGGCTATCTTGCGGTGGAAACCGGTTGGATCGTGCGCTGTGTTGGGCGGCAACCCTGGACAATGTACGGCGAAATTCGCACCGCCGATGCGGCCACCAACCTCCCCCCCAGCACCGTCCTAGGCTCCCTGATCGCCTTTAGCGTTGTCTATACCCTGCTGCTGGTGGCAACCCTCTACTTCGGGCGGCGGATCATCCGCACCGGGCCCAACCTCACCCTACCCGCCCCCGATTTCGACACCCATCCCGCCGTTGATCCCACCCCCACGGAATTCATCCCCGATCAGCGAGCGGTGGAACTGCGACGCTAAGCGATCGCACCGGATCAACCCATTGATTTTACCTGCTCCTCCTCCTAGGAGCAGGACTTATCCCCATACTGGAACTACAAAACCCAATGGATGCCCTTTTACATTTTTTACCCCAAGTTTGGTTTGTCATTCTGGCCCTCTTTCTCTTCCTCTACATCATGCTCGACGGCTTTGATCTCGGCGTGGGCATTCTCTCCCTCACCAGTTCCGACGAAGAACGGCGGGGCATTTTAATGACCAGCCTGGGCAATGTCTGGGATGCCAACGAAACCTGGCTCGTCTTAATGGGCGGGGCCCTGTTTGGAGCGTTTCCCCTCGCCTACGGCACGATTTTAAATGCCCTCTATATCCCCATTTTTATCATGATTTTTGGGTTAATTTTTCGAGCAGTGGCCTTTGAATTTCGGGAACATTCGAGCCGGAAAGTGTTTTGGAATTTAGCCTTTGGGATCGGGAGTTTTCTCGCCGCTTTGGGCCAAGGTTTCGCCCTCGGTGCAGTGATTGAAGGGATTCCGGTGGATGCGGCGGGGCATTTTGTCGGCTCGATGTGGGGCTGGTTGGATTGGCGATCGCTCCTCGTCGCCCTCACCCTGATTCAAGGCTATGTCCTGATTGGCTCAACCTATCTCATTCTCAAAACCGAAGGCGCACTTCAAGAAACCCACTTCCGCACCGCCAAACTCGCCACCTACACCACCCTAATCGGCGCATTAACGATCACCGTCGCCACCCCCATCGTCTACGACACCATCCGCGATCGCCTCTTCTCCCCTCCCTTAAGCTACATTTTCGCCGCCATTCCATTAGTAGGAATTATCTTAGTGTGGCAACTCTTAAAAGGGCTGAATACGAGGAGCGATCGCACCCCCTTCATCTGGACAGTGTTAATCTTTTTGCTCACCTTCATCGGTCTAGGACTGATTATTTTCCCCTACATCATCCCCAACCAAATCACCATCTATCAAGCCGCCGCCGCACCCAGCGCCCTCGTATTTATGATTATTTTCATCGGCTTCCTCATCCCGGTGATGTTGTTCTACAACACCTATCAATACATCGTCTTTCGCGGCAAAGTGATCGAGTCAGCCTACGGCGAAGAATAAACCCCTTATCTATTCCGCAATGGTGCGTTAAAAGCCCTCTCCTGAGGGCTATCATCCATAACCCTCAAAGATGCAATCTAAGCCACCTCAACCCCCACTGTACAGAACACAGCCAAAATAGGGCTTTATCGTAGCTTTATCGTAGTGTCATGGCACAGCCAAAATAGGGCTTTATCGTAGGGTGGGTTAGGCGGATTAAAACCCCGTTATCACTGCAATTTAACAATCCGCCGTAACCCACCGATTCAGGTGTGCTGTGACTGCTCATCACGAGCTAATTGATCGTCCGTTCTAATGCCGACAGGTTAGGAATAATGAGCAAATCATGTTCCCGGCGGATTAGGTTTTTCTTCTCTAGTTTTGTTAATACGCGGGTGACGGTTTCCCGCGCCAAACCGCTGAGGCTGCTCAGTTCACGGTGGGGTAGGTTGGGAATCGCGAGGCCTTCTTTATTCTCTTGGCCTTGACCTTCGGCTAAAAATAGGATCGTATCCGCCACCCGTGACACACTATCCGCTTCCCGGAGACGGAGGCGGCGGTTGACTTGGCGGAGGCGGGTGGCCATTAATTGGGCGAGTCTTACCCCGGCCATGGGTTCTGATTGGATGAGGTCAACAAAATCTTGAGCGGGAACGCTGCTGATCGTGGTGGAGGTGAGGGTGATTACATCGGTGGAACGGGGTACTTCTTCGAGGGCTGCCATTTCTCCGAAGAGTTCTCCTTTGCCGATGATGTTGAGGGTGACTTCTTTGCCGTCGAGGTTGTAGGTTCTGATTTTGACCCAGCCATCAACGATGAAATAGACCGAACCGCCCCAGTCATTTTCGAGCAGGATAACTTGGTTGGAGGGGTGAGTCCGTGTGACCACATGACAGGTGGCTTTATTTAAGGCATCCTCTGGGAGACCCGCAAAAAACGGCACTGTTTTGATCAGCTTTGTAATGTCGGCATCTTGTTCGCGGGGATTGAATCGATCATCCATGAGGCAAGGGGAAGGTCTAATGTCGGTTCGGCAGGGCAATGATACTCGATTCTAGCTAAAGACCACACAAGTTCAGTGTCTTGTGTGTAAAAAGGGGATGATTCTGGCTATTTTTGTGGCAATGTAGCTGTATTAGTATGAGGAAAGGGTAGCATGGAAGGCGACCCGTTGCACTGACGGAATTGAGGGGCTGACCGTGACCATTTCCCAACACGAAATCCAAGCTCTGATTGCTGAGATTGACGATGTGCTGACTGTAACGGAGGCGGCATCGACGGGGGCAGGGGCGGCAGCCGTGACCCAGCGGGATCTTTTGGAAAAAATTCGCTGGATCTTGGGGGATTGGGGGCGAACGGTGGAGGTGACACCGTTGGCAAATCCGCCGCTCCCACCGCAGGATCAGACGACGGCGGATGCGATCGCTCAATCGGTGATCGCTCAGATGAATATTCAGCGATCGCAATGGCTCCAACCGCTGCAATTGGAACTGGAAACCTTGCGCCAGCAGCGGGAATCCTTGGTGCAAGAGATTCGCCACCTGGAGACTCACCAACGCCAACTCACCACGGATTTTCTCAATGCACTCCTGAACCGTTGTAGTGATGGCCTGCGCCAGGAGTTGGCCCAGGCATTGGATCGGTGGCAGGGTCAGGTTGTCCAGGCTTTGCCGGGGTCAGGGGAGGCGGCGGCCCCGATGCAGCAGTTGGAATGGTTGGAGCAGTTGCGATCGCTCCAGGGTCAATCGGATCAACTATTCCGCAGCCTTGACAGCACCTTTCAACAGGTGTTTAGCAGCCTGGAACAAGATCTTAAAGGCTATCAAAAATCGCTTCTCCAAGGCATCGAAAACATCCACGCCCTGGGGCAATATAGTGAAGCCCTGTTCCATCAACACCACAACCCAGAACTGACCTACAGTTTGCCCCAACCCCTCCAACTTGACCCGGCTCCCACTCCCGCCCCCGGTCAACCACCGCTCCAACTCACCCATGGCGCAACCCTCCCGCCGTTCCCTGGGGTGGACGGGCCGGAACGGAATGCGATCGCTCTGTTGTTCGACGATTTTTTCGATCCCTCCCCGCCGTCCCCCTCCGCGCCCAATGTGCAGGCGATTCCCCTCCCCACTGACCCGACCCCGGTGCGATCGCCCCAGGAAGCCACGCCCCCGGATACCGATTGGGAAGATTGGGACGAGCACCTCTTTAACTCCGATCAGTTCGCCACATCGCCCACGGCCGCCACAGCCCCGCCCGTGGTGCTGACGGTGTCAGCACAGGACCTGATCGCCCCTTCGGTAACCGAGCCGGATGCGGATCTGCTCCCTGCGCCGCTGGCGGATGCGGAACTGTTTGGCGGCTTGCATGATCCGGCCACAGAGACTCCGGAAGCGTCGCTCTGGCTGCCGGTTGATCCAGAGGCGATCGCGGCTACGGTGGAAACTATTCTTTTTGAAAACTACGCCCCCGTTGAAGCTGACCCCCTTCATCTCGAAGCCCCCTTAGCAGAAACCGCCGCGATTCCCACCCTCGAAGATACGATCGCCTCTCTCAATGACCTCCTCGCGCAAGTCTCCGATCAGATTGCCCATACTGCCCCCGACGAGGACGAACCCGAAACCGGCTATCATATCGCCCCAGGGGAAACCCTCTTAGAAACCGCCGAAATCAGCACCCAAAACCACAAGGATATTGAAGAGGCACTTTCGCCGGAAACCTTGCAGCAGTTGAGCGATGATCTGATGCGGTTTGAAACGGGCGACCAGCCTGAGGCGACGACGGCAACGCCCACCGCTGCGGCTGTGACCGTAGAACCGCCATCGCCAGAATTGGAACCGCCCCCCACCCCAGCCGAGGTGATGCCAACACCGGATCAGCCTGAAACCGTTGGGGCAGTGGATGACCCAGAACCCTCCCCAACATCCGCTGCGAACATCGTCACACCCCTCCCTGGAGCAGCAGAGATTCTCGTTACCCCTGAAGCACCGGACGAGCCAGAGCCTGCCGCCCCGATCTTGGATGATTTGGGGATTGATGCGATCGCTTCTCTCACGGATTTAATGATCGACGAGACCCCCGAACTCGATCCGTTTGTTGTGCGCGAGACCCCCGCCCCAGAAACACCATCGGCCAGTGGTTCTAATTCTGAAGAAGAATCCGAACCCAGTACCGATCCCATTAATGAAGCGGAATCCGTCCCAGGAGATCCTGATCCTGAAGCAGAACCCGAACCCAGTGCTGATTCTGCGATCGCAGCGGAATCCGTCACAGATGATCCCGATCCTGAAGCAGAAGCAACAGAACCGCCAACCGCATCAACTGCACCCGATGCCGAACCGGGTACATCTCCCGTCGTACGGCTGCAACCCATTGCCCGCCCTGCGCCCCCTACCCAGGATGCGCTAGAACCAAACCGGCAACCCGTCACGAGTCTAGACGACTCCACCACCGAACTCGCTACCATTCCCCAACAGGATGTGCTCAAATCCTTAGAAGATATTATTTGGGTGGAGGACTTAGAGTTAGACAGTGGGGATGATTTTGTTGATCCGTGGAAACCGGCTAATGGCCAGCCTGCATCAAATTCCAAGACATCGTCCGGATGAACAACAGTGAACGCCCTCCCTTAGGGGGCACAGGAACATGGTATTTGGGGCTTGCGATCGATGCGCAGGGCTTAACTGCCGCATTGTGGCAGCCGGGACAGACCGCCCATCCATTCCGGTGGCAGGAGCAGGGCGAAACTCAAACCCATTTGCCGTTGTGTGCGCAGTTTTTCACGAAGACCACGGCCGAAGACGGTGCGCAATTGATTTTGCGGGTGGGGCGAGAGGTCACCGCGACAACTCCCCCCACACAACACCTCTACCTGGAACAGTTTCACACCTATCTCCAACGGGCGATGCCGTTTTATAGCCGCAAACAGCGGCAATGGTTGCCGAAGGTGTATGTGACGGGGGGGAAACAGATGCCGCTCCATTGGTTGCAGCGGGCATTGCAGCAGGTGTTGCGTCAATTGCTGCCGCAGACGGTGCGATCGCCCCTGGCCGCCGCCGGACTCCCCCCCAACCAATTTTTACAAGCAATGCACAACCTCGCCGGGGTGGTGATTACCCAGCCCCTCGCCTGGGGGGCTGCGGCTCGGTTTAATTGGCGCGAGGCCGTGGTGGGGGCGGGGTTGGTGCAACATCCTGAACAAATCTTTTTCACCTCAGCCCCGACGGCGGTGGCCCTGCGGTCGGAACTGCCCCCCGCCACGCCCACCCTGATCATCACCAGCCAGGGCACGAGCACCGATGTGGCGATCGCCCTCCCCCAAGGCCCCCTGATCCAAGACACCTGCCCCTACGGTTATCAAGACATTTACGCTGATATTTTCTACCAACTTCTCTATCCCCAATGGCTCCCCGCCCATGACTTTCTCACCACCATGACCTGGGATATGCCCTGGCCGGGATATCCTGACCGACAACGGCGCGATCGCGCTGCGGCCGCCCTCCAACGCCACGCCATGGGTGCAATGGTCATGACCGTAGCCACCCGCGTCGCGCAACTCCTCTGCCATCAACCCACCTTCACCACCCACCTCGGCGATCAACCCTGGACGGTCAGCCGCGCCGATCTCCAGGCCAAAATCCTCACCCCCTGGTTTGATACCCTCAACACCACCCTCAACGATGTCCTCAGCACGGCGGGTGTGACAACGACACAAATCACCCGCCTCCTCTGGCACGGCCCCCTCTGTCACTACGGCATGCCCGAACTCCAAGCCCAATTAGCCTGGAAATTTCCCAACGCTCAACTCCAAGCTGTGACGGAAGAACTGGCGAGCGGTGCGGCTCAGTTGGCGCGTCATCCGGTTTGGTGCGATCGCTTTCGCCACCAATACGATGATCTGTTTCTCCTCGCGGAAATCCTCCGCCTCAACCCCCACCAACCCATGACCCTCAAAGCCCTCAGCCAAGCTCTCCAACGGCGCGGCGTTAACCTCACCGCTGATCGCAGTTCCTCCGCTCACCCAGAACAACGGCTACAAGCCCTCCTCGAAAATCAATTTCCCCCCGGTTTCATGCCCACCCCCACTGACCCCTGGATTGTCGAAACCAGTCACGCCAGCCTCGAATATCAAGCGATCGCCGCTGCCCCCCTGTTCGATCTCGCTCCCGATGGCAATGGCTACTGCCTCAACCCGATCCAAGCCAAACGACTACGCCAATACTTCACCCTCCTCCTCACCCAAACCACCCAAAAACTCACCGATCCCCTCAGTTTCCCCTTACGTTCCCTCCTTCCCTTGGGGTAAAAAAAACGGCAAGGCCGCTGATAGCAGATTGCGAAATCATGAAACACCCAGCAAAGTCCCTCGACCGGCTTGGGCTACTGCTGATCCATAAGTCGATTTCAAGTTCCAAAACCCTCGTGATTCCCCCCAGCCCCCCTTAAAAAAAGGGAGGAGCCGCTCAAAGTCCTCCTTTTATGAAATTTAAGGAAATAATCCGGTAATTCCGTCATGCGAGCATCTTGCTTGCTAGAGGTTTAGAGCCTTTTTCAATGACCGGATTAAACAGTTAACCTCCATTTAAGGGGGATTGAGGGGGATCTTTGTCCCTTGTGTTGATGGAAACCGCTATAGAATCACCCCAAGAGTCGGAATATTATTACTCAGAAGAAATTGAACTTCATACAAAACTTATTTTCATCAACAATAATCTACGCTTAAATCAAAGATAATGCTTGGAACATAAACCCTGAACTAGGATTGCTTGAAAAGGATTTATCCTTCTTTTAGAATAGATGATTTAGGATGGATCATTAAATCGGGTGGGTCTCTTTTGATCTTGCAAAATCAATAGACATCGCTGTCATTGAGTCTTTCAGAAAACGTATTCGTCAGGATTCACACGTTAGAAATCTGCAAAAATCCTATGGTTTTAGAACGTTTTGATTGTGTTGTTCAATCTTGTGGGACTAAGGTGGCGATCGCTTGCCAAGACCAAACCCTCACCTACACCGAGCTAAATCACCAGATTAACCAACTGGCTCAGGTGCTACTCAGGCACGGAATCCAGCCTCAGGATCGTGTGGGTTTGTTTCTAGACCGGGGTTTAACTCTGGTGGTGGCCCTGCTGGCCCTGTTGCGGATCGGTGCAGTCTATACCCCCCTTGATCCTGCCTATCCCCAAGACCGTCTCAATTTTATGGTGGCCGATGTTCAGCCCCGGTGCATCGTGACGACCCAAGCATTACAGCCACGCCTGGCCACCCGCGTCCCCTTCGTTCTTTGCCTCGATCACAATGGGTTGACGAGTTCAGCCGGTGACCCGACGGCTCCGGCCCTGGCTCCCCTCGACCCGAAAGCCTTGGCCTACATCATGTACACCTCCGGATCAACGGTTGACTTACTCCCCCGTTTAGAAAACGGGGGATTCTGGGATCAAACAGCAATAGCAGGCAACGCCTGTCTGACATCACCTAACCCAATGGCTGAAGCCCCAGCCACTTTAATATTCATCGCCGCATTCTCATCCCGGTCATTCTCTGCCGAGCAACTGGGACACCGCCAATGGCGAGTCTCTAAATCCAGATGCTCCAAAATATGACCACAACTTGAACAGGCCTTGCTCGAAGGGAACCAGCGGTCAACATAGACCACCCGCTTCCCCTTCTTCGTCGCCACCCACTCCAGGATTTGCAGAAACTCCCGAAACGCCAAATCACTCACCTTACGCCCCCAGAGCCGCTGCATCGCCTTGAGGTTCAAGGTTTCAAAACACAGCACATCAAACTGATTCGTCAGTTGATGGGCTAACTTCCAGAACCAGTCCCGCCGTCGATGGGCAATATCTTCATGCTTGCGGGCTAAGTTCAATCGGGCACGTTCTCGATTCGCTGAACCCTTTTGCTTACGGGACAACTCTCGACTCGCTTTGCGAACTGAGTTAAGTGACTGCTTGAAGAACAAGGGGGCATCAATCTTGAATCCCTCAGAACAGGTCAGAAACGTCTTAAGTCCAAAATCAAAACCAGCAATGTTACCTGTCTCGGTTTTGACTTGGGGTTCTGACAGGGTATCTACCGTGACAATCATGAACAGTTCTCCCAAGGGAGTTCGTTTAATCGTCACGGTCTTGACCTTGCCCTCAATGGGGCGAGAGTTCCAATATTGATAGACTTTGTTCCCAATCCTGACCCGGTTGCCACCGAGGAATTTGTACCCAGCTTGCTTGAGGGTGAAGGATTTGTACTTTCGGGTCTTCTTAAAGTTTGGCAGGCGAACGCCTTTTTTGTTGTGTTTGAAGAACAGTTGATAGGCTTTCTCAATTCGTTGGCAGATATCCTGTACGGCTTGAGAACCCACCTGCAACCACCAGGGGTTCCGTTTCCGAAGCTTGGCGATGTGTTTTTGCAGTCGGGCGCAGTTCAAGTGCTTGCCCCACATTCGGTAGTACCGTTTGTGGAGGGCAACACAATGGTTGTAGATACGCCCTGCGGCATTGATTGTCCGCTTGAGGTATCGATTCCGCTTATGCTGGTAGAGCTTGAACTTGAGCGTTTTCATGGTTGCTATGATACCTCGGTATCACGGCTGAATAAATTCAGCCCTTCGCTTATATCCCCCGTTTGGAAAACGGGGGCTTTACGCTTTACATTCGTAAACCGAAGGGGGTGCAGATGCTGCGTCGGAGTGTGGATTATTATGTGCAAGCTGTATCTTCGATTATTCAACCCACGCAGGAGGATATCTATCTACACACGGCCTCGTTTTCCTTTTCCTCTTCGGTGCGCCAATTGCTCGTCCCCCTCAGCCAAGGCGCGACAGTCATTTTAGCCAATAAGGAACAGACGCGAAATCCCTTGATGCTGTTGGACTTGATCAAAGCCCAACAGGTGAGCATTTCCGATACGGTGGCTTCGGTGTGGCGATCGCTCCTCCAATCTGTCAAATCCCTCGCTCCCGCCGCTCGACAAGATCTCCTCACCAACGATCTCCGCCTCGTCTTGCTGTCGGGGGATGTCACCCTCTGCCCCACCCTCCACGCCATCCGCCACGACCTCACCAGCCACCCCGATGTGATCAACATCTACGGCCAGACGGAAACCGTGGGAGTCTGCGCCTATCCTGTGCCTCGCGAGTTTGATCAACAGGAGGGCTATTTACCCGTGGGCTTTCCCTACCCCCACAACCGCACCTATATCGTCAATGAAGCCCTGGAGCGGGTCGCACCGGGGGAGGTGGGAGAACTCTGGGTGGCGGGGGGTTGTGTTTCGGCGGGCTATCTGGGGCGACCGGAGTTAACGGCCCAGCAATTTATTCCGAACCCCTGGGCCGCCGAGGAAGACGATCGCGACTATCCCGGCTTGTTTAATCGCCTCTATAAAACGGGAGATCTGGCGCGACAGTTGCCGGATGGGGCGCTGGAGTTGCGGGGGCGATCGGATTTTCAGGTGAAGTTACGGGGGCTGCGGATTGAATTGGGGGAGTTGGAGAGTGAATTGGAACAGTTGCCGCTGGTGAAAGAAGCGATCGCCCTTGCCAAAGAAGACCCGCACCAAGAAACGCGCTTAGTCGCCTATGTGGTGTTGCAACCCGATGCGCCAGACTTGAGCCTGCGGGATCTAACCCATCAGATTCAAACCCAATTACGGGCGGAATTACCGCTGGAATGGGTTCCCTCGTTGATTGTGCCCTTGGCCGCCTTGCCCTTGACCCCGAACGGGAAGCGCGATCGCCTCGCCCTCCCTGATCCCGATTGGGGCGGCATGAGTTTAGGGGCCGATGCCACGCCGAGCGATGATCCCACAGAACAAACCCTCCTCACGATTTGGACGGCACTGTTTGATCTTGTCCCCAATCGCCAGGATGATTTCTTTGATTTGGGGGGACATTCCCTGCTGGCGGTGCAACTCTTCGCCCAGATTGACCACGCATTTCAGCGCAAACTGTCCTTGAATCACCTCCTCGCCCATCCCACCCTTGCCGATTTGGCCGCCTATCTCCGCGACAGTCCGCCAGAGGAACAGTCTACCCTGCTGGTTCCCTTGCAGACCCAAGGCGATCGCCCCCCCTTGTTTTGCATCCATGCCGTAGGGGGCGGGGCGATGTTCTATCAAGCCTTGTTGCCCTACCTCGCACCGGATCAGCCGGTCTACGGGATTCAAGCGCGGGGCTTTGATGGCATTGAGCCACCGTTAGATCAAGTGGAAGCCATGGCCACGCTGTATCTGGAAACCATTCGCCAACAGTATCCGGATGGGCCGCTGTATCTGTTGGGGCATTCCTTCGGGGGGTTGATTATCTATGAAATGGCGCAGCAGTTACGACAACGGGGGGAAACGCCGGGACTCGTGGCGATGATCGATACGAAAACCCCGGCGTTGATGCAGGCCCCTCGATCCTGGCGGCAAACGGTGAAAACCACCGCTCGCAATCTATGGCTGATGAATGCTGACGAGCGCATCGGGTATCTCAAAAAGACCCTGACTTGGTTTTATCGGAAACGGCAAATGAAGCGCGATCGCATCTATACCGAAACGCTCAAAGCCCAAAATGTTAACCTCCGGATGCTGAATGTATTGCAACCCAACTACCACGCTCAGGACAGCTATCAGCCTCAACCCTATGATGGGGATGTAGTGGTATATCGGGCCCAACTGCAATCCCCGCGCTCTGCCCACAATCCCACCTTAGGCTGGGGTGATCTGGTGCAGGGAAAAATCACCGTTCACGCGATGCCGGGGCGACACCTAACCATGATGAAAGAACCCCATGTGCAAGCCCTGGGTCAGCAGATCAACGCCTCACTGCGGACATTGTCGTCAGCAAGAATATGCTCATGATCTCTAGCAGGCTCTTCTCTCTTAAGTGAGGAGTAGTGAGGAGTTAGGATTTAGGGGTTAGTGCAGTTAAACGTTTCTTCTCCCTTCTCCTAACGGTGCTCCCTGGAATTCTCCTGGATTAGAGACGGCACATTGACCCCTGATCATTGATAATGGGCAAAGTGTTTAAACTGTGTTAACCGAATTAACCCTGTCTACTGAGTTATGCGAACCCATTACTGCGCCGATCTGCGAGCCACCAATCTTGATCAAACTGTGACCCTCTGCGGCTGGGTGGATCGCCGTCGGGATCATGGCGGAGTAATTTTTATTGATTTGCGCGATCGCTCCGGTGTGGTGCAGATTGTCAGCGACCCTGAACGCACCCCAGAGTCTTACAACGATGCGGAAAAACTGCGTAATGAATATGTGGTGCGCATCACCGGCCGGGTGAGCCAACGGCCCGCCGATTCGTTGAATCCCAAACTTCCCACGGGGGAAATTGAAATCTACGCCGATCGCATCGAACTCCTCAACGCAGTACATCAACAATTGCCCTTCCAAGTGGCATCGAGCGATACGGAAACGGTCAAAGAAGAATTGCGCCTCAAGTATCGCTATTTGGATTTGCGGCGCGATCGCATGACTCAGAATTTACTCTTGCGTCATGCGATCGTCAAAGCCATGCGCCGCTTCCTCGAAGATGCGGAAAACTTCGTCGAAGTGGAAACCCCGATCCTCACCCGCTCCACCCCCGAAGGCGCACGGGATTACCTCGTCCCCTCCCGCGTCAACCCCGGCGAATGGTACGCCCTGCCCCAATCGCCCCAACTGTTTAAACAAATGTTGATGGTGTCCGGGTTCGATCGCTACTACCAGATCGCCCGCTGTTTCCGGGACGAAGATTTACGAGCCGATCGCCAGCCGGAATTTACCCAGTTGGATATGGAAATGAGCTTCATGGGCCAAGAGGAGATCCTCGCCCTCAATGAAGCCTTAATCTGCCATATTTTCAAAACGGTGAAAGGGGTGGAGTTATCGCGCCCCTTCCCGCGCCTCACCTATGCCGAAGCGATGGATAAATACGGCACCGATCGCCCCGATACCCGCTTTGGGTTGGAGTTGGTGGATCTGTCGGAACTCCTGAAAAATTGTGGGTTTAAGGTGTTTACCAGTGCGGTGAAAAATGGCGGCAGCATTAAAGTGTTGCCGATTCCGGGAGGCGATCGCATCTCCAATGTGCGGATCAAACCCGGTGGGGATTTGTTCACCGAAGCCACGATCGCCGGAGCCAAAGGGATCGCCTATGTCCGCGTCCGGGAGGGTGGTGAAATCGACACGATCGGCGCGATTAAAGACAACCTCACCCCAGAACAAAAAGACGAACTCCTCCGCCTCACCCAGGCCGAACCCGGAACCCTCCTCCTCTTTGGCGCAGGGGATACCGCCACGGTAAATAAATCCCTCGATCGCCTCCGGCAAGTGGTGGGCGAACAGATGGGACTGATCGACCCGGATCAAGTGAATCTGCTCTGGGTGACGGATTTCCCGATGTTTGAATACAACGCCGACGAAAAACGCCTCGAAGCCCTCCACCACCCCTTCACTGCGCCCCATCCTGACGACATCGACGACCTCACCACCGCCCGCGCCCAAGCCTACGACTTGATCTACAACGGCATCGAAGTGGGGGGCGGCAGTCTGCGGATCTATCAGCGGGACGTGCAAGAGCAGGTATTTACCACGATTGGCCTGGGTGAGGAAGAAGCGCGGGCGAAGTTCGGGTTTCTCATGGATGCGTTTGAATATGGCACGCCGCCCCACGGCGGGATTGCCTACGGGTTAGACCGTTTGGTGATGCTCCTGGCGGGTGAGGATTCGATCCGCGATGTGATTGCCTTTCCGAAAACCCAACAGGCGCGATCGCTCCTCACCGATGCCCCCGCTGGTGTGGATGACCAACAACTCAAAGAACTCTACGTGGCTTCGACTTACGATCCCGACAAGGACTAGGGTTCGGCGGTTAGATGTGTTGACGCGGGCGATCGCCACCATCCATGGAGCTGCTCGAATAGGGCGCGATCGCTCCTCACATCTCCCACAGGGTAGTCGGTTTGGACGAAGTAGCCTTTGAGGGTGAGCCAGCGGGTTTGGGGTTTGCCCTGATCTGTGGTGACGTAGCACAGTCGCGTCCGATAGACCCAGCGCGATCGCTTCGCTCCCTCTTCACGGATGCGCTGCCAGAGGATATCTGCGATCGCATCCCGTGGCAACCATAGGCAGTTATAGCCGTCCAAATTATCAATCAATCGCGCCACCAGTCCTTGCTCTAGCAACACCAGCCCAAAACCATGGTCACCGCGTCGCTGCCATCGGTGCGCTTGCCAAGTGCGAACGAAAGATGAGCCTGCATCCCAGGCGACCCAGGCAGAATACACCAGCAACACCCCAATCAACCCAAATAGCCCCACCATGATGGCCGTTTCCACCGCGTTTTGCTGTTGCACAGTCCGAAAAAAACGCCCATAGCTTTCGGGTGCTCGTATCCATTGATTTATAAAGGCGATGGGTAAGGTCAAGGGCGGCAGGGCATAGATTAACAACCACAGCGGCAGCAGCAAAATTTGGGTGAACCAGTCTACGTTCACCGGCAAAAACTGCCCCGGCAGATAATGTGCCGACCCTTGCCGAAATGCCAACTGGTACGGATCGGGTAGGGTTTGGAGGGAACAGAGGCCGGGGGGTGGAGTTCTGTCTGTTCTCATCAGCAGTTGGGATCAAGCGGGATGGGCTGAGGGTTGATGCACCGGGGTTAGGGGGATAGGGTTTGGAGACAGGTTTGGATGGTGTGGAAGTGCGATCGCACTTCCCCGGAGAGCAATAAACGCCGCGCCTCCGCAAAGCCCGCTTCTAGGGAATCACACCGCCCACACCGCCACAAATAAAAGCCCCCATTCCAGATCACAGCCCGAAGATCAGCGGTTTCCGGGTCGTGAAGAATGTGGTGGAGTTGAGCGATCGCCTCCCCTTCCGTGGTCAGGGGCCATTCTGTCCCCCCAAAGCCATAATCACGGGCATGGAGTTTGTAGCGCGTTGGGGCGGTCTGACCCGGATCACTGTAACTGAGGATGGCGGTGCGATCGCACGGGAGATCCAAACTTCCCTCTAAACCCTTGATCAATGTATAGTGCGTCACGCCTCGCAACGCCAACGCCCCTTGAATAAACTGCTCCGTCGGCGGATGCACAAACCCCGCCACCGCATGTACTACCCCCGCGTAGGGTGTCCACATTAACTCCACCGTCGCCAAGGGGGGCCGTTTTCCGATTTGGTCGCGGTAGTTATTGAGGGCTTGGGTTTGGGGGAAATGGTGCGGTGTGTAGAAAAAGGTGAAATTTGTTGTTGTTAACAGGGTTTGCACCTGGGCGCGATCGAGGTTGGTGAAATCTAACCCCAGCCCTTGCCCTGTGGTCAGCACCGGCAGCCCGTATTTTGTGGCGATGCGATCGCTACCATGGAGCAACACCGGCACACCCGCCGCCGAGAGAATCAACGCCGTGCAAATCGTCACCGGTAACGTGCGCGATCGCCCATCGTAGGGCGTGCTCAAAATCACCAGCGGCTGACCCAAATTCAAATCGGGCAACGGTGGACAGAGAGCATCATAGGCATCGAGAATCCCGGCTAATTCTGTGGGGGTGGGGCGTTTAATCCGGTGCGCGATCAAAAAGGCCCCAATTTGGGCCGGGGTTGCCTCCCCGGTCAACATCATCCGGGCAGCGTCGGCAGCTTCGGTGCGGGTTAAATCTTTACTGGTATGGGGGCCGCTTCCGACTTTTTTGAGAAGGGCACGAAACGCTACGCTCATGGGTGCTGTTACTGACGATGGGGTTTCTTTCCACTGTACAGTTAACCCCGATTGGGTGTGTTGCCTGTGATTCAAATGTTGCAAGGAATCATTCTAAACCTGCAACGGTGAGGGGCGATCGGTGGGGTTGATGGTGCGAGGAAAGGGGATGGACTAAGGACTTTTGTACTAAGTCGCGGAAATAGGCGATCGGGGGAATGCTGAGGCGGTCTTGGGTGGTGACGCATACCACTTGCCGAGTCAGGCTTTGGTCATCGGCGGGGGCAAGGCCGAGGGGAGGCGGCATAGCGATCGCATCGGAGGCCAGCGATCGCACCGCCAAACTCGGATCATTAGCCACTTCCACTAGGGCGGAATGGGGCAACAGGGCGATTAATTGCCCCTGACGCACCACCCCCCGAAACGCATCAAGGGTGTTGAGTTCGAGCACAGCGTGGAGTTCTGCCCCCAGTTGATGAAACCGTTCTTGCACCAGCCGCTGCATCCCATAGCCATCTTTAAACACCACTTGGGGATAGCGGACTAATTCTGACCAAGGCACGGTGGCGTATTGGGCGAGGGGATGGCTTGCGGCCATGAGGACTTCGACGGATTCTTCATAGAGCACATCCACGACAATTTCCGGGGAGGTGGTTAAAAACCGATTATTCATCACGATCGCTAAATCCACGAGGTTATCCCGCAGGACTTTCAAGGCGCGATCGCTCCCCAAGGCCGTCACCCGTAACTGCACCTCCGGATAGACCCGACAAAACTGCTGCAAAATCGGCGGTAAATAATGGGAACAGACCGAATGAATCGCCGCAATACAAAGCTCTGGCTGTTTGCCTTCCCGTAACTCCGTGAGTTCTGCGATCGCCGTCTGCCACTCCTGACACACCCGCTGCGCCCTAGGGAAAAATCGCTCCCCCGCCAAGGTCAACTTGGCCTGATTACTGCGATGAAACAGCGGCAAGCCCACCTCAGCTTCCAACGCCTGAATTTGGCGACTAATCGTCGATTGGGTAATTCCGCAATCCCGTGCAGCTTGACCAAAATTCCCCGTCTTGACGATGGCTAAAAATGCCTGCACTTGCTCAATTCGCATTGTCGCCCCAGAATCATGAATAATCCCACAGCATGGCAGTCTTCGCTCCATCCACAAAACAGCAACATGGGCGAGACCTCCCCTCTGTTCAGCTTGGCGGTGTTTCGGAACCCCGTCCATGGAGAAATCTAAATCGTTTCATTCACCACACTGTAACCATTACAACAATACCGAGCGAAGCCCCCTCGCTAATGTAGAGGGTGATACACTCTCTCAAAATATTCACCGAATATAGATTGCTCATTCTGGCAATCTTCCGCGCACTGTCCCGCTAGCCGGTTGAACCACTGTGAACGCCAAATCAGATCCAGGATTTACCCTCGTTGAACTCCTCGTCGTTATTGTCTTGCTCGGTATTTTAGGGCTGTTGGTGAGTGCAACCTGGTTGGGATTTGTGCAACGCCAACGGTTGAACCAGGGCAGCGATCGCCTCTTTCGCACCCTCAAAATTGCCCACGAAACTGCCCGCTACAGCCACATCTCCCAACAAATCAGCATCCGCCAAACCCCCACCCACGTCGAATTCATCACCCACCCCGCCGACGCGGCTCATTTCGTCCCCCCCGACCTCTGGCAAAATTCCACCCTCTGGAGCCGCCTCGATTCCTCAATTCTTGTGGATCAAACCAACGGACGCGGTGACAATGAAACCACCTTCCGACGCGATACGATCGACGGCATCACCACCTGGCGCGTTATCTTCAATCCCCACGGTTGCCCCGTTTACGAACCTGAGGATATGTGTACCGAAGCCCCCCACGTTAAAGGCCGCCTCGGTTTGAAGTCAGTCCACGCTCCCACTGCCAATGATGCCCAAATCCTGCGCCGCTGTGTGATTCTCTCCACCATGCTCGGAGCCATGCGCCAAGGCACGAATCAACCTAAACCCGACGACGGGAAATATTGTTATTAATCTATTGTGATTAATCAAGGGATGGGCGGCGATCGCCTCACGGTGGCCAGCCTTCGATACAATTCTGAACGTGAACCCTAGACGCGATCGCCCATGAATTTACCCCTAATATCCAACGCCAACACCGAAAAACGTCTCCTCGCGGCTACCCGTACCGGTGAATTTAGCCAACCCATCCGGCTTTACTATCGCATCAGCAAACAAAAAACCGTATTAGGAGCATTAAAAAAACTGCGGTGTGTCTATTACGAAAAACCGCTCAAACGCTGGCGTTGGATGTATGAATACGAAGCCAAAAAAATTCGCTTTGATATCCCATATCAAAAAGTTCCGAAAGAACATCGCCCGCTCATTCTCGGTGACTTCTTTTTTCCGAGCGAGACGGAAATGGTCATTGATTTACGCTCCTTTCAGCGGGCAACAGAAGCGATCGTCTTTTTTGATCGGCGGATTAACCGGCGTGTGGCAACCTTAGAGCGGGTACGTCTGGTCAATCAACTCTTTGATGGCAATCAACCCGATACCATCGAACAACTCACCCCGCCCTATGATCACTTTTTTGAACATCGGGATGATATCTATATTCCGGACATTGCCAAAATGGAAGCGGACATGGATGCCATTACCGCCCAATATCCTGATGATTGGGAGCAACGCAGTGAAGCATTCACGGCCTATCTCGAAGCCAACACACCGCAGAAAAGTCCGTTAATTGAAGAATTACCCGCCAATTTTTACGAAGACGGGATCGAGAGTTTAGCCATCGCTTTAGCCATGCGCACGATGGAAGCAAAAGCCCATTGGGATGGGGACGAATCGTTTACCAAAATGGATGTCATGGATCAGTTTGCCGCTTGGATGGCGGATGAACTGGAGGATGAACTGGAGGATGAACTGATGGAACTGGGGAACGAAGCATCAGCCGAGTCTACGGTTGATGTGGCAAGTGAGGCGGTGAGCGAGGAAGAATAGAGAACTGTCACAGGGGGCGCGATCGCACCCCCTGCCGCCGCTTAGGTTCAAAGTAATGTTGTTCTGCAAATCCATGCCTGCCCCTGATTTTTACCCCGATCGCCAAAATCCCCTCTTCACTCGCCTCTTTCAAAGCCTGTCCTATCCGTTGGCCTGGTGGAAGTATCAAATGCGGTTGCGGATCAGTATTGAGGATGTGGCGAAACTGAAAGTCCTGCGGGGCGATCGCGTCATCCTGATGCCCAATCACCCCACCTTTGATGATCCGATTGTGTTATTTCTACTCTCGACGCGGGCAGGGGAATTGTTTCACTTTCTCTCGGCCTATGCAAATTTTAAAGGCTTGCAAACCAAGCTGATGCAATATTTAGGAACCTATTCGATTAAACGGGGAGTGGGCGATCGCACCAGTATCGCCTACACGCTGAAATTACTCGAAACCCATGCCCGCTGCCGTCTGGTAATTTTTCCAGAAGGGGGCTGCTCGTTTCAAAATGATACAGTGATGACCTTCCGACCCGGTGCGGTGCAACTAGCAATGCAGGCCATGGCCCGGATTATAAAAAAAACAAAAACCGTTCCTAACTTTTACCTGCTGCCGGTGAGTGTGAAATATTACTACACGCGCCCGATGAATTGGGCAATTGAACAGTCGTTAATTGGCTTGGAAACGGCCCTCAACATTACGCCGCCGGATCTCAATTTCTACCCTCGGTTGCGAGGCATTGGAGAGGCGGTATCACGACAGTTTGAGCAGGAATATTTTGGCCATGAATTGGAGGGGAGTTTAAACGATCGCATCGCCCAAATTCGCGCCCAAATGTTGACGATCTGCGAGCAAGAAATCGGTCTCGAACCGATGCCCAGCCTCCCCCTGCGCGAGCGTGTCTACCGTGTGCAAGCGATCGTCGAAGAACAGGAAAACCCCAGCCCAGAACACCGCCGCATTTATCGGGGGACGGTGCGTTTGTTGAATTTTGACTCGCTCTATGATGGCTATGTGGCGGCTGTGCCTACGCCGGAGCGATTTTTAGACACCTTGACGCGCTTAGAGCGGGAGGTGTTCAATATTGACAAACCGAAGCCCAAAGGCGATCGCTTTGCCTATGTGAAGGTGGGTGATCCGATTAATTTGGCGGATTATCTGGCGGACTATCAGCGCGATCGCACCGCCACCATTGACCACCTCACCGCCACGATGCAGGGCATCGTCCAGCAAAATGTCGATCAAATTTCTGCCCAACTTCATCAGTCTGCCTAAATTTCGCTCTACACTGAGATTGAGAGAGAGTCAGCGAGATGGTTGCAAGTCTTCCGTTGAGAAGGCTTGAGGAAAGTCCGGACTCCCGAAAGACCAGACTTGCTGGGTAACCCCCAGTGCGTGCGAGCGTGAGGATAGTGCCACAGAAACATACCGCCTTTAAAAGGCAGAAGGCAGAAGGCAGAAGGCAGAATTCTTGTGATTCGTCCTTCCTCGCTCATCCTTCATCCTTCAAAAGGTAAGGGTGCAAAGGTGCGGTAAGAGCGCACCAGCAACATCGAGAGGTGTTGGCTCGGTAAACCCCGGTCGGGAGCAAGGTCGCAGGGAGTAGGGTTGGTCTTTTTCCCGTCCCGTTTTTGGAGAACCGCTTGAGGGATTTGGCAACAAGTCTCCCAGATAGATAACCGTCCTCAGAACAGAATCCGGCTTATGTCTGGCTCTCTCTCTTTCCACCCCTAGCCAGATTTGCTCATGATTGAAGCCGCCGAATATCAGCACCGCCGCGATCGCATCATGGCGAAAATCGGTCAAGGAACCGCGATTTTTCGCAGTGCGCCCCTGGCCGTTATGCACAATGACGTGGAGCATCCCTTTCGCCAAGAGAGTGATTTTTACTACGTCACCGGGTTTAACGAACCTAACGCCGTCGCTGTCCTCGCGCCCCACCATGAGGAACACCGCTACATCCTTTTTGTGCAACCCAAAGACCCCGATAAGGAGACCTGGACGGGCTATATTACCGGCGTTGAAGCGGCCAAGGAAAAATACGGCGCGGATGTGGTGTATCCCATTGGCGAATTGAGTGAGCATTTACCGCAGTATCTGGCGAAGTGCGATCGCCTTTACTACCACTTCGGCCGCGATGAAGCCTTTAACCACACCATTCTCCGCCACTGGCAACGCTGTATCCGTCTCTTCGCCAAAAACGGTTATGGCCCCACCGGCATCGAGGATACGACCTTCATCCTTAATCCCCTCCGCGTTGTCAAAACCGAGGCCGAACTCAACGCCCTCCGCCACGCGGCTGATGTGTCCGTTCTCGCCCATAATCGCGCCCGCGACTTGGCTAAACCGGGTGTGTATGAATACCAAGTTCAAGCCGAAATTGAATATACCTTTGCCCGCAACGGCATGACCCCCGCCTATCCGTCCATCGTGGCGGGGGGCGAAAATGCCTGTATTCTCCACTACATCGAGAATAATCGTCAGCTTCAGGATGGGGATTTGCTGCTCATTGATGCGGGGGGAGCGTATCAATATTACAACGCCGATATTACCCGCACGTTCGCCGTGAATGGGACATTCACGAAACAACAACAAGCGATCTATGAGTTAGTGTTAGCCGCTCAGGAAAAAGCGATCGCTGAAGTCCAACCCGGCAACCCCTACAACAGCTTTCACGACATCGCCGTCTGTGTTCTCGTCCAAGGTCTGCTTGATTTTGGACTCCTCCAAGGCGATCTTGATGAATTAATCGCCGAGGAAAAATACAAGCCCTTCTATATGCACCGCACCGGCCATTGGCTCGGCCTTGATGTTCACGACGCGGGCCCCTACAAAGTCACCGAAGACCAGTGGTACAGCTTCCAACCTGGCAACCTTGTCACCGTCGAACCCGGCATCTACATTGGCCCCAACATCAAACCCGCCGAAGGCCAGCCAGAAATCCCGACAGAATGGCGCGGCATTGGCATCCGCATCGAAGATGATGTCCTCGTTACGGCGAACGGAAATGAAGTGTTAACCGCAGGAGTTCCGAAGTAGTTGCGAATCTAATGCTCAAACGTAGTGCCGTGCCACAGCTAAAACAGTGATTTAAAACAGATTAGCGCACCCTGAGCTTGGTGATCTGTAGCTCGATAGCTCGATTTTTGCTCATGGATATTACGAATGTAAAGCGTAAAGCCCCCGTTTTCCAAACGGGGGATATAAGCGAAGGGCTGAATTTATTCAGCCGTGATACCGAGGTATCATAGCAACCATGAAAACGCTCAAGTTCAAGCTCTACCAACACAAGCGAAATCGATACCTCAAGCGGACAATCAATGCCGCAGGGCGTATCTACAACCATTGTGTTGCCCTCCACAAACGGTACTACCGAATGTGGGGCAAGCACTTGAACTGCGCCCGACTGCAAAAACACATCGCCAAGCTTCGGAAACGGAACCCCTGGTGGTTGCAGGTGGGTTCTCAAGCCGTACAGGATATCTGCCAACGAATTGAGAAAGCCTATCAACTGTTCTTCAAACACAAAGATAGAAGCGTTCGACCGCCCAACTTCAAGAAGACCCGAAAGTACAAATCCTTCACCCTCAAGCAAGCTGGGTACAAATTCCTCGGTGGCAACCGGGTCAGGATTGGGAACAAAGTCTATCAATATTGGCACTCTCGCCCCATTGAGGGCAAGGTCAAGACCGTGACGATTAAACGAACTCCCTTGGGAGAACTGTTCATGATTGTCACTGTCGATACCCTGTCAGAACCCCAAGTCAAAACCGAGACAGGTAACATTGCTGGTTTTGATTTTGGACTTAAGACGTTTCTGACCTGTTCTGAGGGATTCAATCTTGATGCCCCCTTGTTCTTCAAGCAGTCACTTAACTCGGTTCGCAAAGCGAGTCGAGAGTTGTCCCGTAAGCAAAAGGGTTCAGCCCATCGGGAACGTGCCCGATTAAACTTATCCCGCAAGCATGAAGATATTGCCCATCGACGGCGGGACTGGTTTTGGAAGTTAGCCCATCAACTGACGAATCAGTTTGATATGCTGTGTTTTGAAACCTTGAACCTCAAGGCGATGCAGCGGCTCTGGGGGCGTAAGGTGAGTGATTTGGCGTTTCGGGAGTTTCTGCAAATCCTGGAGTGGGTGGCGACGAAGAAGGGGAAGCGGGTGGTCTATGTTGACCGCTGGTTCCCTTCGAGCAAGGCCTGTTCAAGTTGTGGTCATATTTTGGAGCATCTGGATTTAGAGACTCGCCATTGGCGGTGTCCCAGTTGCTCGGCAGAGAATGACCGGGATGAGAATGCGGCGATGAATATTAAAGTGGCTGGGGCTTCAGCCATTGGGTTAGGTGATGTCAGACAGGCGTTGCCTGCTATTGCTGTTTGATCCCAGAATCCCCCGTTTTCTAAACGGGGGAGTAAGTCAATTTCTGGGGTTAGTATCAATGCAAACCCTTAAGTTTTCTTGATTTGCTGAGAACTAAAGGGTGGGTTCTCAGTATTTTTTCGGAAATGCTTTGGGATGTTTCCGTGTATTTACGGTCTTTGGTGAGTCGAGAGCCAAAATGTGAAGTTAAGTGTTTTTTCTGCATTGCAGCCAGGTTCTTATGAGTTCACGTTTTCACAGTGTATTCACTGAGACTAAACAGAGGCTTTATAAAATGGCTGTAATTCAATCAAGACTGTGTAAAGTTATGCAGAATGGGTAGTGCGATCGTGAGCGTCTCAATTATTCTTGTAGGTGTCGGAGGGATAACCATGTAGTCGTACTCAAGCATGACATCCCAATCGCCTAAGACGCACTAGGCTCAACCCATTTAAAGTCATAACAGGGATGACTTTGGGATAAATTTCAAACTGATATAGGAGTGATGATGTCATGAATATTAAATATGGAAGCGCTTTATTAATCGCAGGATTAGCAGCAGCGAGTGCTGCGATCGCAACCCCCCAAGCCGCCCAAGCCTTCACTTGGAACTACGGCATGGATTCGAGCGCAGATGGAACCGGACTGTTGTTCGGCACAACCAACAAGTACGGAGTAGGTCTCAACAGCCACTACGAAGCCTTCGGCATGGCCTACACCGCCAATGAAGACACCGTCACCTTCGCCTTCAACGCCAACTTTGGGATTAATGGCAGCTCTTATTCCCGTGCTGCGGACGGCAATATTGGCTGGGGTGATATGTTCCTCAACCTCGATCCGACGAAAAGCTTCACACAAGCTAAAACAGACGGTGATGTCCTCGGAATTCGATTTGCAGGCAGTAATGATTCCGGTATTGCTGCGGGGGAAACCGGGGTCTACAGTAACATCTCCACCATGAATGTCACCCAAGACAATGCGGGCTGGAGTGACTACGGCAGCTACAACAACTACGTCAATAAACGGGGTTCGGTCGAACTCATTGACGGTATGACAACAGCCCAAGCCCAGGGCTACCTCGGCAGCCATGGCCAAAGCGTGATGAGTTCCGGGACGAAAGTGGGCAACATCACCGTCTTAGATAAAACGGCTCTGACGGGAATGGGTCTCGATTTTGGCAGCCAAGGCGGACAAAATGGAGCAGAAGTGTTGGGCTTCAGCTTTGCGCGTTCCCTGTTGCCCGGTGGTGAATTGAACTGGATTGCTCATGTGATGGCAGAATGTGCCAACGATACCGTGGGCATGACGGGTGACTTTGCGGCTGTCCCGCCGCCGTCAACGCCGGTTGGTGGTCAGCCGAAGAAAGAAACTGGCACACCGGAACCGGGAACCATTCTTGGTGGGATTGTGGCGTTAACCTCAATCTTTAAGGCAAAGCAGCAGGCGAAGAAAGCCTAAGTGTGAGGTCTCCTACTCCAAGAGTTCAAGAATCCTAAGCAAAAGCGATGCTATCTGTTAGCGTCGCTTTTGCCTATGACGGGGAAGGCGATCGCGCCCTCTCCCACCCAACCCACGGCTTATACACAAATCGATCTTCAATGTGAACACCCTGACTTGATCCCCCTAACCACCCTACTTAACAAGAGGGATTTAGGGGGATCAAATCCTGGCCAGATCAACTATTGAGAGTTATGTCTAAGCAGTAGCCCGCCCAACAAATACCCCAACCCTAGTCAAGACTTCCTGAGAAACGTTAACATTAGTTAATATATAAACTATGCAATTGCCAATAAAACCCGATTTAACATCGTACTAACTTCCCACGACGGCCCGTTCTGCCTCGTATCCCTCTCTCTACATCGCACATTCACCTATTAGGAGTTCAATCGCGTGAACAACAGCAAGAACAAAAAATGGCGTAATGCGGGACTGTACGTTCTCCTCGTCATCGTCCTGCTCGCCCTCGGCTCGGCTCTCTTCGACAGCCCCCGCGAAAGCAAAGAAGTTTGGAAATATAGCCGCCTCATCCAAGAAGTTCAAACCGGCAAGATCGAAACGATTAAACTCTCCTCCGATCGCTCCCAAGCCCTCGTCACCGCCCAAGACGGCGCACAGGTGCTCGTCAATCTGCCCAATGACCCCGAACTGATCAACATCCTCACCACAAACAATGTTGATATTGCCGTTCAACCCCCCAAAGATGACGGCGTGTGGTTCCGCGTTCTCAGCAGCCTCTTTGTTCCGGCCCTCTTGCTGATTGGTCTCTTCTTCCTCGTGCGGCGTGCCTCTAGCGGCCCCGGCTCCCAAGCGATGAACTTCGGGAAATCCAAAGCCCGCGTCCAAATGGAACCCCAAACCCAAGTCACCTTTGGTGATGTCGCTGGCATCGAACAAGCCAAACTCGAACTCACCGAAGTGGTGGACTTCCTCAAAAACGCCGATCGCTTCACCGCCATCGGCGCGAAAATCCCCAAAGGGGTGCTCCTCGTCGGCCCGCCCGGAACCGGTAAAACCCTCCTCGCCCGTGCCGTCGCCGGTGAAGCCGGTGTGCCTTTCTTCAGCATCTCCGGGTCGGAATTCGTGGAAATGTTCGTCGGGGTTGGTGCATCCCGCGTCCGTGACCTCTTTGAGCAAGCCAAAGCGAGCGCCCCTTGTATCGTCTTCATCGATGAAATTGACGCTGTGGGTCGCAGCCGGGGCGCAGGTCTAGGCGGCGGGAACGATGAACGGGAACAAACCCTCAACCAACTCCTGACGGAAATGGACGGGTTTGAAGGCAACACCGGTATCATCATCATCGCCGCCACCAACCGCCCCGATGTGCTGGATGCGGCCCTGTTGCGTCCCGGTCGTTTTGACCGCCAAGTGGTGGTGGATCGCCCCGACTACGCCGGTCGCAGTGAGATCCTCAATGTCCACGCTCGTGGTAAAACCCTGTCTAAGGATGTGGATCTCGACAAGATCGCCCGCCGTACCCCTGGCTTCACCGGGGCAGACCTCTCCAACCTCCTCAACGAAGCCGCGATTCTCGCCGCTCGCCGTAACCTGACTGAGATTTCCATGGATGAGGTGAATGATGCGATCGATCGCGTCCTCGCCGGGCCGGAGAAGAAAGACCGCGTTATGAGCGAGAAGCGCAAAACCCTCGTGGCTTACCATGAAGCCGGTCACGCCCTCGTTGGTGCCCTGATGCCGGACTATGACCCGGTGCAAAAAATCAGCATCATCCCCCGCGGCCGGGCCGGTGGCTTAACCTGGTTCACCCCCAGCGAAGACCGCATGGATTCCGGTCTTTATTCCCGCTCTTACCTGCAAAATCAAATGGCTGTGGCCCTCGGTGGTCGGATCGCTGAAGAAATCATCTTTGGTGAAGAAGAAGTGACCACGGGTGCATCCAACGATTTACAACAGGTGGCACGGGTGGCCCGCCAAATGGTGACACGCTTCGGCATGAGTGACCAACTCGGCCCCGTGGCCTTGGGTCGTCAATCGGGGAATGTGTTCCTCGGTCGTGACATTGCCTCCGATCGCGACTTCTCCGATGAGACCGCTGCTGTGATTGATGAAGAGGTGCGCAAGTTGGTAGACCGTGCCTACGATCGCGCCAAAGAAGTGCTCACGGATAACCGCCACGTTCTCGATAAACTCGCGGAAGTGCTGGTGGAAAAAGAAACCGTGGACTCCGAAGAGTTACAAGCGATTCTCGATAGCAACGAAGTCAAAATGGCGACGTTGGTGTAGGAATCGCCTCCAGCGCGGGTCTGATCTCATCCCTAGACCCTGAATCCCCATGAATACCAGGGAAGTCTGATGGCTTCCCTGGTATTTTTAAACTATGCCCGATCGCTGTCCCTCTTCTCCCTCATTATGCGTAACAGCCCTCCCCTAATTCAGTGGTATCCCGGCCACATTGCCAAAGCCGAACGCCAACTTAAAGAACAACTTAAACATGTGGATGTGGTGTTTGAGGTGCTTGATGCGCGCATCCCCCTCGCGTCGCAGCATCCCGATGTCGCCGAGTGGATCGGGGAGAAGCCCCGCATTCTGTTGCTCAATCGGGTGGATATGATTCCGAAACCTTTGAAAGCAGCATGGGAGGCGTGGTTTAAGACCCAAGGAGAGGTGGTGTATTGGACAAGTGCTAAACAGGGGAAGGGACTCCGCCCGGTCTTGAAAACGGCGCAGACGGTGGGGATCGCAGTGAATGAGCGTCGCTTGCAGCGCGGGATGCGATCGCGCCCCGTGCGAGCGGTGGTGATTGGCTTTCCCAACGTGGGCAAATCCGCCTTAATTAACCGACTGGTGAACCGAAAAGCGGTGAAAAGTGCGCGGCGGGCGGGGGTGACGCGGCAACTACAATGGGTGAAAATTTCCGATGAAATTCAACTCCTCGATGCACCAGGGGTGATTCCCTGGAAACTCGACAACCAAGAGGATGCGATCAAACTCGCGATCTGTGAAGATATTGGTGAGGCCGCCTATAACAATGAAAAAGTGGCGGAGCGGATGGTGGACTTGTTGAAAGCGTTGGCGATGGAGGGGGTACTGGGCGATCGCTACTCCGTCCCCGTCGAAAATGACAACGGCGAAGCCTATCTTCATCGCCTCGCCCACGCCCGCTATCTCGGTGATACCGAACGGGTCGCCGTGCTGATGCTCAATGATTTTCGGCGCGGCGATCTCGGCGAAATTCCCCTCGAACTGCCCCCGACCCTGGAACCTGCCTCCGATCCTCTCGTCTGCGATCCCACTGCTGCCCAGTCCTAACCTCCCAACGATTCATGTTCAGCCCTCACCCTCTCAAATCCTGGCTCCTGCTCACCAGTCTCGGATTCAGCCTCGTTGTGTTGGGTCATCCTACCTTTGCTCAGGACGCGGCAGAAATTGACCCCCGCGATCGCCTCCTCACCACCCAGGAATGCACCGGCTGCGATCTCCGTCGCGCTGATTTACAAGGGGCAGACCTCCAAGGCGCGAATCTCCAAGGCGCAAACCTCGAATGGGCCGACCTACGCGGTGCCAAACTCAACGGCGCGAATTTAACCGGCGCGAACCTGCGATCGGCCCGCCTCAATCCCCGCCTCACCCCTGAAACCCGTCAACTCCCCCTCACCATCGACGGTATCAATCTTGACCTAATCGATCCCCAACTATTACAAAAAAATCGCCTCGATGATGAAACCTGGGAGGGTGAAATCAACTCAGAGGAACAAGGGGCCTACGATGCCCTCCAAGCCACCCTTGATCCCGATGTCGTTGAGCAACCCGGCAACGCTGCCGAACTCGCCGAATTCAATCGCCTCCGCAGCGAAGCCCTCCGCTTGCGTGGGGTGGCTACCCAACTCAACGGCGCGATTCTCACCGATGCCAACCTCAACAACGCTAACCTTGACGGGGTGAAACTCGTCGGTGCAACACTGTTGCGGACGAATTTATCGAGCGCAACAGTGTTGCGGGGGAATGTCTTTGGTGCAGATTTAACCGATGCGAATTTGGCCCTACTCCAAGCTCCGGGGGCAATCTTTGAGCGGGCAACGTTGCGCAGGGCTGATCTACAGGCGGCTAATTTTACTCGTGCTAATTTTGCCGAGGCTGATTTTGTCGGGGCGATCGCCGATAGTGCCATTTTGACGCTGGCGAATTTGCAAGATGCGATCGCCCGCGACAGCACATTTACCGGAGCAACCTTCATCGACGCGACGCTTGAAAATTCCGATTGGCGGAGTTCTGGTTTAGGGCAAATCAAAGGTCAGCGCAGTGATTGGCAAGGGGCAGATCTACGCCGCGCCCATTTAAACATGAGCGACTTATCCGGGGCAAATTTCAGCAATGCAGACCTACGGCAGGCCAAGGTAGAAACGGTGATTCTCAACGGTGCAACCCTGGTAGGTATTAACGCCGAAACCAGCTATTTCTACGGATCATTGCTGCATCGGAGCGACTTGAGCGGGGCAAATTTCCGCCAAGCCGTGCTCCGAGAAACGGGGATCACCAACGCGGTGCTGATCGGGGCAACGTTGGCCGAAGCAGATTTACGCTCCGCTGATTTGACCGGGACAAACTGCACCTACAGCGACTTTCGCGGGGCGAATCTGGTGGGCGCAACCTTGACGGCGAGCGAGTTTGACGCGGCGAATCTTCAGGGCGCAGATTTAACCGGAGCAAGGACGGCACAGATGAGCATCACCGACGCGATTCTCAACGATACCGTGGGGTTTAAAATCCCCCCCAGCTTGGCGGAAACAGAACCCCGCCCCGGCTTAGAATTTCCCCGCCCGAAAGCGATCGCACCCTAACTCTGTGCAACTGCTCGGTTCTGGGCTGCGGCTTTGATGCAGGCGGTGTATTGCTTGTAGCCACCGGGAAACGCCACATTTAACCGCAGGGGATCGTTGCGATCGTCAGGATCGCCGGGGCCTTCTGCCACTTGTTCAACGCCGTCGATGGTGGCTAATTTCAGGGACTTGCGGTTTTTGACTTCGCCGCGCGAACTATCCACGTAAACCGTGAGATGGGGTTGCTCTGTGGCTTGGCTGATATTGTGAATCAGTTGCAAGAAGTTGCGATCGCTCCCTCCCCGCTGCACCCCGTTCGGCGTGACTCGACTCGTCACCGTATCCCCCACCCCCACCAGTAACGGCATTTTCTCCGGATCAAAATGCTCCAAAATCAAGCCTTGCAACTCCGGCAACGATGCCGGTGCTTGGCGCACATTGAATTCTGGCCCCAAGGGATAATACCCGAAATGCTGGTGATAGTAGCGATTTAGCAGTGCAACAACCCCAGCCTCTTTGATCCCGCCACGCACCATAAACTGAAAATCCGTCGTGCCAGAATCCGTCGTCGTGGCCGGGCGCAAAATGTCGTTGCCCGCCTGATCTTGGCCCAGGTTCGGCGCGTAGTGAACAAAAAAAGCATCCGTCAGGCCGCTGGCTTGAGCATCCTTGAGCAACTCTGTCATGAGGCGATGCATGGCGGTCTGGAGTTCCGGATAATGCTCACCCACAATCTCATAGGCCAGATTTAAATTCACCGTCGGGGATGCCACATTATCCAACACAGAAGCCGCCACCAACGATTCCACCCGCGTCACCCCCAAGCAAGGCAACACCACGCGCAAGCGTTGCTCCATCGCCGTGATCACTCCTTGTAAAAAGGCCAACTCTGGGTCACTCACCCCCGGATGGCTCACCATGCCCCAACGGTCTTGCCACTGTACGCCCCCCGCCGCTAAACCGGGGAGATAATGCCCCGCTGCTTTTCCCGACTGATCAGCCCCAAAGGCCCGCTCCACGATCGCATTAACCCCCCGTTTGCCCAGATGCTCCCCATTGGTCAGCACATAAAAATGGCCATCAAAGGCTTCAGTGGTGGTGATGTAGTCGGGATCAATGTGACGATTGAGGGGATCTTTGACGAGGGGCATACATACGCCATCGAGATCTTGAATAATCAGCAGGTTTTGGGTACGGCTCAGGACAGATTGAAAGTGGTCATGATCGAGGGAGTAGTGTGCATGAGCCAGGGAAGTGGCATCCATAAGTGGTGGAAGTACAAAGCATCAACGTAGTCTACCCTACCGCATTGTCTGACCATGAAAATCGCCCATCCGGAAGATGAGCGAACGAGGGATATTCTATCGAAGGGCACAGGTGCAATGGCCTCGTCTTAGCTGCTGAGTTGGGCAGTACGGACGGTGATCGTCAGGGTTTCGGTGCCACGACGCACTTTAAACCGGAGTCGGGCATTGATCCCACTTTTCTCAACAATGTTCTGGACTTCTAGGCCTTGGGTGACGCGCTGGCCGTCGATTTCGATGATCACATCCCCACGCCGTAAGCCGGCTTCGGCGGCGGGGGCGTTGGGCATCACACGCTGCACGAGGACTCCATCCACTTCCGGCAGGGCAAAGGAAGAATTGGGATCAGCATTACTGCGTTGGGCTTGGGCGGCGGTGATGTCGGACATTTCAATACCCACGTAGGGGTGAGGCACATCGCGCCCGGAGGCGAGAATGTCTTTGAGTTCTTTGGCTTTGTTGATCGGGATGGCAAAGCCGATGCCCATGGCGTTGGCGCGGATGGCGGTGTTGATGCCGATCACTTCGCCGTTGCCGTTGAGGAGGGGGCCGCCGGAGTTGCCGGGGTTGATGGCGGCATCGGTTTGGAGGAAGTTGAGGCGTTTGTCCGGGATGCCCACTTGGGAGGAGGGGCGATCGAGGGTGCTGATGATGCCGAGGGTGACGGTGTTACTCAGACCGCCGGGACTGCCGACAGCGATCGCCCAATCGCCCACTTCTAGCACATCGGAATTGCCGAGGGGGGCAACGGGCAGGTCACTAACGCGATCGCTGATCTTCACCACCGCCAAATCCGTCACCGGGTCTGTCCCCAACACCGACGCTTCAAACTCGCGCCCATCTTGGAGGGTAACATTCACTTCTTCGGCTTCACTAACCACGTGGGCATTGGTGAGAATCACCCCAGAGCGGTCAATGATGAAGCCCGATCCCTGACCTTCGATCCGCCGTTCCTGGGGCATTTGTTGGAAAAATTGATCCCCGAAAAAGTCCCGAAAGAAGGGGTCTTGCATCATCGGCGGCAAGCGATTTTCCACCGTGCGGGCAATGTTGATCTGCACGACGGCGGGGCCGGTGCGGGCGATCGCTGAGGTGACAAAGCTGCGCCGCCCAGTCGATGGTGCGGAGGTGTCCTGAGCCAGCAGGGTGGTAGGGGCAGGGGCAGCAGCCGCGTCAGGGGCAGGGCCAGCATTGGAAGCCGACACCCGCACCGTCCCAAAGGCCAGCAGACTGCCCACGAGTAAGGCCAATACGTGGGAACCGAATCTCCGGATTGCTTGAGAAATACGCATCGTTTAAGTTATCACTCGCTATAAAACTGAACCCAAGGGGCACACATCCCCCCATTTTAACGTGGGATATCGAGCCTCTGAGCCGCTCCTCCCCACAACAAAGGGACAACCCGATGGCTGTCCCTGTGGGGGTGAATATTCAGACGGGGAAGGGTTAAAACCGTTCCCTAGGCCGGATAAACGCTCACTTTTTTCTTGGATTTACCACGACGCTCGAAGGTCACCACGCCATCCACCAGCGCAAAGAGGGTGTCATCTTTGCCACGTCCCACATTTTCGCCGGGGTGGATGCGCGTGCCCCGTTGCCGGACGATGATGTTGCCGGCTTTGGCCGCTTGGCCGCCGTAGAGCTTAACGCCGAGGCGTTTGGCGTTTGAGTCGCGTCCGTTTCGTGTACTACCAGTACCTTTCTTATGTGCCATGGTGAGATCTCCAAAGGGTGGGGGATTGGTTTGATTTTACGTTAGGGTGCAGCGTTCTGGGGTTTAGGCTTCGGTTTCGACCACTTCGGGGGTAACGGCTTCACCGCTGCCGGAGGCGATCGCTGTCCCATTGATCGAAATTGAGTTAATCAGCAAGCGGGTGATTTCTTGACGATGACCGCGTTTTTTGCGGGTTTTCTTTTTGGGGCGCATTTTGTAGACGATCACTTTTTTGCCGCGATAGTGACGCAGCACCGTCCCTTCAACGGTCGCGCCGTCCACATGGGGTTGCCCCACCTGCACGTCACCGTCGTCGTTAATCAATAAAACTTTGTCAATCGAAACGCTCTCACCTGCATCGACGTGGAGCAGTTCGATGTCATAGAAGCGATCCGGCTCAACACGAAGTTGCTTGCCGCCGGTTTCGATAATGGCGTAGGTCATGGGGTTTCCTTGTTAGTGTGGCCGTACAGGTCGCGTGCGATCGCGTTTCATGGTGTGAACCTGATCCGAGCAGAAATAGTAAACACGCAATTTTTGATTATACAGTATAACTCTGTCTCCTGAGCAGATTGTGACCCAAGACCTGGGGATCAATCCCTGACAACCTCATCAGCGAGATGCCCCCACTCTCCCCGATTTACCACACCCAAAAGTGTAGCCAAATCCACATTTCCCCCGCTGAGAATCACCCCGACGCGCTGACCCGGTGCGCGGACAACGCCTTGGAGCAACGCCGCCGCTCCCAAAACGCCCGTGGGTTCGATCACCAATTTTAAGCGCGTCCAAAGATACGTCAGGGTATCGAGCAGTTGCGCATCGGTGACGCTCACCATGTCATCGACGTGGGACAAAATGATCGGAAAGGTTAAATCACCGAGGCTGGGGGTACGCGCCCCATCGGCGATCGTGTCGGGATTTGCCACGGTTTGCAGGGTTTTGCTGTGGAACGATCGCACTCCATCATCTCCCGCCGCCGGTTCAACGCCAATCACTCGACAATGGGGGAGGGTGTGCTTAGTGGCGATCGCACAGCCCGACAGCAACCCCCCACCCCCACAACACACCAACAGCAGATCCAACGATCCCACCGCCTCGATCAATTCCCGCGCCACCGTCCCCTGCCCCGCGATTACGTCGGGATGATTAAACGGTGGAATCAGCGTTGCGCCCTGGGTTTCGTGAAGCTGCTGGGCAATGGTTTCGCGGTTTTCCTGGGCGCGGTCATAGAGCACGATCGCCGCGCCATAGCTTCGCACGGCTGCCTGTTTCACCTGGGGTGCATCGGTGGGCATCACGATCGTGGTGGGGATGTGGAGGAGTTGGCCCGCGAGGGCGATCGCTTGACCATGGTTGCCGGACGAATAGGTCACTACTCCCGCCGCCCGTTGCGGTTCCGATAACCGCGACAGGGCATGATACGCCCCCCGAAACTTAAATGATCCCGTCCGTTGGAGGTTTTCCGCTTTAAAAAATACCTGGCTGCCCGTCCGTTCATCCACACAGCGGGAGGTGAAGACAGGGGTTTGATGGGCGATTCCCTGTAAGCGTTGGGCGGCGTGGTCGATATCCTGGGGAGTACAAGCGGGGGGATTCATCGGTTTCAATCTATTCATGCTTTTCAAAATTCAACACCATTTTGATCAAGTCGCGGGCCTACGGAGGGCTGCTGATCACAATCGAGGGTGGAGGATCGTCGAAGCCCGCCCGACCGCTTACCCTTCGACGACCCTCAGGGTGCGCTCAATGGCACTTTATGATCAATAGGCATCACAATGATTAACCCTATTTTCCATGTCTAACCCCCATCCTCTCCAAGTCGAGCGCCGAGGCTCCGGCGTTCCGATCCTTTGTCTCCATGGTCATCCCGGCTCCGGGTCAGCCATGGCCGTATTCACTGAGCCGTTATCGACCCGATATCATACCCTCGCGCCGGATTTGCGGGGCTATGGTCAGAGTCAGGTACAAGATCCCTTTGAAATGGCCGACCACATTGCCGATCTCGAAGCCCTGCTTGATCGTGAGGGGATTGAAGAGTGCTTAATTTTGGGGTGGTCGTTAGGGGGGATTTTGGCGATGGAATTGGCGTTACGTAATCCCCAGCGTTACCGGGGGTTAATCTTGATCGGCACAGCCGCTCGACCGAGGGGGAATTATCCCCCCATTCCCTGGTGGGAATATGTGAATACGGGGATCGCGGGGTTGATCAATGGGGTTAAACCCGGTTGGCAGTGGAATATTGACACCTTTGGGACGCGATCGCTCTTTCGCCGCCTCCTCAAACAACACACCCCCACCGCCTACCACTACCTCGCCCACGCCGGAACCCCCGCCTATCTCCGCACCTCCCGCCATGCCCATCGTGCCCTCAACACCGCCCTCCGCCAAGGTTATAACCGCCTCGCCGATCTTCCCACCTTAACCATGCCCTGTTTAATGGTGGCCGGTGCGGACGACATCAACATCACCGCCCAATCCAGCCAGGAAACCGCCCAAACTCTCCCCCGCTGCGATTGGCACTGTTTCCCCAACACCGCCCACCTTTTCCCCTGGGAAGTCCCGAACGCCATGAACGAAACGATTCACGCTTGGTTACGCCAACAGAATCTATAACGTCCCGATTCCACCATCCACGGGCATACCCACCGCGATCGCGGTTGCACCCCAGGCAAAATGACCCTAAAAAATCGGCTGTGCGATCGACCCAATCCCGTCAGCCGTCTGCATTGTTTGGCAACCGATGCAGTCTAGTTTGCTATGGTTCCCCGTTAAACTCCGTGACCACTGAGAGCGGGGATTGTCTCAGGATCAAATATCTCCCCCAATGAATGATCAATCGTAAGATCCGTCGGCTTCATTTGCTTGACGGAGAATCGAATGCCCTGACTGCCTTCCTCTTTTAGATCTTCGATATAACCTGGACTTGCTTCTTTCGCCTCGATTTCACTGGCAAACGGGCCAAAGTAGTAGGTACAGCGTGGCTGCTCTGTGGTGATTTCCACCCAAAAGGCTTTACCGGTCGCCTCTAGGAATTTCAGCCAAATCTCTTTCATTAAATTCCCCCAAAATCGTGTTTTAAACAGCTCGCCCAACCAAGAGCGTCGCTTTACATTATTTAATAATTGCGGATTTAACTCTCTTTATACTCCTTTCATTCATTTTTTGAAAGTCTCTAATTACACAGTTTCTGAATCGCTGGCCTGCCAACGCTGACGAAAAACCTCGTATAAAACCATGGCGGTGGCGACCGATGCATTCAAGCTCGGAACATGACCTTGGAGCGGGATGGACACCAAGCTATCACAGTTTTGTTCCATTAAGGAGCTTAAGCCTCGCCCTTCTGATCCGATGACCAGCGCGATCGCACCTCGTAAATCCGTGGTCATGATCGTCTGGGGAGCCGTGGCGACGGTGCCATAGATCCAAAACCCGGAGGTCTTCAATTCCGTCACGGCCCGCTTCAAATTGGTAACCCGTGCCACCGGGAATGATTCCAAGGCCCCAGCGGCGACTTTCAAGACGGTGGGCGTGATCCCCACGGCGCGACGTTGGGGGATCACCAGTCCCTGAGCGCCGATCGCTTCAGCGGTGCGAATGATTGCACCGAGATTATGGGGATCATTGATCCCGTCCGCAACGATGATCACCGGCTGCTCGCTGACGTTGGCCGCATGGATGATCAGTTGCGTCAGATCCCAGTATTCATAGGGGGTAATTTGGGCCACGATCCCCTGATGATTAGCCCCTTGGGTCATTTGATTCAGCCGCCCGACGGACACTTCATCAATCACCGCCCCTTGAGATTTCGCCGTTGCCAACAGGTCTGCAAAGCGGGGATCATGGCGCACATTGGCCGTCACCCAAAGGCGTTGGGGCATGCGATCGCCCTCTAGCGTGGCCCGCACCGAATGGCGACCATAGACCAAATCATCCCGTACCGTCATGGCAGTTGCAAATAATAAAACAATTCACTGAGACGAGGCGGATCAGTTAGGTATAAATAACCGATCAACGTCTCCAAACTACTCGCCTGCTGATAAATCCTCGGATCAAGACGCTGCGGCGGGCGAGTCGCTGCATTACGACCACGACGCAGGATCTCCTGTTCCGGGGCGGTGAGGTGGGGGATCAGGTGATCCAGGTGCGCAGCCTGCTGCTCAGCACGTACCTGAGACACCACCTGCCGATGGTAGGTGGCGATCCGCTGGGGTGGCAGCAGATAGGTTGTCCGAATAAAAAGTTCGTAGACCCCATCCCCGATATAGGCAAGGGCCGTCGGAGACAGTTGCTCCACTTGACCAAGGGAACGGGGTAACGGCGACAGAGAACTGAGGCGCTCCTGTGCCCAATGACGAATCGTTGGGGGGGGTTGGCGTGGTTCACCCACAAGCATCGGGGGGGTTATTGGTTCGCAAGACTAGCGATCGCCTCTTCCACCGACGGTTGCAGCGCCAGGAACTTTTCAAGACGCACCAGCTTCACCGTCTGCGTCACCCGCGCATTCGTCACCAACTGGACACTACCGCCCTCAGTCTGCGTCTTCTTCACCAACTGCACCAACGCCCCCAGCCCAGAACTATCCACAAAGTCAATCGCGGACAGCCCCAAAATAATATGCTTCGGGCCCGTATCAAGACAGTTGCCTAACACTTTCTGAAATGTAGGCTCTGAAAACGCATCAAGCTGACCGATCAGCCGAATAATCTGACAGTTTTCTTTGACCTCGCGTGTGCCCCGTAGGCTCACGGTTAAATTGAGTTGTTCAGGAATGGTTCCACCCTCCCTATGCGTGCGAATGACAGAATAAAGTTGATTAGTCGATTAGCCAGTATAACAGGCCACGGCGAAGCCCGACTAGGCGGGCCCCATCGAGCCGGCGAAATCTCAACCCCTGCGTTAAACAGCAACCGCCTGATGCTCCCGCATCAGTTTCACAAACTGCTCAAACAAATAGTCCGCATCATGGGGCCCCGGACTCGCTTCCGGGTGATATTGCACCGAGAAAATCGGCAGTGTTTTATGGCGTAACCCCGCCACCGTTTGATCATTCAGGTTTAAATGGGTCACTTCCACATCATCACCTAGGGAATCAGCCGTCACCGCAAAGCCATGGTTTTGGCTCGTGATTTCCACCTGGCGATCCAGGCCGCAGGGTTGATTCAACCCCCGATGGCCAAACTTCAACTTAAAAGTTTCCGCCCCCAAGGACAGGCCAATAATTTGATGCCCCATGCAAATCCCAAACATCGGCTTTTGGGCCTTGAGGAGTTCGGTCACCGTGGTGATCCCCTCCGTCACCGCTGACGGATCACCGGGGCCATTGGAGAGAAAAATACCATCCGGATGATGGCTCAAAATGTCCTCCGGCGGCGTGCTGGCCGGCACCACAATCACCCGACAGCCATAGCTGGCAAGGCGGTTCAAAATATTTCGCTTCACCCCAAAATCCAACGCCACCACGGTTAGCGACGCATCACCACTGTGGGCCGTGTCGCTAAATTCCCAAACGGTGTCCGTGGACGTATTCCATTCATACGCTTGGGAAGTGGTGACTTCGCGCACGAGGTTTTGACCGGCCATGGAGGGGGCGGCTTGGACTTGGCGCAGGAGTTCTTCCGGGTCGAGGATTTCGGTGGAAATCGCACCATTCATCGCGCCACCGGAGCGGAGGCGGCGGGTGAGGGCGCGGGTGTCGATGCCGTAGATACCGGGAATTTTATACTGCTTCAGGTAGTCGGGGAGGGATTGGGTGGAACGCCAATTGCTGGGGCGGTGGCAGATGTTGCGGGCGATGACGGCGCGGATTTGGGGCCCTGCGGATTCTTCGTCTTCGGCGTTAACCCCGGTGTTTCCCAGTTCAGGATAGGTAAAGGTGATGATTTGGGCGCGATAACTGGGGTCGGTGAGCACTTCTTGGTAGCCGGTCATGCCGGTGTTGAAGACGACTTCGCCGATCGCAGTCCCGGTTGCGCCAAAGGAGAAGCCGTGATAGATCGATCCGTCAGCGAGGACGAGCAATGCGGGTACTTCTGGGGAAATGGGCATAAATGTTGCGGGTAACTCAGCCAATCACCTACTTTACAGGGGTTGCCTCAGGGATTGAGCATTCAATCCTACAATTTTAAGAATGTGTTGATCCGGCTGGTGGGATGGGATAGTCTAAATCTCCACTGCCCGACGGGGGCGAATTCTGGCATTCCCTCTCTAAATTCTGTTCATCTTGCAAACCTAATGATCGAAGCCGATTCCTCATTTCTCCGTAACCTTTGGTATTTTGCGCTGCCAAGCCAATCCCTCAAACCGGGTAAGATGCGGGCGAAAACTCTCTTGGGTGAGCCGATTCTCTTTGGACGTACCCAGGCGGGGGACGCTTTTGCCCTACGGGATCTCTGTCCCCATCGGGCGATTCCCCTCAGTTGTGGCCGGTTTGATGGGGCGGAGGTGGAGTGCTGTTACCACGGTTGGCGGTTTGATGCGGCGGGGAGTTGTACCCATATTCCGTCGTTGGTGACGGGGCAGCAGTTGAATTTAGACCGCTTTGGGGTGAAGTCTTACGCGGTGGCGGAGGTGCAGGGGAATCTGTGGATTTTTATGGGCGATCGCACCCTCGCCGATCCGGCCGAGATTGCGATCGTCTCCGGGTTTGAAGGTCGCGCCCCCCAATTTCACCTGAAAATGATCTACCCCTGCGCCCTCGATCATGCCGTCGTGGGTCTGATGGACCCCGCCCATTCACCCTTTGTCCATCGCGCTTGGTGGTGGCGATCGGGCCATGATTTTCACGAAGAAGCCCGCGAATTTGTCGCCTCTCACCTCGGTTTCACGATGGTGCGCCACAAGGTGGGGATCATGACCTTTGTGTACCAGATGCTGGGCGGTGTCCCGGAAACTGAAATTTCCTTCCGCCTCCCCAGTGTCCGCATCGAAAGCACCACCACCGCCCGCTACCACGTCAGCAACCTCACCACGATCACCCCCCTCACCGAGTCAGAATCGGAAGTTAACTTTTTCGCCTATTGGAATGTGCCCTGGCTCGGCCTTGTGGCCCCGTTTCTCCGTCCCCTCGCCTGGCAATTTCTCAAACAAGACCGCGATGTGGTGGAGCGGCAACAAGTCGGCTTAAAATTCGACCCCTCGTTAATGTTGATCCCCGACTCGGATCAATTGGCGAAATGGTATTTCCAACTGAAAAAAGAATACGCCCAAGCCCAAGCCGAGCAGCGTGAATTTGTGAATCCCGTTAAAGACCGCGTTTTAAAATGGCGGGCCTAGAAGCTCAATGTGATGGTGCGTTACGCTTCGCTAACAGCACCCTACGAGTATCCTAATTCTTAATTCTTAGCGATCGCTCCATTCCAATTACGCCGCTTCTCCGGTATATAAATCCGCTTGGAAATCCGCAAAAACCTGAGCGATATCATGGCCTAACACCGCTAACCCTTCATTGACCGTCAAATATTTAATCTCGATGAGTTGGGGTAATTTGCCTCGGTCGAGTTCGCTCACGCCTTCCCGGATGTATTGGTTGAGGACGAAATCTAAAAATTCTTGCTGTTTGCCGGTGTACTTGGAAAAAATTAAATCCCGATGCTTGATCACCCGCTCTTTGCGCGTGATTGGCGTGGCAGCATAGGCAATCCAGGTCAGCACATCGTAAATGTCGCTTTTCTCTGCTGCGGCAATGCGAGCGATCGCTTGTAGTTGTTCATCGCCATAGCCCTTTTCGGCCAGTCCCGTCAGCAATGATTTACGGGTATCCGGTTTTCCCCAGAGGGTGCGGAGTTCGGCTTCATTTTTAAAGAGTTCCGGCAGTTCACCGAATAATTTTTTGATAAAGTCTTCAGCGGCAATAGGTTTGCCATCCGCATCCCAAAACGTCGTGGTCTGGGTGTGGGCTAGCTCCCGCTCTTTGCCATCGGCTAACTTAATTTTGATTTTTTGGCGGGATTTTGGTTCATCGTTCTCCCCATCATCGGGTTTTGGTTCTGTTGGTTCTTTGTGGGGTTTGGGGTCAATGGCGACGGGTTCAGTGGGTTCGCCGTCCCATTCTTTATCATTGAAATGTTCGTAGGCTTTCACGAAATCGTAGATGGTGAAATAGTCTTTATGGTCAAAAAGTCGCGTCCCCCGCCCGATAATTTGCTTAAACTCGATCATGGATTTAATCGGACGCATCAGGACAATATTCCGCACATTGCGAGCGTCTACGCCTGTGGAAAGTTTGCGGGAGGTGGTGAGAATCGTGGGAATCGCTTTTTCGTTGTCCTGGAAGGTTTTAAGGTTCGTTTCGCCGATGCTGCCATCATTGGCCGTCACTCGAACGCAATAGTTCGGGTCGGTGCTGATTTTCATCTGGTTAATGCGATCGCGCACCGCTAGGGCATGGTCTTGGGTGGCACAAAACACAAGGGTTTTTTCGTTCTGGTCAATCGCTGCCATGAAGAGTTGCACCCGCTGTTTTTCGCGCTCTTCCATCTCGATAATGCGGTTAAAGTCTTTTTCTGTGTAGGTTCGCGCTGCATCGATGTCCCCTTCGATCACGTCATCATCGGGATCATAGAGATAGTCATCAAGGGTGGTGGTGAATTGAACGACTTTGAAGGGGGTTAAATAGCCGTCGTTAATACCTTCTTTGAGGGAATAGGTGTAGAGGGGTTCGCCAAAATATTGATAGGTGTCGCCGTTGATATCCCGTTTGGGGGTGGCGGTTAAGCCGAGTTGGACGGCGGGGGAAAAGTATTCGAGAATTTTGCGCCAGGTGCTTTCGTCGTTGGCTCCGCCCCGGTGGCATTCGTCGATCACGATGAGGTCGAAAAAGTCGGGGGGATAGTCGTAAAAGTTGGCTTGATCCCCCCTGCCTATCGGCTTCCCCCCTTGGGAAGGGGGGCTAGGGGGGATCTCGGTAAAATTCGCGGCTTGATCCCCCCTGCCTATCGGCTTCCCCCCTTGGGAAGGGGGGCTAGGGGGGATCTCGCTAAAGTTGGCTTGATCCCCCCTGCCTATCGGCTTCCCCCCTTCCCAAGGGGGGTTAGGGGGGATCTCGTAAAAGTTGGCGGATTGATCCCCCCTGCCTATCGGCTTCCCCCCTTCCCAAGGGGGGCTAGGGGGGATCTCGCTAAAGTTGGCGGATTGCTCCCCCCTGCCTATCGGCTTCCCCCCTTGGGAAGGGGGGTTAGGGGGGATCTCGGTCATGAAGGTTTGAAAGATGGTGAAAAAGAGGCTGCCATTGGTGGGGACTTTGCCTTTTTTCTTGATTTCTTTGGGGTCGATCCGGACGAGAGCATCATCGGGGAAGGCTCCGAAGGCGTTAAAGGCTTGGTTGGCGAGAATATTGCGATCGGCGAGAAAGAGGATGCGGGGGCGGTGGGTGGGTTCGCCGCTGATGTTCCATTTGGCTTGGAAGAGTTTCCAGGCGATTTGAAAGGCGATGAAGGTTTTCCCGGTTCCGGTGGCGAGGGTGAGCAGCATCCGGGTTTTGCCTTGGCTGATGGCTTCGAGGACGGCTTCGATCGCATTATGTTGGTAGTAGCGGGCTTCCCATGTGCCGCTTTTGTCTTCAAAGGGGATGGCGGCAAAGCGATCGCGCCACTGGTTTTGGGTGGGGTAGGCAAGTTCCCAGAGTTCGGCGGGGGTGGGGTAGCGATCGATGTATTGTTCTGCCCCGGTGCGCATATCGACTTGGTAGATTTTTTTGCCGTTGGTGCAGAGGGCGATGGGGGTTTGTAATCGTTCGGCGTAGTCTTTGGCTTGGCCGAGTCCTTCGGTGGGGTGCAGCTCGTCTTTTTTGGCTTCGAGGGCGGCGAGTTTTTGATTTTTATAGACCAAGACGTAATCGCAGGTTTTGGAGCGGCTGCGCTGACCGGAACCCACCAGGCGACCGGGGGCGATCGCTTCTCTGCGGATGCGACTTTCTGGAATTTCTCCCCAGCCTGCGGCTTTTAAGGCGGGGTCGATCAGTTCGGCTCTGGTTTCGGCTTCGTTCATGGTCTAGTTTTGATATTGGCGAATGATGTCTTCGATCACTTGATTACTGACATCGGATTGATCGGATTTGGAATAGATGGTGATGAGGGTAATTCCAATTTGGCTACGAAGGTAATAGATCACCCGATAGCCGCCACTTTTGCCTTTTTGGGTGTCGCTATTTTTGAGCCGAACCTTAAAAACAGTGTGTTGTAGTCCTTGAATTTGATCGCCGGGGGTATCGCCTGCTTGTAATTCTGCGATGAGGGGTTGTAAGTCTTGGCGGATGGAGCGGTAACGTTTGGCTAGGGTTTTGAGGTCTTTTTTGAAGCGGGATGATAGATCGATATTGATGGGGTTTGGGTTAATCGACATCAATGCCCTCCCACATTTCTTCAAGGGGAATGACTTCACCAGCTAGAGCTTGGCGCATTCCTTCTCTGATACCTTCGATAATTTCTTCGTCGGGGGTGTCGTAGGGTTCGGCGGCGGGTTTGTCGTTGAGATGGTGGCGAAATGCTTGGATCAGTTGATAAAGCTCTTCCTGGCGGGATTCGGGGATTTCTTTGATTTCGTCAATAATTTTTTGCAGTAGCATGGTTTTCGAGGTTTGGGCTATTTTGTACAGTTTAGCCAATCTACTGGGTGAGTTGTCCGCTAAAGGCTTTCTGCAATATCGATTGTTTTAACTCCCCAAGGGCTTCTATTTTGCGTTGATAATTTTCTTCGAGTTTTTGTGAGTCTTCAAGAATATTTGTAAGCCGCTGAACTATTTCTGGTTGCTGATTCAGTGGTGGAAAAACGATAGGGTAAGGTTCAATGGTTGCCTTATTAAATCCTGTTTGTCCCGCAGTTCTACTAGATGAATTTTCGATATAAGTAGGCCAGGGTAGAAAAAGAGAGGTAGATTGAGAGATGTAAAGAGTGAGTATAAAGAACAGGTGTACTTATGGGAGCAAGGATGAGAGTATTTCTAAGCCCAGAGGAAGAAAGAACCCTGTGGGAGCTAAGGAAAGCAACCACAGTAATACAGAGAGTCAAAGACCGTGCAGAAGCTCTGAGACTCAGCCATCAAGGATGGTACGTCGAAAAGATAGCCCAACACTTGCACTGGAATGTAGGGACAGTGAGGAAAACGTTCAAACGTTGGCAGGAAAAGGGCTTAGGCGGACTCTGGGATGCACCAGGAAGAGGAAAAAGAGCACCTGGACAGAAGCCGACATGGTGTACCTAGAAACCTGTTTGCGTGAAGAAAAGCGAACCTATAACAGCGTACAGTTAGCCAAGAAACTCAAACGATACAGAGGCATTACCTTGAGCCCAGACCATCTGCGTCAGGTGCTCAAAAAAGGGGGTGATATGGAAGCGGACACGTCAGAGTCACCGAGAGCGCCAAGACCCAGCAACGCGGGCGATTAAGCAAGCAGACTTAGAGATGCTCGAACTCTCTGCGGCAGCAGGGGAGATTGACTTGCTCTACGGCGACGAATCCGGCAGTTGTTTATGGAGTGCCGCCAGTTACAGCGATTACTTCCGAGGTGAGCAAAAACGACAGGAGCAGACTCGCAAGCGAGGCAAGAGGCTCAGCATCATCGGTTTGTGGCAGCCATTGGTCACCTTCATCTACTCTCTGGTTTTAGGCAGCTTTAAGAGCGATGACTTCATCGCCTTGATGAACCAGCAAGCCCAGAGTGCCGCTGACATCCTCTCGAAAACCGGACGGATAAGGGTCATTGTGCTGGACAACGGCTCCATTCATACCAGCAAGCTTGTTCAAGCCCAGATTGCTACTTGGCAAGCTCAGGGGCTTTATCTTTTCTTCCTGCCCCCCTACTGTTCAGAGATGAATCCTATTGAGTTGGAGTGGCAGCATCTCAAGCGAGATGAGTTGGTTGGTCAGATGTTTGAGTCAGAGAAGGAGTTGGCTTGTGAGGTCATTTTTGGACTTGATGCTCGGGCACAACAAAACGCTCACTCCACTGAATATGTCAATCTGCGACAACCTCAATATTCTGTTACATAGTTCACTCTTTCTTGCCTGAGCTACTTAGTGTAAAATTGACCGATTTTTAAGAAAATAAAATAGATAGTCCCTGGAAATTATTTTTTCATTAGGAATTGCTTTCATTAAAGCTACATTATAAGCCCCCTCTAGTCCTCTAAGAATCTGAAATAAAGGGGGACCATATCGACCAATCATTATGTCATCTTTCTCGCAAAATCGTTTTGCCTTTTCTAAAGGTATAAAAACTTTTTTTTCATCAGTTTTATAGTCTCTAATTTGAATTAGTCGTATATATCCTTCCCGTAAGCTTGAAACAAATTCTGATTTTGGAGGCTGAGAACCACCTTGAAATCTACAAACTTCTCCGAGTGATTTTTCTGACCAATCTTCTGGAGGATTTTGAAAAAGCTTGTTTAAATAGCTGTCGAAAAGTTCGCGGGCATTGGTGAGGTTTTGGCGTGCGATCGCCTCTGCCCTTTCAATCCCAGCAAAACACTCATCCAATATCTCCACAATCCGTTTTTGTTCAGCGATCGGCGGAATTCTGATTGTTAAATTTCCCCATTTTGTCTTATTGATAATTGGTAAAGTTGCTTGACTTGCATTATGTTTAACTCTCTTTTGGAATTCTTGAGTCAGCATCTGATAGTAAATAAATTTTGCATCATAATTACGTTCAGGTGTTAATGAATTAATTTGCTGATTCGTTGTAATATCCAACGCAGAGAAGCCCGCTTTTCCAATAGTTGCACCAATACAAACCATAAGAACTGAGTTGGCTTTTATTAATCTTGTTTTTTGTAGACCAGTTTTACTTAATTTCTGACCACTATTTTTTATTTCTCCATTGGGCAAAAAATCAGCAGGCTTAACAAATGATATATAGTTTCCAAAATTTTTTGCATCTGATGTTTTTGGTGTTGCTCCTGTCTGAATAATGCCTAAATCTTTGATTTTTTTAACTTCCCACTTCATGCTAAAAGCTCCCCAATCAATAAGCACTTTGACGATGAACAGCACTGATAATTAAAATCAGCATCTCCCCATCATTAATTTCATAAATCACCCGATAATCACCCACACGAATCCGATAGGTATTCTGATAACCCTTTAATTTTTTAACGCCATCAGGTCGCGGAATATCCGACAAAGATTTAATCTCAGCCAACAAACGAGAGCGAATTTGTGGAGATAATTTTTTTAATTGCTTCTGAACAGACCTCGGAGTAATAATACGGTAACTCATTATAAACTTGCTTCAAACTCCTCAAGGGTCATATAATCACCCGCTTCATATTCCAAACGAGCCTGAATAATATTCGCTTTTTCCTCCTCTGAAATTTCCTCTTCATCCTCTTGCCGTTGCTTCATCGACAAAACAACATCTAATAACTCCGGTAAAAAATCATCAGATAATTGCTCGATTTCTTGCAGTAATCTTTCCTTAACCGTCATCCCCTTTACTCCTTTGAGATTAATGATTCAATACTAGCCAAAATTTCCGCACTCTTTTGGTCAAGCTCCGCAATTTCCGCCAAAATTTCCTCCGGTTCCCGTAACGGCTCCTCCTCCGGCGCATTCGGATTCTTCACCGACAAATCAAACGACGACCGATCAACCTCCTGCAAATCCAGAAACCAAGACCGTTCCGACTCCCTAAACACCGATTGAAACTCCACAAACTCCCTCAGGTCATCATCATTCAGCGGGTTCGTTTTCCCCAGACTGCGCCCCACATCAAGCTGATAAAACCAAATCCTTTCCGTCGGTGTCCCCTTCTCAAAAAACAGCACAACCGTTTTCACCCCCGCCCCCAGGAACGTCCCCCCCGGACAATCCAACACCGTATGCAGATTACAGGTTGACGTAAGCTCCTGCCGTAACGCCCGTGACGCATGATCCGCATTCGATAGGAACGTATTTTTAATCACGATCGCCGCCCGTCCGCCATCCTTGAGCCGCTTCATAAAATGCTGGAGAAACAGAAACGCCGTCTCCCCCGTTGCGATCGTGAAATTCTGCTTAATCTCCCCCCGTTCCTTCCCCCCAAACGGCGGATTTGCCAGGATCACATCATGGCGATCCTTCTCCTGAAACCCCTGAATATCCTCCGTTAGCGTATTCCTGTGGAGAATATTCGGCGCTTCAATCCCATGCAAAATCAGATTCATCACCCCGATGATGTAGGCTAACCCCTTCTTTTCCTGACCATAGAGCGTTTTCGTTTGCAGCCGTTCCAACTCCGCCGCACTCTTCACCAACGGACGCAAAAACTCATAGGCCTCACACAGGAACCCCGCCGAACCACACGCCCCATCGTAAATCGTCTCCCCCAGTTGCGGTTTGATCACCCGAATCATCGCCCGAATCAAAGGACGCGGCGTGTAATATTCCCCCCCATTGCGCCCCGCATTCCCCATATTATTAATGCGCGTTTCGTAGAGGTCAGACAACTCATGCTTTTCCTGCTGCGTCTGAAACCGGAGCTTATCAATACCTTCTAGGACTTCCCGGAGATTGTAGCCACTCTGAAACTTATTGCTAACCCCCGAAAAAATCTCCCCAATCTTTGCGCCAAACGTACCCGGCTCCGCATAATCCTTGAACGCCCGAAAATACGGGAATAACTCCCCACTGACAAACTCGATCAGGTCATCCCCAATGGGAGCCGTTTTCAACAATTCCCCCGCCTTATCCCGTGGATACGCCCACGATTTCCAGCGGTACGGCTCATCTAATAGCGGTTGATAGGCTTCCCCCGTTAACAGAGCTTTACTTTGGCGATCAGTCTCCAGGTCATCGAGGTACTTCAGGAACAGAATCCAGGAAATCTGTTCCGCATAATCAAGCTCCGTCGCACAGCCCGCCTCCTTCCGAAGGACATCATCAATATTTTTAAACGTCTGCTCAAACATAGCCAGAGGAATAGGAAAGTGAACAGATCTTACCTGATCCCGATTTTGTATGGTCTGCTGCCGAACTTCAGAAAATGGGTATTTGCTCCCTGCCGATTTGCAAATCGGGCAACAAACCCCCTACGGATTCCGTCAAATGGGCCAGAATAAACCTATAACGTAAGCATGAGTGGGTTTGACTCCTCATTACTCTGATGACTATGAATAAGACATTTTGGTCTCGCCCACCTCGTTGGGCCTATGGATTTCTCGCCCTTTTAACCTCATTCACTATTTTCGCGGTTCAACCCCAGGCCCAGGCGATTTCGATCTGGGATATTATTCGCGGCGGGGCGCGGGTTTTGCAGGGGATTCAACTCGGCAATATGTCGCCGGAACGCGAAATGGCCGTGGGCAACCAAATCGATGGCCAGATTAAGCAAGATCTGGCCCGCAACGGTACACCTGTGATTCGGGATAACCATCCCGCGACGCTCTATGTTGCTGAAATTGGCCAGAGAATGGAAGCGATTTTGACCCCAGAAGAACGGCGGGAGATTGATTTCACGTTTCAGGTGGTGAATGATCCCAATGTCAACGCCTTTGCGACGATGGGCGGCTATGTCTATATCAATGCCGGGCTGATGTTGATGGCGGATACGGAAGCGGAATTAGCCGGGGTGATTGGCCATGAGATGGGCCACATTATTGAGAAACACGCGATTAACCAAATGCGTGAACGGGCGGTGCAGCAGGGGATTCTCTCGGCGGCCGGGTTAGATCAAGCCCAGGTGGTGCAGTTGGGGGTAGATGTGGCGTTGAATTTGCCCAATAGTCGGGGCGATGAAAATGAGTCGGATGAGGTGGGCTTAAGTCTGTTGCGCCGCACGGGTTATAACCCCAATGGGATGGTGAATTTTATGACGAAGTTGGCCCAACAGGGGGGCGGTCGCGGTATGACGATCCTCAGTACGCACCCGAATCCGGGGGCACGGGTGGAGAATTTGAAGGCGATGATCGCGGCGAATCCACCGACGGCGACGGAAACGGCGGGGATGGATACGCTGGAGTATTGCTTGGATATGAAGGGAGTGATTAGCGATCGCATCCAGTGCCAATAATCTAAACCCCTCACCCCCCTCTCCCGCTGGGCTATCGCTTATACACAAATCGATCTCAAGTCCCAAAACTCTCGTGATCCCCCCTAGCCCCCCTTTTCAAAGGGGGGAATTGGAAAAAGTCCCCCTTTAAAAGGGGGATTTAGGGGGATCAATCCCAGGTTAGGTCAGTATTTGGAGGTTATGTATAAGCAGTAGCCCGCTGGGAGAGGGCTTTTTTTTAGGGTAATCAGGCTGAACAGGATTCGATCAGCACTTGGTGGAGGCGGTTGGCCTCAATGTGGATGTTGAATTCGGCTTCGACCTTGGCGCGGCCGGCGCTGCCAAATTGCGATCGCAATTCTGGCTGATCCAACAGGCGGCAAATTTTTAGGGTTAACTCTTCACTATCCCCCGGCGGCACCAGATAACCGCTCACCCCATCATCGACGAGTTCACTAATCCCCGCGATCCGGGTCGTCACCACCGGCACACCCGCCGCCATCGCCTCCATCAACGACACCGGCACACCTTCGGCAAAGCTCGGCAAGACAAACACATCGGTGTGTTGCATCGCGTCGCGCACCTCCGCCTGGGACTTATACCCCACATACTTCACGTGTTTTTCTAACCCCCGCTGCACGGTCAATTGTTCGAGAATTTGACGATCTTCACCGTCCCCCACCACCGTCAAACAGAGATCGGGGTAATCGCTTTTCAGTTGGCTGAGGCTGTCAAGGAGAATCGGTAAGCCCTTGGCGGCGGAGAGCCGCCCGACGTAAAGCAGGCGATTGCCGACCCCTTGATGGCGCACCAAGGGAAAGAGTTGGGGATCAACGCCGCAATGGACAATGTTTAACTTTGACCAAGCGGTGAAGGGGGCAAAATACATCGCTTGGCTGCGGCAAAAGTGGCTAATACAGATCACGAAGCGGGCTTGTTCAATTTTTGTGCCCACGTGCCAGCGGTAGGGGTCGTAGAAAATATAGGGGCCGTGGAGGGTGAAGCTGTAGGGGCGATCGCCTAAATGCGCCGCCAACATTGCCACGGAACAACTCGAATCCCCTAAATGATTGTGGAGATGGTCAATATTTTGCTGTTGCAACTGTCGCGCGAGGCTGCCCGCTTCGACAAAATACACCCATTGATAGAGCAAGCCCCGTAAACCGGGCTGACTGGTGCGCTGGGCGAGTTTCAAGCCCGCCCAATAGCGGCCCGGACTTTGGAAAAAGAGAGCGAGGTGATCTTGGATCAGTTGGGGCAGTTGCGGGGGCAAGAGGTAATAGGTGCGATCGCACTCTTGACGCTGCTCCTCCCCCACCAATTGCGCCGCACTCGGTCGCCGCACCGCAAAGGTTTTCACCTCCAAGCCGCGATCGCGCAGGGCAAAAATTTCCCGCTGAATAAAGGTATCCGTTGCGCGTGGATAGGTTCCTGTTAAATAGCCAATCCGCATCTCGTCACCCCCTTCAATTGAGCACAGGTTTGTTGTCGGTCATCCGTCTTCATCGGTCGTCTTAATCTTAGGGGGATCTGGACCTTGAGGAGACCACAGGGTGATTCGCCTGTTCACGATCAGCAGGATCAGCGATCGCCCCCCTTGTCAAAAACAATTCCCCTCGATCCCTACCTCTTTTCTCCCGCCATCCTTTTAATAACCCGGAGTGAAATGGACCAATCTTCCCCCAAGTCGGAAAAACCGAACCGAACCCAGAGAATCGCTCTGTTATCCTAGTCAAGAACAATAGACAGACCAACACCGGGCGCGAGGAGATCGAAGTTTATGGCTTCCACCGACTTCAAGGACTACTACGCCACCTTAGGCGTGACGAAAACAGCCACCGCAGAAGACATTAAAAAAGCCTTCCGCAAACTTGCCTTGAAGTATCACCCCGATCGCAATCCCGGTGATCAAGCCGCCGAAGCCCGCTTCAAAGAAGCCAGCGAGGCCTACGAAGTCCTCTCCGACAGCGACAAACGGCGCAAATACGATCAATTTGGTCAATATTGGAAACAAGCCGGTGCGCAACCCGGCGGTAGCCCCTACGGTCGGGGCGGTACAAATGTCGATTTTGGCGGTTTTGACTTTGGTCAATACGGCAGTTTTGAAGAATTTATCAATGACCTCCTCGGTGGCATGGGCGGCAGCACTCGCACCCGCACCACCCGCACCGCCAACCCCGGCCCAGGCTATCGCTCCACCACCGGCTTTCGCACCGATTACCAAACTGCATCCAGAGGCGGCGGTGTCAGTGAGGCGAATCTCAAACTGACCCTGAGTGAAGCCTTTCGGGGCGTGCAAAAGCGGCTTAATCTCAACGGCGAAATTATTGATGTGCGGATTCCGGCGGGGGCGAAGCCGGGGAGCCGGGTACGGGTGCGGGGCAAGGGCACGATTGACCCGATGACGCGCCAACGGGGCGACCTGTATTTAAATGTCAATATTGATTCCCATAGTTTTTTCAATTTTGACGGGGATAATTTAACCTGTGAAGTGCCGATTAGCCCCGATGAAGCGGTGTTGGGGGGATCAATTGAAGTGCCGACCCCCGATGGTCAGGTGTCGATGAAGATTCCGCCGGGGATTCGCACCGGCCAAACCCTGCGCCTGCGGGGGAAAGGCTGGACGAGTCCGAAGGGCGATCGCACCGACCAACTCGTTAAAATCATCATCGCCACCCCCGCGAACCCCAATTCCCTCGAAAAGGAATATTACGAAAAACTCCGCAACGCCCGCAGCGACAACCCCCGCACCCACCTCGGACAAATCCGCCTCTAGTCTTGCCCCCAAGGGGCTTCAACCCCTTGCCCCCATTCACGATTCACGCCCTTTGTAACCACCATGGAAAAACGCAGCATCATCGAACTTCTCCGCCACGGCCAACCGGATCAATCGGTCACGATTCAGGGCTGGGTGCGCACGACGCGGGAGTTAAAAGGATTCGCCTTTATGGAAGTTAATGATGGCTCCGCGTTGGCCAATCTTCAGGTGGTGATTGAGGGTAGTTTTCCGGACTACGAAGCGGTGCTCAAACAGATCACGATCGGCGCGTCGGTGTCGGTGAGCGGCAGGCTCAAAGCCTCGGAAGGGAAGGGGCAACGGATCGAGTTAGTGCCGGAATCCCTCGATGTGTTGGGCGGTTCTGACCCGGAAACCTATCCGTTGCAGAAGAAACGCCATTCCTTTGAGTTTTTGCGGGAGATTGGCCATTTGCGATCGCGCACCAACACCCTGGGTGCGGTGTTCCGGGTGCGGAATGCCTGTGCGCGGGCGATTCACGACTTTTTCCAATCTCGCGGCTTCCTCTGGGTGCATACGCCGTTGATCACCACCAACGACTGCGAAGGGGCGGGGGAACTGTTCCACGTCACGAGCCTCGATCTGGGCAATGTGCCGAAAACAGACCAGGGCGCGATCGATTTTAGCCAAGACTTTTTTGGTAAACCCGCCTATCTCACCGTCAGCGGCCAACTGGAAGCGGAAGTGATGGCGATGGCGTTCAGCAATGTCTACACCTTTGGCCCCACCTTCCGGGCGGAAAACTCCAACACCTCCCGCCACTTGGCGGAGTTTTGGATGGTGGAGCCAGAAATGGCTTTTTGTGACCTGATCGGCAATATGGATCTCGCCGAGGCATTTTTAAAACATATTTTTAAATTCGTCCTCGACACCTGCCCGGAGGATATGGAGTTTTTCAATCAACGCATTGACAAGTCCGTGCTGGCCACGGCGGACAATATCATTAACAACGAGTTCGAGCGGATTACCTATACCGAGGCGGTGCGCTATTTGGAGAGGTGCGATCGCACCTTTGACTATCCCGTCTCCTGGGGGTTGGATCTGCAATCGGAACACGAACGCTACCTCGCCGAAGACCTCTTTAAAAAACCCGTCATCGTCACCGACTACCCCACAGCAATCAAAGCCTTCTATATGCGCCTCAGTGATGACGGCAAAACCGTCGCCGCCATGGACATCCTCGCCCCGAAAATCGGCGAAATCGTCGGCGGTTCCCAACGGGAAGAACGCCTCGACATCCTCGACCAACGCATTGCCGCCGCCCAAATGCCCCTAGATGACCTCTGGTGGTATCGGGATCTCCGCCGCTATGGCAGCGTCCCCCATGCCGGGTTTGGCCTTGGGTTTGAGCGCGTCGTTCAGTTCATGACGGGCATGGGCAACATCCGCGATGTGATCCCCTTCCCCCGTAGCCCCCTCAGTGCGGAGTTTTAACGCACCGCCCACCCCCGATCAGACCCTGAGACCCATGCATGATTGTCTGGTTAAGTCGCTTCACCACCCCCCAAGCCTTTGGCTATGGACGGAGCACGGCGACGGATCTTGGTAGTTATTTTGTTGAGAAATTCATCCGGGTCTGGATTCTCTGCTAACGTCGTGATACAACCCCACCATTGACAGGGTATTTCGCAAAGATCACGCCAGAGTTAGCGGAATTCTCTGACTATTCTGGTAGAGAAACAATGGCAGAGTCCAACAATGTCCCTTGCTACGATTGGATCAGGTGCAGTCAAGCCAAGACGATATCTCTAGGGCGGGGCAATGCTTCGTTGGGGTTGTGTCTATCGTTTGATTTGAAACGCATTTCTATTCCCTCGTTGTTTAGCCTCTATCCCTATCATGGTTATGATCGTTTGCCCTGAGTGCCAATTTGAGAACCCTGAAGCGAATAAATTTTGTCAGCGGTGTGGCAGTTCACTAGTAACCCAAACTTGCCCGATTTGTGATTCGGAGGTGAGTTGGACGGCAAAGGATTGCCCGGAATGTGGGGCAATGGTGGCGCAGGAATGGTTGGCGATCGCCTATCCGCTGCAACCCGAACCGGAACAAACCCCCTTCAGTCCCCTTGATGTGTCCGAGCGTTACCAAGCCCTCGTCCCCCCCGAAACCCCCACCAGTGAGATCAGAGTGTGGGACAGTCAACCCCTCCAAAAAACCTATCTCGAAACCTTAATCGAACAGCAAGACGGCAGCGAAACCGCCGCCGCCACCGGCCCCATCGCCGATGACCCCAACATCGAGTTTTGGCGACAGGTGGGTGTGTGTGATCCGGCGATTCCCTATCTCGTTCTGCAAGAATCCCTCAGCCCTGCCATTCCAGTCTTGCAAGATACCTGGCAAAGAGATGGCCATGGGATTATTGTCGTCGAACATCGGGCGGATTGGGATTTACTGATCGATGCTTGGGGCAGTGAGGCGATTCCCTTTTCCCAGTTGCTCTATTGGTTGGACGAAACCCTGCGGCTGTGGTCGGAGTTGGCAAAATTCCACTGCTGTCAAAGTCTTTTGACCGATGAAAACCTCCGCCTCGATGAAGATCAATTGCTCTGTTTTGCCCTCTTGCTCCCCGATCCAGCGGAGCAAGGTGCGCCCCCCCTCAGGGAATTGGGTCAACTGTGGAAACGGCTCTTTTCGGCATCGGGGCGCACCTTGTACGGGCCGATGATGACCCTGCTAGAGCGTCTCAGCGAGGGGGAGATTGAAACCGTTGATCAAGCCCGCACGGAATTGCAAGCGATCGCCCGTCAACAGGAAATCGAAGAAGCCACCCCCACCGCCGACACTGACCCCACCCCCGACCCCGTCAACACCGAAGAAGACCCCGACAAAATGGTGTATCGCGGCATGGGCGATGATATGCCCACCGTCGTACTCCCGATGCAACTGCTGAGTTTGAGCGATGCGGGTTTTACCGACATTGGCCAACAACGGGATCACAACGAAGACCACTTCGGCATTGAAACGAGCACCGTGCGCCGGGAAAATGTCATGAGCAAGCATGTGCAGTCCAACGGGTTGTACATTGTCTGTGATGGCATGGGCGGCCATGCTGCCGGGGAAGTGGCCAGCGCCATGGCGGTCGAAACCCTCCAGCAATATTTCCAAACCCATTGGTCAGACCGATCGCAGCTTCCCAATGAAGACATCATCCGCGAAGGGATTTTGATCACCAATGAAAAACTCTATTCCGTCAACATGAAAAATGCCCGCTCCGGCAGTGGTCGCATGGGGACAACGTTGGTGATGGTGTTGGTGTCGGATATTAATATTGCGATCGCTCACGTCGGCGATAGTCGTGTCTATCGTGTCACCCGTAAACACGGGGTCGAACAACTCACCGTTGATCACGAAGTGGGCCAACGGGAAATCCTACGCGGCGTTGATCCCCAAGATGCCTACGCCCGCCCCGATGCCTACCAACTCACCCAAGCCCTCGGCCCCCGCGATAACGATTACGTCCACCCCGACGTGCAATTTATCGAACTCAACGAAGACACCCTCTTGCTGCTCTGTTCCGATGGCATTTCGGACAATGACCTGATCGAACAGCATTACGCCACCTACCTCACCCCCCTGATCGCCTCGAAAGCCAACCTCGACAGCGGCATTATTGAACTCGTGGATTTCGCCAACGAGTTCAACGGCCATGACAACATCACCGGGGTCGTGATTCGGATTAAGATGCGACCCAATGCGGATCAGTTCTAACGGTTTTTGGGCGTGCGATCGCCCCGCTACCGCCAGACAAGGGAGCAGCGGTCATGCTCGCCAGCGGGATGCACAATGGACTGAACGGCTCACGGTACATTCTTGTTGTTTACGCTCATCATTCCATGCTGATCCTCACCCTATTGGATGGTCGCACGCCGCTCCAGGAATGGAAATTCCGCAATCCGGAGCGCGTCCGGATTGGGCGGGCTGACGATAATGATATTGTCTTGGACTATTCTCAAGAAGTGTCGCGCTACCATGCGGAACTTGTGCCCCACGGGGATCAATGGCGGCTGTTGAGCTATGGGGCCAATGGGACGTTTCTCAATGGTCAATCCGTCCGCGAAAGTTTAGTCACCAACGGGGCACTGATGCAGTTTGCCCGTGGTGGCCCCCGCATTCAGTTTCAACAAACGCGAACCACGGCCCCCCTGACCCCTTGTACCCATCCCAACAATCCTCCCACGGCTTTGTTCTGCATTCATTGTGGCCAAACCCTCTACCAGCCTCAGCAGATTATCCGCCACTACCAAGTGCTGAAAACCTTAGGCCAGGGGGGGATGGGGACGACTTATCTGGCGCGGGATGTGATCCAAAATCAACTCGTGGTGTTGAAGGCGATGAATGCAGATATGGCCCAACTGGCGAAGGCCCAGGAGTTGTTTGCGCGGGAGGTGCGAATTTTACAGGGGTTGAATCATAGCGGGATTCCGCGCTATTACGATTCGTTTAGTGAGGCGGGGAAGACCTATTTGGTGATGGAGTTGGTGCATGGGGTGAATTTGGAGCAGTGGGTGCGGCAATGGGGGGTGGTGTCGCTGCCGGAGGTGGTGGGGTGGATGGTGCAGTTGTGTGAGATTTTGGCCTATCTCCATGGGTTAACGCCGCCCTTGGTGCATCGGGATGTGAAGCCGGCTAATGTGATGGTGCGCAATCGCGATCGCACCCTGGTTTTGCTCGATTTTGGGGCGGTGAAGGAGGTGGGCACACCCTACGGCACACGGATCGGGGCCGAAGGCTATACCGCCCCGGAACAGGATCGCGGTCAACCCTGCCCCCAGTCGGATCTGTTTGCCATCGGCCCGACCTTGACCTATCTGCTGACGGGGAATTCTCCGGTGCAATACTACCGCTTTGACCATCACATCCCCCGCTTTTCGGTGGCCAGTGTGCCGGGGTTGAGTGACGAACTTCGCCAGGTGATTGAACGGGTCACCGCGCCCAAGGTCAGCGATCGCTACCCCGATGCGATCGCCCTGGCTGCGGCGCTCCAGGCTTGTGTTCCCCCCCCAGTCGCCCAGGTCTAAACCCGCTGCCCCAAGCATCTCGATACAATAGGGCTAAATTTTTCCATCCGTGAAGGGACGCGACAACCGATGACGTTTACTGCTGCTTCGATCAATTGGGACGCGATCGCCACTGAATTGGCCGGCATTGAAGCGATCGCCGACCCCAACCAACTCACCAAGCTCTCCCTAGACTACTACGACTTCAGCCCCATCCTCGCCGCGCAATTGGGCCACAAGCGGGCGAACTTGGTGGTGCGTCCCACCACCGAAGCGGAGGTGCTGCGGGTGGCGCAAGTCTGCGTTAACCATCGGATTCCCCTGACGGTGCGCGGCGCGGGAACAGGTAACTATGGGCAATGTATTCCCCTCGATGGCGGGATTGTCGTGGACTTGACGAAACTCAACGCGATCCACTGGCTTAAAGGCGGGGTGGCCTGCGTTGATCCGGGGGTGCGCTTGGCGACGTTTGATAAACAAGCCCGTCCCCAAGGGTGGGAATGGCGGATGTATCCCTCCACCTATCGCACGGCGACGATCGGCGGCTTCATTGGCGGCGGCAGTGGCGGCATCGGCTCGATTACCTACGGACAATTGCGCGATCGCGGCAATCTCCACGCCGTCCGCGTCGTCACCCTCGAAGACACCCCCCGCGTTCTCGAACTGCGCGGCGACGCGGTTCAGCAGGTCAACCACGCCTACGGCACCAATGGCATTATCACCCAATTGGAAGTCCCCCTCGCTCCGGCCTACGATTGGGCCGAAGCGATCGTCACCTTTGACGACTTTGCCGCCGCCGCCCAATTTGGCCAAACCCTCAGCGATGCCGATGCCCTGATTAAAAAATTAGTCAGCATCCACGCCGATCCCATTCCGCAATATTTCGCGGCCTTACAGACCTATATTCCCGCCGGAAAATCCTGCGCCCTCTTGATCCTGGCGGAATCGTCCCTCGCTCCGTTGCAGGATTTGGTGGCAGAATTTAACGGCGCGATCGCCTACACCAAACCCGCCACCGATGCCCAAAAAGGGATCAATCTCGCTGAATTTACCTGGAACCATACCACCCTCCACGCCCGCGCCGTCGATCCCACCTTGACCTATTTGCAAACCTTTTTCTTTACCCTCGAAAATGTGGACAAGATGATCCGTGAGTTTGGGGATGAGGTGATGGTGCATTTGGAGTTTTTGCGGGTCAATGGCAAGGCGATTCCGGCGGGGCTGCAACTGGTGCGCTACTCCACCCCCGAACGCCTCAACGAAATTATTCACTACCACGAAGCGAACGGCTGCGCGATCGCTAACCCCCACACCTACATCCTCGAAGATGGCGGCCGCAAAGTGATCGACCCGGTACAACTCGCCTTTAAAGAACAAGTAGACCCCTACGGTCTGCTCAACCCCGGCAAAATGCGGGCTTGGTTTGAGAAATATCCCCCGACGGCGTAACGCGAGACGATCGACCTGACCCTCGCCTGCGGTTGATCCCCTCTGATCAGGGTAGCGAGGAAGCTCGCACGACAAAGGATTCCAGGCAGGGTAGTGTGAGCCTCTGGCTCACTGATACCTTACCCTCGCCTGCGGTTGATCCCCTCTGATCAGGATAGTGTGAGCCTCTGGCTCACTGATACCCACTCCAGACTCGCAACGTGGGTGATGTATCGGCCGTAGCCCAAAGGTGCTGTGAGCCTCTGGTTCACACATTCGCACCTCAAGACGGCGTTAACCCCTGGGCTTGGAGGATGCTGTGGAATTTTGCACCCCAGCCTTGGGAGAGGTCGAAGAAGCGATCGCGAATTTTCAGACAGGTGCGGTGTTTTTCCTGGTAAAGCTCCGGATCATGGTAGAGCTTCAAGATCGCATCTCCGTAAGCCTGCACATCGTCCGGGGGCACTTCCATCACGGCTTCACGGACATAGTGAATCGCAGGGCAAACCGCCGATGTGATCACCGGACGGCCGGATAAAACCCCTTCGAGCACCACTTGGTTAAACCCTTCCACAAAGCGGGTCGTGGTCGGGACGATCACGACCTGGGCTTGCTCGTATTTTTCGAGGAGAACGGGGCGGCTACAGTGGCCATGGCAGACAAAGCGATCGCTCAATCCCGCCGCAGCGGCCGCCGCTTGCAGCGGTTCGAGATCCGGCCCTGTGCCGCAGAGATCAATCTGAATCGTGGTGTAATTTTCCGCACGGAAACGCTGGGCAATGGTGAGGAGGTCGAAAATGCCTTTGTTCTCGCGCATCCGTCCCACATAGAGAATCTTGAAACAACTCTGATCATGGTGAGGCGGGGCAAAATCGCTGAACTGGTCAGGTTGATAAATCGACAGGAATTGCGTAATGGGCCGGGGTTTACCCTGGGTGAGTTCGTGGATTTGGGCGGTGATATCGGGGGAGGTGGAGAGAATCGCGGTGGCATCTTTGCTAAAGAGGCGGCGATTTAAGGCCCAAATCAGTTTCATGGCCTGACTTTGGGGGCGATATTTAGCCCAAAGCACACAATGATAGGAGGGAACCACTTTAATCCCTAACCAGGCGATGGGGGAGAGGAAGAAGGGAAAAACGCGCCCGCCCTGAATGACGAGCACATCGGGACGGTAGGCGATCGCTTCCCAAATCAAATGCAACCCCGCCCACAATTGCCCCCCATAGTAGAGCAGCGGCGAACTCGTTTCAAAGGGCACGGGACTATGCTTGATTTTGCCGTTACCATCTTGAATCATCCCAGGGCGCTGACAACGAGACAGCACATAAAACTGTGCATTCAAGCTCCGGCAGAGATCAAAAAATTGATAGACAAAGGGCAGCGTGCAATGGTACGGATCAACTTCACCGTTGCGCCAATAGTCATACACACTTGCCGCATCCACCGGGCCAGAGGCATAGAGAATTTTGAGGGGTTTCATGATTGTTTTGTTCAGGGGGTTTAGATCGAAGGCGAATTACTCATCCCACCAGTGGGCCATGATGCTGCTGTCGAGGACATGATTGACGGATTCAATTTCGTCGGGCTTGAGTTTTTTGCGCCAGGCTTGGGCAACGCTCATCGGTGTCCCTTGGATCGCACCCCAAACCGATTCTTTGGTTCCGGCTCGGATTAAGGCTTCAATGTCCGGTGTCCAGGGTTGATCACACATTTCGTACACTTGTCGGGCTGTACCGATGGGGTCATGGGCGAGGTTTTCGTAAAGGATGAGGTGATAATGGGGGAGGCCCTCGCCGGCTTGGTGGATGGTTTCGGTGACATAGCGCCAGAACCACATTTCACTTTCGGCGATGGGCATTGCGTCGATCTTGTCTCCGATGCGATCGCTCCATTCTGGGGATACGGCTAGCACATCCCGGAGGCGGTCTTTGTTGCGTTGGTTAATGCGATCGCGATCGCGCACCGCCAAAAATCGATTCAGCCAGGAATTCAGCCGCCCCCCCGGATGGCGCACAATATGCAGCACGGGAACCTGGGGGCGGTTTTTGAGCAACCACACCGCCACCCGCGCCGCCTGGTTAATCTTCAGCACCGCGTAGGCCTGCTCTAGTTTTTGCTGATCCCCCACCCACCAAGGCATCGGCCATTCTCCCGCCCGCATCCCTGGGAACGCCGTTCGCAAGGCCTGACGAATCTTTGGACGCGCCGGATAATACGCCACCCCCAATTTTTGTGCCCAGGGATGCACATACTGCTTCGGGGTGGCGAGGCGATGATCCCGCTCTCCCATGCGGCTCCCCATCCAAGCCGCAATCTCATCCCAATGGGCAGCCATATCGGTCATGGTGGCCACATCTTGGCCACCCTGCCAGAGGGGAGCGAGTTTTTGGCAGGGGGAATCGTGGACTTCGTTGGGTTCGTTGCGGCAGTAGGTCAGGGGACTCGCATCCAGGATATCAAGGAGCCAGTTTGTCCCGGAGCGACCGTGACCCACAATCAAAGCGTAGTTTTGCATGGAAAAAAGGAATAAGCCAAGTCATTCCTCACCATCATACGTTGCCCGATCCGGACAGAAGTGAGAGATTTACAGAGAGAAAAAGCATCCCCCTGGCTGCCAAACTTAACGGATTACCTGATTCAACCGGAGAACAGGCAAACAGTGCGATCGCAATTCTCAGCGTCATCCCCTAGGATTCACTAGCATGGAACGATGACAGGGTTGTCCACCCCTGGATTCATTCTGCGGCTTTTTCCCTTCCCCCCTAAAATTATGGCTTCGATTAAAAAACGCGCTGTTCGTGGTGCAACCTGGGTCTTATTTGGCTACGGAGCACAACAAATGCTCCGCTTCGTCAATAACCTCATCCTCACCCGTCTGCTCGTCCCGGAATTCTTCGGGCTGATGGCCCTCGCCACCACCCTCCGCATGGGTTTGGAACTCTTTTCCGATGTGGGCGTGAATCAAAGCGTCGTCCAGAGTCCACGGGGAGAAGATCCCACCTTTTTAAACACCGCTTGGACAGTGCAGGTGATTCGGGGGCTAATTTTATGGGGGGTTTGCCTCGCCCTAACGGTTCCCGCTGCTAACTTTTATGGTGATCCCAACTTGCTCCCCCTCCTGCCCCTAGTCGGGTTCACGACTGTCCTGGATGGTGTTCGCTCCAATGCATTTTTCACCCTCAATCGTCGTCTGGAGGTGGGGAAACTGACGATGCTTGAACTGGGCGCAAGTGTGTTGGGGCTAGTGGTGATGATCACTTGGGCGTGGCTGAGTCCGACCATTTGGGCCCTGGCCCTAGGGGGGTTAGCGGGAACGTTGTGTAAAACCATTGGCAGTTATTGCTTTTTTAAAGAGCCGTTACCGCGTTGGCAGCTTGACCGGGAATCCTTAGAGGAATTGGCCTCCTTTGGGCGGTGGATTTTTGTGGCGGCAATCATGATGTTTTTGGCCGAGCAGTCCGATCGCCTCATTTTGGCGAAGTTGCTGCCGTTTTCTATGTTGGGGGTGTATACGATCGCCTACACGATGGCTAATATTCCCCGCAAACTTTTAAAACGCCTCAGCACGAAGGTCATCTTCCCGGCCATTTCCCAAAATAACGGACTCCCCAGGGCGCAACTGGTGCGCAAAATTCAGCGACAGCGGTGGCCGTTGTTGTTAGGTTCTGGGCTAGGGGTGGCGATTTTTATGGCGTTTGGGGATTTGGTGATTTTGGCGCTCTATGATGATCGCTACGATCAGGCGGCCTGGATGTTGCCGGTTTTGTCGGTGGGGATCTGGTTTGCGGTGCTGTTTTATACCCATAGCCCAGCGTTGTTGGCGGTGGGCAAGCCGGTGTACAACGCCTACAGCAATTTTGCGAGTTTATTGGTGATGGCGGTGGGTGTGCCCTTGGCATATACCTGGGGGGGGCTGCCCTGGGCGATCGCGATTATTTCCTTGAGTGATTTTTTCCCCTATCTGGTGTCGTTGTATGGCTTGAAGCAAGAGCAAATGCTCTGTTTGCGCCAAGATTTTCTGAGTACGGTGTTTTGTGTGGGGATGTTGGGGGTGATGTTGGTGCTGCGCTATGGGGCGGATTGGGGAATGCCCCTCGATCTAATGTTTGAAACCTATTATTGAATGAGGGCGAAACCATAGACGACGGAGGAAACAAGCGTGCTCAAGGGATATCGGTGGAGTGGTGTTGCGATCGCAGTTCTCCTGATTGCCTTGATCTGGCGGGGGGGCTGGCTCTTGGGTGTGGCATCGATGTCTACTCCGACCGCCCCGATTCAGGTATATCCAGTGGATGGGACGCTGGTGGCGGTGGAATTTAACCTCGGTGCTGTGGTTCACGCTCAGCAAACACCGTACCAACCGGAACCGGGCGATCGCATCGTGACACGGGATGATCAGCCCTGGGTACGGCGCAATAAAACCCTCATCGGTAACCTCGTCGGCCCCAATCACGATCTTCTCTATGGCTTTGATCGCTACGAGGGCGATCGCCTCGACCCCAACTGGGCCGACCAAAGCAATCACTATCGCCTCGCCTCCGAGAATGATCCGAACTATCGCCAAGCCCGTCAACCGGGGGCGGTGTTTCGCAAAAGCAAGCCGACGGACATGGCCCAACTCAGCCGGGGCGAACTGGATTGGCCCGTGCGCCATCGGCTCTATCTCCGCTTTTCCCAGCCGTTAAGCGTTGGCAAAACCTATACCCTGTCCTTTGAGCGATCGCCCCTGGCCTTATCTGCGGTCACGTTCCGCTACGATCCCCAACGGCAATGGAGCGAGGCGGTGCATGTGTCGCAGTTGGGGTTTCGACCGGATGATCCGGTGAAAGTGGGGTTTTTGTCGTTGTGGGTGGGCAACGGGGGGGGCTGGTCCTATCCGGAGGGTTTGGAGTTTACGGTGGTGGCGGCGGGGAGCGATCGCATTCAATTCACCGGCCAGGCGCAATTAACCAAAACGGCGACGGAATCCGAAGATCCCCGCGATCGCAACTATACCCTCACCGATGTCTACAGCCTCGACTTTAGTAACCTCCGCACCCCCGGCCGCTATCGCCTCTGTGTGGCAACCGTGGGCTGTTCGCTGCCCTTTGCGATCGCCCCTGACATTTGGAAAACGGCCTACCGCACCGTGGCCCGTGGTTTCTACCATCAACGCAGCGGCATCCCCCTCACCCAGCCCTACACCGATTGGACACGCCCCCGTCCCTTCCACCCCGACGACACCCCCATCTACCAAGCCCGCACCACCCTCATGGAAACCACCATGGGACTTGGGGATGAAAGCGTTTTTGAAGCCTTACAAGCTGAAACCAGCACAACCCCCGTGCCGGAAGCCTGGGGGGGGTATTTTGATGCGGGGGATTGGGATCGCCGGATTCAGCACCTCGAAGCCACCCGCCTACAGTTGGAACTCGTCGAAATTGCGCCCCGCATTACCCAACTGGGCTTGAACATTCCCCAGGACTACCCCAGCCTGCCCGACTTGGTGAATGAAGCCCTGTGGAATCTGGACTTTTTCCGGCGCTTGCAACTGCCCAATGGGGGCGTGCGTGGTGGGATTGAATCGAGTTCCCATCCCCATCGCGGTGAAGCCAGTTGGCAGAATACCCTACCGACCTATGTGTATGGGCCGGATCTGTGGTCGAGTTATCTCTATGCGGGGGGGGCGGCGCAGGTGGCAACGATCCTTCAGGATCGCGCCCCTGACTTGGCCCAAACCTATCGCCGCAGTGCGATCGCCGCCATGACCTACGCCGAAGCCGCCCGCACCGATCCCGCCGCTGCCCATGGCTTAAACCCCCTCCCCCACCAGGTTAACGATGCCCGCAACCTCGCCGCCGTCGAACTCTACCGCCTCACCGGGGAATCCCGTTGGCATGATCTTTTTCTACAAACCACGGTGTTTGATGATCCCGACGCGCCAACCCTGCAGTGGGCTAGCCATCATCAACGGGATGCGGCCTTTGTCTATGCTCGTTTGCGCGATCGCCCCGCTGACTCCCGCGTGCAACGCCAGGCCCGCCGCGCCCTGATCAAAGAAGCGGATCTTGTCCTGGCTTTTTCCCAACAAACGGGCTTTCGCTGGGCGAAGGATGACCCCTATCAGCCCATTGGCTGGGGCAGTAGTTTCGGCGCTCCGAAAGCGATCGCCCTGATTCGGGCCCATGTGTTAACGGGTCAAGAACAGTATTATCGAGGTGCGATCGTCGTCAGTCAATTCGCCCTCGGAGCCAACCCCGACAACATCACCACCATTACCGGCCTCGGTCATCACCCCCCCCAAAACCCCCTCATTATCGATGCCCGCATCCAAGCCCAAGCCCCACCCCCCGGCATCCCCATCTACGGCCCCCTCGATGTCGTTAAATACAGCCATTACTGGACCTTCGACCGCTTCCGCCCCGTCACCTTCCCCGACCCCAGCCAATGGCCCACCACCGAGGCCTACTTTGATATTTTTCTCTTTCCCGCCGTCACAGAATTCACGATCGCACAGTCCATGGGCCCCACCACCTACGCTTGGGGCTACCTGGCCGCCACCGATCCCCCAAGGAGTGTGAGTCTCTTGCCCGCTGGTGATTCATAGGGCGATCGCACGTCCGGCGAGCCAGCCCGTCGTCCAGGCATTTTGGAAATTAAACCCCCCCGTTACCCCGTCCACATCAAGCACTTCCCCAGCGAAATAAAGACCCGGACAGCGACGACTGGCCAAGGTTTTAAAGTCCACTTCTTTTAACTCCACGCCGCCACAGGTAACAAATTCCTCCTTAAACACCCCTTTGCCGGTGATGTGATACTGGCCTTGGGTGAGTTCGCGGGCGAGGCTGAGGAGTTCGGCTTTGCTCAGGTGGGCCCAGAGTTGATCGGGGTTGGCGAGGTTGAGGGCAACGAAGCGCTGCCAGAGGCGTTTCGGGAGGGGAACCGGGGGGGCGGTGCTAACTTTGCGCTTGGGGGTGGCGTGTTTGGTGGCAGCGAGGATCTGGCGGAGGCTGTCGGGGGTTTCGCCGGGACACCAGTTAATCGTTAAGGGGGCGTGATAGCGCTGGTCATGGAGGTGTCGCGCTCCCCAGGCGGAGAGCTTGAGGACGGCGGGGCCGCTTAGACCCCAATGGGTGATCAGTAGGGGGCCGGTTTGTTGCAGTTTGGTTTTGCCGGGGCCGAGGGTGACGATCGCCGGATCGACGCTGACCCCGGCGAGATCTCGCAGGCGCGGATCATTGAGTTTGAAGGTGAAGAGGGAGGGCACGGGGGGGATCAGGGTATGGCCGAGGGACTCGATCCAACGGTAGGCGAGGCGATTGGAACCCGTGGCGAGGAGGAGGCGATCGCAGTCCCACCGTTCCTGCTTTAACTGGATCTGCCAGCGATCGCGCCGCTCGATGCCGCGCACGGGGGTTTTTAAACGCACCTGTACCCCTGCCGCTCGTGCAGTGTGGATGAGGCAATCTGCGATCGTCGCGGCATCGTCGGTGATCGGGAACATCCGGCCATCGGCCTCGGTTTTTAACGGCACCCCCCGCGCCGCAAACCAAGCCACCGTATCCTCTGGCTGAAACCGCGAAAACGCCCCCCGCAACGCCCGCCCCCCCCGTGGATACTGCTGCACCAACTGGGCCGGATCAAAACAATGGTGCGTCACATTGCACCGGCCGCCGCCGGAAATGCGGACTTTCCCCAGGGGTTCCGGGGCAGCCTCGAAGATCGTCACCTCGGCCTGAGGGTTCGTTAACGCCGCTGTAATCGCCCCAAAAAATCCCGCCGCGCCGCCGCCGATCACACCAATGCGCATGGATGCAATCCTCACCCTTTCACCGCCCACACCCGGATCGTATTGTCGCGGCTACCGCTGACGATCGTGCGGCCGTCGGGACTGATGGCCACAGAGCGGATCAGGTCGGTGTGACCCATTAAGGTGTTGAGGTGTTCGCCGCTGTCAAAGTCCCAGATTCTCAAGGTCGCATCGCGGCTGCCGCTGATGATCGTTTTGCCGTCGGGGCTGATGGCGATGGAGGTGACGGATTGGCTGTGGCCGCGCAGGGTGCGGAGGACATGGCCGGTGCGCAGATCCCAAATTTTGATCGTGCGATCGCGACTCCCACTCACCACATATTGACCATTGGTGGTCACCACCACCGAGCGAATCTCATCGGTATGGCCCCAGAGGGTGTTTAGGGTTTTGCGCGTTTCCAGATCCCAAACTTTAATCGTGTGGTCGCGACTGCCGCTCACCACCTTATCCCCCTTGGGCGTGATCGCGAGATCCGTCACCCCTTTGGAATAGCCCACTAAACTCCCTTTCACTTTACCCGTGGGCAGATCCCACAGCTTAATTTCCCGACTGCGCCGAATGAAGTTAATCAACGACAACAGGGGCGAGGTGGTTTTTGAGGGGAGATAACTAAGCAGCCCGGAAAGGCCGGTTTCAAATTCCGGCTTGGCGGTTTGGTCGGCACTGGCACTGATGATCACGCTGCCGTCTGGGCTGAGGGCGACGACGTAGATTTTATGGTGGGCATCACCGCTAATCGCTTGAATTTCCGTGCCGTTGTGAATGTCCCAAATCCGGATCGTGTTGTCGGTGCTGCTGCTGATGATGTGGTCGCCGTCGGGACTGATGGCGATGGAGAGGACAGAGGCGGCATGGCCGGTGATCGTGCCGGTTTCGCGGCCGGTGCGCAGATCCCAGGTTTTGATCGTGCTGTCTTTGCTGCCGCTGACGAGGGTGCGGTTATCTTGAGCGATCGCCACCGTCTGCACCCAATGGGAATGGCCCGTAATGACGCTGATGCACTCCACCTCTAACCAGGCTTGCTGGGCGAGGGGGCGGGCGTGTTTGGACTTGCGCAACTGTTCTTTAATCAACTGTTCCGCTGCGTCACGCACTGGCCCCGCTTCGTCTCGCAGGGCATTGATCACCAGATCATAACCTTCTTCTCCGTAGTCCAAGGCATCCCGGAGGGCGGCGTTTCGTTCGGACTCAAGACGGCTTTCAAACCGCATCTTCACTTCATCAAACCCCAACAGCGTCACCATGCCCTCTTGGAGCAGGGTGGGTTTGGTGTCAGGATTTTCAAAGGAAAAGCGCGGAAACTGGGCCGGGTCAATCTCTTGCTTGTCTTCGAGGACGGTATATTCGGGGCTGTCGTTGAGCACATCGACATCATCACCATCATCAGCCTTTTCCGCATCCTCGGAGGCTAAGGCCGCATCCAGTTGTTGTTCGAGGCGGTTGGCAATGGGGGGGCTGGTTTGCTTATCTGCCAGGATGGTGTTTTCTGCGTCGGGGGTGGCCAGGGTGAAATCATCGAGCGCGGCGAAGGGGTCACCTGGATCGGTGGGGGGAGGGGCGGGCGATCGCGTCTCGCCTAACACCGTATTCTCCTCGGTATCCGGTTCGAGTTGATCCGAGGGGTCAAACTGAATTTCTCCCAGGGGCGCGATCGGATGATCATCCGCATCTAGGAGGGGATCGGGCATCGGCGTGACCGCATCGGGTTCCCAGCTTGAAAGATCAAACTCAAAATCATTCCCTAGGGTGAAATCATCCCCGGTTCCGGCAACATCGGCAGTGTCAGCCCCGACCGTAAGCTGAGATTCCCCCTCGTCTTCCCCGGCTAACGGTATCTCTGCATCGGGCTGGTCGCTTGGGGTATAGGCCAGGGCCGGATCAATAATCGGGTCGGGGATGGGGGCGGGATCTGGCTCGGCGAGAAAGTCTGAGGCGGCATCGCTGGCGTTCGTCGCGGCCATCGAGTCCGCTGGTATCTCTGCAAAGGGATGATCCAACCCTAAATCTAGGGGGGCCAGATCATCGGAGGGGGGTTCAGGGTCGGGGGTGAGGAAGAGATCGTCGGTTTCGTCCTCTGCATCGAGTTTGCGGGGCGGAATGGCGGCGGGCCGGGTGAGAAAACTAGAAAGATCTTCGTCCTCAAAGGGGTGCTCGTCTTCGTCGAGGTCAAAGGCTGAGGGGGACGGCGCGATCGCTGGCTCCTGATTCCAAAAGGCCTCTGGGTTAAACTCCAACGGCACGTCATCGGTGGCCGATTCCGGCGCGTCATCCGGGGCGGACGGCTGATCAACGCCAAAATCGCCAAAGACAGTATCCTCCACCGAATCGGGTGCCACGGTGAGATCCGCAGCGGGAACGACGGCAGACGGACGCGGGACTGGCGCGATCGCCTCATCCTCCTCGTAAAACTCCCCCACCGGCGGCGCACTAAACATCCCCCCCCGGCTAAACTCTGAACTCAACGCAGGCGAATTAACCAAATCCTCCGGTTCTAGCTCCAGGTCAGGCGGGGTCTGGGTGTCGCGGGTGTAGGGGGTGGGAACGGCAGGATCAGACGGGGCTGGGGTGGACTGCACCTCTGAGGCTTGGGGCCGGATGAACGGCTGAGTAAACCCGGAGGTGGGGTCAAAGGGTGGCTGTTCGAGGTCGTGGGGTAAGGCCTCAAAATCATCAATGAGTTGCAGTTCTTCGGGGAGGTCGAGGGTCTCGGACGCTTCAGCGGAGGCCATAAAATCATCCAACCCCGCAAAGGGATCATCCCCCTCTGGCTGTTCTGCCGCTAAATTTCCAAAATCCACATAGTCTTCAAAGGCATTTTCTAGATCGGTGGGGTCGAGATCCTCAACGGGTGTTGGGTCTGTGGGGGGAATCGTTGGGGGATTGTCCGCGATCGCTGGAATCACCGGGGCTGGCGGAACAGTGGGGGGGTGTGGTGGAGGTTTAGGAGCGGAGAATTTCGGTGGAGGTTCAGGTATGGGGGGCGCGATCGCAGGTTCTACCGCTTTTTTTACCGCTTTGGGGGCGTTCTTCTGTGGGTTGAGAGCCTTCGCTTTTTGGATTGCAGTTTTAACGGCGCGTTTGAGTTGCGATCGCTCAAAGGGTTTATCCAGAACCTCCACCGCTGCGTAGACCGGCTCCGTGAGATCCGGATCTTGACGCTGGGAACCCCGCATCACCACCAGGGGAATATGTTGAAAATCTGAATCGGCTTTCAAGTGAGCCACCACATCCCAACCGCTCACCTTCGCCAGCGCCGCATTGAGCAAAATAAACCGAATCCGCCCCCGTTCTTGGTGAATCAGAGCTAGCCCTGACTCGCCATCACTAGCCTCCGCAATTTCATAGCTGCCGGGGGGGAGTAGTCGGCGCAATTTGCTGCGGACAACACTATCACCATCTAATATGAGGACTTTGTGACTCGCCATGGGTCTTTCAAAGACTCGAAATGCAAGGGACAGATTGGGAGCCTAATTTTGGATACATTAACCCTCAGTAGACCCACCAATAACAATAGTAGGCCGTTCATTCCAGATCGCGACGGAACCCCAGGATTTTAACCCAGGCCATTGCTCATCTATGGCGTGCTTCACACCATCCACCCCACGCTTAACCGCGCCCACCACAACAGAATGAGGAGTGCGATCGCCACCCCATCCCCCCAGCGCAACTGCAACCGATGCCACTGCACCCGATGCTCGTTCGGCGCAGTGAACCCCCGCACATTCATCGCCAGGGCAATCTGTTCGGCCCGCAATAACAAATTCTCAATCAACCGCTCCGCCACCACCAGCCAGATCTGTATCGTCTGTTTCAGCCCAATTTTTTTCCAATTAATCGCCCGCGTGCGCACCGATCGCGTCAAATTTTGCACCTCTTCCAGCACCAACGGAATGAACCGCAACGCCAACGTCAACGTCAACAAAATTTCCGTAATCGGAATCTTAAAGCGGTTCAATGGGTCAAGTAATTGTTCGAGGCCCGTGGTAATTTCTTCGGGAGCCGTCACCAACAGATAAAGGCTCGTGCTGTAAACCAAGGTAAACAAAAGGGTTGTAAAACGGGTCGCCAAATCCAGAGAATGCCGCGTCACGGTAATGCGTCCCACCGACAACACCACATAGTCGTAGGGCGTGGGCTGAATGTCGCGATAGTCGCCAAATTGGTAGCCCGTGGCGGTGATATCTGACAATTCTGCCCCGACGAGGCGGGGCTGACTCGTGAGGGCAAGACCATCATCAAAAATACAGGTAATCACAAACGCTAACCCCGCCACGATCAAGAGCCAGCCCATTTGCTGCTTCCAGGCCCGCCAGGGAATCCGCGCCGTCAGGGTTAAGAGAATCAACAACCCCACCAGGGCAATCCGACAGGCATTATTCGCCAAAATCGGCGCGAGCAAAAATGTCATCAACCACCCCAACTTCACACGCGGATCGAGGTGGTGCAGCCAGGTGACGGGCTGTTCAAGATAAAGACCAATAGGGAGCGATCGCAATAAGTCCATAACAGTATCCAAGCAGAATCGCGCCCAGACACCGACCGCGATTTACCAATTAACCCTCCCTACTGTAGTCCATTGCTCGAATTCCGTGACACGGGCAGCGATGCGATCGCCCCCTTTACCCATGAGATAATATAGAAGTACTACCGCTCAGCAAGAATTGTCATGATTGCGAATCCCCACGATCTCCAACTCTCAGCAGCAGAATACCTCGCCCACGAACAGGACAGCCCGATCAAACACGAATACCGCGCTGGCGAAATCTACGCGATGGCAGGCGCAAGTGAAGCCCATGTCACCATTGCGGGTAACATTTTCGCGTTGCTCCGCAGCCATGTACGAGGTTCCGGCTGTCGGGTTTACATGGCAGATATGAAAACGCGCATCGACGCGACTAATTGTTATTACTATCCCGATGTTTTGGTGACCTGTGATGAGCGCGATCGCGCCTTAAAACAATTCAAGCAACACCCCTGTCTAATCATTGAAGTCCTATCCCCAGAAACTGAGGCTTGCGATCGTGGCGATAAATTCTTTGATTATCAACAGATTGAAACCCTACAAGAATACGTCGTCATCAGCCAAACCCAGCCACGAGTCAATATATTCCGACGCGATCAATCAGGACTCTGGACATTACAATTTTACGAACCCGACACCCCCGTCCATCTCCAAAGTATTGATTTCAAAATCAGTTTTGAGCAACTCTATGAAGATGTAGTTTTTGAGGAACCCGATGAAGTAGGGCAACCGAGTGATCAAGAATAGAATGTGTTGGGGTTTATTGAGGATGGTAACACCCCTGTAGGGGCGCAACACTTGCGCCCAAATTGCACCCAATTTGCGCTCAATATTTGTAAATAGGTGTGCGGCAATCATCGGGGGGTTTGGATGGACGTGATCGGGTTGGTGCGATCGGGCGGATGCGATCGGGCGCAACGCTTGCGCCCCTACAGAAGTCTGGTTCAGAACACCAAATCGAGGGATAATTTTGTGAATTCGGTATGGCGTTGAGGATGTTCTTTATCCTGTAGCCACTGTTCTGGATTCTGTTGGATGTAGTTTCGGATGGAGTGTAATGCAGTGTCGTCTCGGATGATTGTTTCGTAATAGTTGCGCTGCCAGATCGGTAATTCAGAATGCTCTCGGAGTTGATTGATTTGGCGGGTGACGCTGCTTTTAAATCCGGCGATAAATGAGCCTAATTCGTTGCGCGATCGCCCCCATCCTTGGTGTGGGGTTGCGCAGGGTCTGGGCGCAAGCGTTGCGCCCCTACGGGTTTTGGTTTCGAGCAACCAGACAATGCCATGCAGATGATTCGGCATCACAACCCAAGCATCTAGCTTCACGTTATCCCGAATTTGAGGCGATTTTAACCATTCGTGGGCAACCAAGTTCCCGATTTGATTGCGATACATTGTGCCGTTGCGGACTTCTCCGAACCAACATTGTTTTTTGTAGGTGCAGATGGTGACAAAATATGCTCCAGGTTGGGTGTAGTCGTAACCCCGCAGACGAATGGATTGGCGATGGTGGATTTTGGGGTTGTATTTCATGGCGATGGGCGGCGCATGGGACAACGGGTTTATTGTACTCGCGGGGGCGCGATCGGGCAGATCGCATTCATCCCCACGGGTGATGTGAATTTTGGTAGGGGCGCAACGTTTGTGCCCAATGGTTAAACGGGATGGGGAATTGATGGGTTTGCGGTGTGATGGGTGTGGGCGGATGATGTGAATTTTGGTAGGGGCGCAACGCTTGCGCCCAATGGTTTTGCGAAATGGGGAAACGATGGATGGGGAATTGGCGGATTTGTGGCGTGGTGGGTTTGGGCGGATGCGATCCGCCCCTACGGGTGGTATGAATTTTGAATATGTGTAGGGGCGCAACGCTTGCGCCCTCTTGCGTCTTGGGGTGGGGGTGATGAAGAAAATGCACCGCTGCGGGGAGGGTTTGGGCGGCGGTACGTTGGGGTTTATGGGGTTGTATTCTTTTGTGTTAAGAAAAAAAGTGCGATCAGGCAAAAGTACCTGATCATTTAACGTCATTTCAGCAACTGAAAAGCGGGATGACCTAATGGTAGTTTCGATCTAAAATCTCCCTGCCTCGTGCATTACCCAATGTTACTAATGGATTTTCTACTGCACCTCCTGTTCCTCGTCCTTGACGAACTTCTAAATGAGTATGTTGGCCAGCCGAAAATCCTGTATCACCTTCAATACCAAGAACTTCTCCAGGATTAATATCCTGACCCACTTGAACATCTACATTCGCAAAATGCCAATATATAAATGTGCGATCTAAGTCTTGGTTGTAGATCACAACTTCGTTATTGTCATTCCATATTTGATATTCACGCATTTGAGTAGCAGGATTAATTCCCGATCCGTACTCAGGATCTGTTAGTTGCCAGCGAACATCAGTAAATACCCTTCCACCATTACGCATACGAAGAACTTCACCTCCAACTAAAGCTCGGACTTGATACGGAGCCACTGTATCCGTAGTATCTATTCCGTTATGGTCAGGATCCAAACCACGAGTCCAAGTACCTTCACTATGCCCATATAATCGTTGGATATATTGCTGATTGGTGAAAGGAGTAGATAACCAATCCAACGATGCAGTTAATGTCCCTGGATCTGTATGTGTTCCTGACTCAAACAAAGGATCATCATCGGAAGAGTAAACAACTAAATTCCCATCACCCTGAATCGCAAAGTACGCACCAGGATTATCATTCGTATCCGTTGCCCAAAGTGCTTCGCTGCCCTCATAAAGGACAACATTTCCATCTGCCTGAACCACAAACCTGTCTGCACCTGTGTCATGTGTCCCTGTTGCCCAGATAGCTTGACCCTCAGGATTCCGCATCACCAAATTGCCGTCATTCTGGAAAGCGAATTTATACCCTGTAGATGTTGTCCAGTCTTGACCACGGTTAAATGTGAGATTCTCGGTTGTTGGTTTGATCTCAAATGTGTATTTACCCACATTTTCAAGTTCAATCGGACGGTTCGGTGATGGTAACAGCCCATCAATTAAGGAGCGACCCGTACCGTACTGATACCAATAAGACAAACCAAAGGGGCCAGCGATCAAGTGACCATTATTGTAATAATGTGTCACCACACCCAGCAGACTCGTTACCGTATTGACATGACTCCCCGCATTGGCTGGAACCTTACCCGTCCCTGGCGCTGGTGCAACAGGAGTTTGAGGTTCTTCTGGCTCCTCCGGTTCTTCGGGTTCAGGAGTCTCTGGTTCTTCTGGCTCCGGTTGCTCAGGATATGGAAGCGTAAATGTTCCATCATCATGATCTCCAACAGATTCACCATAGAAGTTCATAGCTACCTGGTAGTCAATATCATCGCTATCTTTTTTCTCGACTTCCAGATAATATTCGCCAGGCCAGAGATCCGCTGCGCCATACCAAGCCACAGCATTATGCGGACTGCCAGAGACAACCTTGTCGCCATACTTATCTCGCAGCGTAATTCGTGCGCCATATTGATCTAGTGAGAATTGGAAATTGGGTGTAAAGGAGTTGACAGTGAACCAGAGTTTATCAACGGTGTTGTAATCCCGTAGCCAACCTTTATAAAACCTTCGTCCTGAGCCGTGAGCGTCATAATTTTGAACGGCTCGTTCACCGGGCGTAAACTGACCTGCACCTGCCCAACTATCCGGTGCAACGATCGCCGCAGGAGTATAAACCTCACCTTGGGTTTCTCGTGCCACCTGGATCGCTGCTGCTAAATTGAGCAACCCCGCACCCGTCTCAGCATCCCAACCCGGCGTAGCCAGATCCGTTGCCGTCTCTTTGAGAATGGCGATCACCTGGCGATAACTTAACTCTGGATTCGCCGCCCAGACCCGCGACACTGCACCCGTCACCTGAGCCGTTGCCACCGACGTTCCCGCCATCGTGCCGATACCATCATCCACCAGCGATGTGATCGGATTTTCCTCAGTGCCGCCCTCCGCCAAGAGGTCTAAGCCATTGCCGTAACTGGAATAGTCAGCGCGTTCCGTACCATCGGCTGCACCCACCGTGATGATGTTGTCAAACTCCTGGGAAGCCTGACCCAACACCGACATCACACCGCCATCATTCCCCGCCGAGACCACCAGCAACACGCCATTTTGCCGCGCATATTCGATCGCCTGTCGTTCTTGGGGGGTAAATTCATAGCGCGTTGTCACCTCACCATTCGCGTCAACTTGAGTGAGATCCAAACTCAGGTTAACCACGGCATTGGGTTGACCCGAATCAGCGGCTGCATCAACAAACTCCTTGAGAGAATTTTCCCATTCACCCGACCCGATCGCACGACCAAACCAAAGCGGTGCATCATCATTAATCCCATCAATGCCGAGACCATTATCTTGAGTCGCGCCAATGATCCCTGCGATATGTGTCCCGTGCTCATTTCCTTGAGCATCATCCAGCAAAGGATTGGTATCACCATCGACAAAATCGCTGCCCAACTGGATGTTGTCATAATCAAGATCGGGATTATCGGCGGCAAAACCCGTGTCAATAATCCCCACAAAAGTCTGGCGGCCCCGGTTTTCTAGCTCCAGTTTTTCCATGACCTCGGTGGTGTAGGCCAGGATCTCAATCCCCACATCATCGGTGCGCCAGTCTTGACCTTCAGCGACCACTTCATCCATCAGAGCCGCTTCACCGGTTGCGCCTTGGATTTGGAAGACGATGTCGTTGTAGTCACGATCGCTGCTATCCACACTCAAATCTTCAAAGGCGAAGGTATTGCCATCACCCGTAACATCGGCGACTTGGCCAAACTGGAGACCGTCATCGGGGTTAGCGGTGGACATCGAGAAGCGGACGCTCCAGGTTTTACCCTCGGCCACTTCTTCCATGGAGTGATTCGCCGCCAGCATGATGCCGAATTGATCCCCAGCTCGCATCTTCACGGCACTGCCTTCTTGATAGTCGCCGGAATTAAAATTGCCCTCACCCATGTGACCGCTAAAGCGTGCGCCTTCGGTGGCATCGGAAATCACCACATGGCCCAATTCGGAGCCACTGAGGGCACGATTGGCGGCTTCTTTGATAAAGTCTTGGCTGCCGATTTCAAATTCGTCCATCCCCTCAAGGCTGAAAATCCCGACTTCACCGTTGCTGTAGAAGCCGCCATCGTAGAGGAAATCAATCGTGATATCACCGGAGTCGCCAACGGTGAAGACCCCTGAGGTGTAGTCATCGACGAGATCCACTGTGCCTTCAAAGCTATCAAGCCCTCCGCCATCAAAGTCACTGAGATCAACATCACCATCATCGCCGCCGGGAATGACTCCCATGGGTGTCCAGATGGGCTCAAGAATCAAGGACTGACGATGGCGACGGGCCGATTTGCGTTTGCCGAACATGGCTGATGCTCCTTACCTACAATGTTTTGGATGGGTGATGAATGAACCGGGACGATGAAAAGTTCTGCTTTATTCTGTCTCTAGGAGTTTGGTGATTTTTTATGCAAAATCTCTCAAAAAGTTTTCGGATGATCTGATGATTTCCTGAATGCTTATAGGTTAACGGTATCAATGGAATTCATTGTTGGCGGTAAATCTTCAATGAAGAGTGATTGGGTTTTATGAAGTAGAGATAAAGGGTGGCAGGGAAGCTCATTTTGAGGGGTGCGATCGCGCAATCCCTTGCCAGTGGGCGAACTGCGATCGCAAAAATAGTCAATCTATGGGTATGACTTCCCAAAAGATCAGTGAAATTACGGAACCCAGATGCTCAATCACCCTGTGTTTCAGACTGTGAATGGGATCTCATTAGAGACTGAATAATCACGTTGGATATCAGTAATATTACGCAAGAAAAATAGTAATTTAAAACCTATTCTCCGAAGCCATAACGAGTCCAATTGAGATGTTTGCGGACTTCGAGAGTGATTTTTTCATAGAGCGGGATTTTCTTCCCTACAATCTGGGCGTTGATTTTTTGATTGGGTAATAGGAGATATTCAGGATTATTAATAGTGGTGCGGGCAGTGAGGAGTTTCTGGCCGGTGTCGTCAGTTTTAACTTCGGGATCAATGTCTTGAATAATGGCAGTGCGGACAGGATAACCCGGTTCGTGAAAGCGAATCTTGACGATCGCACCTTTGGCTACATTGGTCTTATCCACCTGGGGCACATCGATCGCCACATCAAGACTGTCAATATTGGCAATTTCGAGAATCGATTCGTTCTCCTGCATTTTGCGTCCGAGCTTTTCCTGAAGATCGGTTGAGAGCACCCTGCCGCCTTCTGTGGTGATGAGGGTTTGGCTGGTGTCGCGGCGTTCTTGGAGGGTTTGGAGTTTTTGTTTGGAGGTGTTAACGAGGGTTTGGAGGTGGGTAAGTTCGCTTTGGGCGGCGAAGAGTTCGCGCTGGGCGGTGATGATGCTGGCGTTGTTTTGCTGCCAGCGATCGCTACTTGCCCCTAATTCCTCTTGCCAATCCTGCTGCAAGGTCGCGACCTCAGCATTTTTCCCACTGATTTGTTGCTGAATGCTGCTGATTTCGCTAATTTTGCGGTCTTTGGTACTGAGTACCGTACTCAATTCGCTCCGTTTGCGCCCAACTTCCTGCTCACTCAACACACCCCGCCCACCGGGTTTCGCCCAGATCGCACGGTAGCGTTTCAAATCCGCCCGCACGATTGCTTCTTGATCTTCGAGGTGGGCGATTTCGGTGCGGAGGGCTTGGATATTTTGCAACATCACCACCTGTTGCTGGCGGATTTGTTGGATGGCGGGGGGTTCGCTGGTGAGCCGTTGATTAATCCGTCCGGCTTGATTTTGGATCGCTTGGCTGGCCATTTGGGTTTCCATCATCCGGCTGTGGAGGACGGGGAGACGTTGCTGAAGTTGGTCGAGTTGGCGTTCTTGTTCTTGGAGTTGTTGTTGAGTGGTGAGGATTTCGTCTTCGAGTTCGAGGGTGCTGACGCGGGCGATTTTTTGATTGGGTTGGATCAGGTCTCCCGTTTCCACAAAAAACTCGACGACGGTGCCGGGGACTTGCATAAACAGGCGGTTAGTGATGGGGGGTTCGAGGACGCCTGCTGTGATGACATCGTTGGGAACTGGGATGAAGCCAGCGGCAGCGAGGGCGGTGAGCACGCCTGCGATCGCAATCCAACGCGGCACGGCAAAAATGGGTTCAGAGAGGGAACTTGGAGGCTCTGGGAGCAGTTTTTGGGGTGACGGTGCGGGTTTAGGTGCGGCCTTGGGTGCGGCTTTTGCCTTCGGGGGATTGACTTTGAGGGGGGAAGATTCTGGGGTAGAAGATTGAGACATAAGACCTTGTGATGAATCAATGGTAGATCAGCAGTAGATCGGCAGGTTGGACATCCCCCACCCAAGATAGGTTGCAAGCAATATTGAAATTTAATCGCTGGGCCAATAGTAGTAAACGAGCCAGAGGACGATGAGGGCTAACACCGTCATCGGAGCATTCAACAATGTCCAGTCCACCAAGCGCCAGAATAAAAATCCAAACACGAACCAGATATAGACCAGACTAAACGGCGCATAGAACGCCAGAAAGGGGATATCTTCTGGGTCTTCTGGGGTGGGCTGCCCGGTGAGCCAGCATTTGTACAGGAGGAAGGCACGACTGCGGAGATTGTTGATCCCGGTGATGGCGACGGCGAGATAGTAGCCGTCGAAGCGGGCCAGGGGGTTAAGGTTCAAGATAACGGTGAGGAGTCCGGCCATCATCGCCATGATGCTGGCGGTACTTAGCCAACTTTCGCGGGCGGCAAATGTCCACACCCAAAAGGCGATCGCTGCGATCGCAATCTGCACAATCAACCCCGCCGCCACCACCCAAACCCGATGGGTGCGCTTCAGACAATAGGAATCGGACGTATCGGTATAGGCCGCCGGAAAAAGGCACATCCAGAGCACCCCCATTTCCGGCACGATGCCATGATAATGTTTCAGGGTCAAGGCGTGGCCCAGTTCGTGGCAGACCACAACGAGGATCGTCACGCCAATAAACGGCAGCCACAAACTCGACCCATAAACCGCCATCAGTTGCTGGGCTTGATAGGCGATCGCCCCCCCGTGATACAGCCCCACCACCACACTCACCGTCAAAAACACCACCAGCCCCCAGGCAAACGGCCGCGTCCACACCCACACCAACCCCGGCGCAACCCCTTGCAGCCAGCGATCGGGATTAATCAACGGCATTTTAAAAAACAACAATTGCAGCGGGTTAAACTTGCCCCGTGGTGGTTTGCGGGGTTCCGTCCCCGCAAGCATCCCCGTGGCTGCCATTTGTTGATAAAACCCTTGAAACTCCGATTTTGAGATCCCCGCTTGTAGCAGCAATTGCGCCAACGGTTGCCGTCCTAGACCCTCCATCACCTGTTTATGGGCCTCGCTGGCCTGCATATAGGTTTTGTGGGTAGGATTGCGTAAAATCCAATACCCATCAGGGTTATAACGCCATTCCACGCCTGGATTGAGGGGGGATTGTCCCGCTGGACGAGGGGGGGCATCTGAGGAACCGTCAGGGGTGTTCAGGCTTAACACACCATGGTCAATCAGTTTTTGGAGCAAGCGGGGGATGAAGTCCGGATCGGATGATTGCGTTGCCCAGCGTTGGGCGATCGCTCCCAGGGTTGTAGTGCCGTTAAACTCTTGCAACACCTGACACTCAGCCGCCGAGAGACTAATGCGGACATCCCCCCCCATCAAAACATAGTCCTGGGTCTCTTGGCGTTGGCCCAGTTGCCAATGTTGACCCAGTCGAGGGGTCGGCCAATCCAGCCAATTGTCAAACGCAGCAAAGCTCATGACCTTGGTACCAATACACGTTGCAAAAAAGGATTTCCCTATACTTTACTTATCAGGGTATCCGAGCAATTTTTATGCACGATGCATTGAATCGGTTGATCTCCAAAACCCGCAACATTGGTTAATCTTGATGGCTCAAAGATCGGTAAACCATTGCACCACAAGGATGCTCGAAAAACTGTGACCGGTTATAAAATTTCGCGGCCGGTGAGGAGTTTGCGGACTTCGAGCATGGCGGAATAGGTGGGGACGATGTGGAGGGTTTCGTGGGCGGGGGTGCGGGCGATCGCAGTCTTGAGGGCGGATTGCAGATTGTCGTCGGGGATCAGTTCGCAGGGGTTGGCTTGGCCGGGGGCGTTGGCTTGGCTGTATTGAATACGGAGGGCCATGTCATAGGTGCGATCGCCGCTGACGATGATTATGCCCCCCGATGCGGTGAGGGGTTCGGTGTCCACATCCCAGATCCAAGAGACATCGGTGCCATCGGGGGTGCGATCGTTCAAAATCAGGAAGGTGACGGAGGATTTGCCAGCGAGTTTTAACTCATTGACGGCGCGGATGGATTCGTTTAAACCGACGGGATTTTTAGACAACAAAATGCGAATATGTTTGCCCTCGTAGGTGAGTTCTTCGGCGCGGCCAAAGGCGGCTTTAAAGGTTTGAATGGTTTGGGTGATGGCGTTGCGATCGATGCCCATGGTTTGGGCGAGGAGGGCGGCGGCGAGGGTGTTGTATTTGTTGTAAATACCGATTAAGATTTGTCCCCATTCTGGGCTATTGATGGCGAGAGGGTGTTTTTTGAAATCACAACTGGGGCAGGCATAATCGCCGAGGTGAGAGAGATAAACCCCTTGGTAATCCAGGGATGCACCACATTGGGGGCAGTAGATCGAATCGACAGCGTGGGGAATTTCGCTGAGGTAGCGATCGGGTTCATTGAGGCCGAAATAGCGGACGGTTTGGGTGAGGTTTTGGCCGAGGAAGTTGAGGGTGGGATCGTCGGCGTTGAGGATGATGGTGGTATCGGCGGGGAGGGGCGCGATCGCACTTTGCCAGCGGCGGCTAATCGTATCCACTTCGCCGTAGCGATCCAGTTGATCACGGAATAAATTCAACGCCAAAATATAGCGGGGGCGGCAGTCTTTGAGCACCAGGGGCAGGATGTTTTCATCCACTTCGAGAATGGCATAATCCCGATCCAAGGTGCCGAAGGCATCGGTATCGGCGAGGAGGGCGGTGATCAAGCCGTTAATCAGGTTGGCTCCGGTGGCGTTGTGGGTGACGCGCTTGCCTTGCTGTTCGAGGATGGTGCGCAGCAGGAGGGAGGTGGTGGTTTTGCCGTTGGTGCCGACGATTAACACCACACCGGATTTGACCTGCTCAAACAGTAAAGGGAGTAAGCGGGGATGGAGACGACGGGCAATGGAACCGGGAAGCACGCTGGCGGCTCCGAGCTTGAGTCCTTTCACAATCGCCGTGATTGCTTTTGCTGTGGCAACCGCTGCCCCCAATCGCACTCGATCCAGTAAATTCATCGCGCCCTCACTTGTCCATCCTGAAAGTCCAAACTTTACTATAGAAGGAAGCGGAAACCAGCGAATAGGAAACCGCGAGAGGAGCGATCGCGTCTGTCATAACAATAGATGGTGAGGAGTGGTGACGATGATGATGTTGAACCAATTACGAGATCCGAAACGGTGGGTACGCCCGATGCTGCTGTTATCGGTGGGATTACATGGGGCACTCCTCTGGCTGCCCATGCCGGCCTCGCCCTCCTTAACCGAGGCAGAGCCGGAAATTGCCCCCGAAGATACGATCAAAATCACCCAATTACCGGGCTTAGGCGAGTTACCCCCCGCACCACCCGAATCAGGGATCACACCCATGCCCCTGGGGACAAAACCAGCGGGTGATCCGGTGCGTCCGTCCCGATCATCCCGTGCGCAGCCCCTCAACCGGGCGGATGAGCTTGTGGTGGATGAACGCGCCCTGGATAAACGTCCCCGACCCCAAGCCTCCCCCACGCCAGCCACACCCACCCCATCCTCGGAATCGACCCCCAAAACCGAACCCACCCCCAACACCAGCCCAGAACCGGGCGCACCGACCCATGAACGCGGCGGCGGAAAAAGTGCAGGGGAGGATGGCCCCGCTACGACGACACCAGGGGGCGGTGGTAGCGGTGGGGATGGGGGTCAAGCGGTTGATCCCTTTGTGAATTTTCCGGTTTACGGTAAAGCCTTGGCCGGTTCGGTGAATCTCTTGCCGCCCCAGTACGATCGCGCCGCCATGAATACCCGCGATTCCCTCGCGAAGGTGGGCGAGTTTTATCAGGCAGAAGTGCCGCAGCGGGAATTTAACCCCTTAGAAGTGGTGAGCGATGATCCGGCGTTTCGGGTTTATAAAGTGTCAACGGCGAATGTTACCCCCCGCTACCTGCACCTGATTTCCATTGATCAGCAGACGATCATCATGCTGCTGTCCCAAGCCTTGCAGCCCACTGAAATCGCACAACTCAAGAACATTGAAAACCTTACCGCCGAAGAACGCCAATTCGAGCAACTCTTCGCCCAACTCTACACCGAAAAATCAATGTCTGATTTTGCCCTGACCGATCCGATCACTAACCCGCCCAAGGAACTTGAAAAAAATCCTGACAAATTACTCGCCAGGGGCAAAGTGAGCCAACCTTTCCCCAACTCAGAGCTAGAGCAACAGGTCAAAACCCGACTCGAACAGTTGAACGGTCAATTAGTTCCCCTTGGTGCGCAAACCTATCTTGTCCAGTTGCCCAATAATATGGTGCGGACGATTCACTTTGTCTCGCTGGATGGGGGGCAATCGACGGGGGTGGTGACGACGGCTCCCTAGGGGGATCGTTTTGGGGTGAATGGATGGATATTGGGGCAATGGGGAGGCTGGTTCTCCCGTTGTACCGCGTCTTTGATGGCATAATGGGGAGTGATGTTTTAAAACGAACGCACTTTTAAATTGCTATGGATATCATGACGCTGGGTTGGGTTGGAGTTTTATCTCTCTTTACATGGTCGATCGCGATGGTTGTCTGGGCGCGTAACGGATTCTAGATCATGAATGCTGAACTGTTTCACAACATTTCCATTCTCGACGTGCTGTTCTTGGCGGCGATCGCTTTATTGATTGCCATCAGTGGCGGGGTGATTTACCTTTCTACGATTGAATGGCGCGATCGCCGTCGCCAAGGTCGCGATAAAAAAATGCAATAGTGGCGCAAGCATTGCTTGTAGCGATCTCCAGATTCCGATCATCGGGATGGGGGTCGCTTTGTCGTTTGCCTGACCCACCACCATCCCACCCCATCAGCGCAAAAAATCAATCATCCCAAGGCGATCGCCACTCATCCCCCTCCCCATGGCCATTGGTTTCAATTTCCCCCGCATCCGGGTTTGGTGATATCACCGGGGATTCAGCCGGTTTGGGGGGAATGGTCGCAGCGTAGGGGTCTGGGCGTTTACCCTCTGGGGGTGGCGTGGCGTGGGTTGATTCAGTGGGTTGCTCTGGCTCTGGTGCTGGGGATTCTGGCTCTGGTTGCGTCGGGCTTGGTTCCGGTGCAGCCGTTGCGGTGTCGTCGGCCTGGGCGGGGGGAGAGGCTTGGGGTTCTGGATCAAGGGAGGGGGTGGGTTCGGCCTCCGGGACAAGCTCAACGGCCTCAAGGGTAGGCTCAACGGCCTCAGGACTAGGATGATCCGAGGCTTGGGCCACTAATGCCGACGAGCTTACGTCCGGCTTGGGCGGGGCAGGGTCGGACTCGGCAGCGTCGGGACTGGGGGATGGCTCATCACTGGCGGGGGGCTGCGGTTCGTCCGGTTGTGGCTCAGTGCGGACGCGGCGGATCGGGAGGTTTGCCACCAGGGAGGTTGTCCGTGAATCACTAGAGAGGGAGAATTCCGACTCGTCTGAATCAATGTCCACGTAGCGGGCGAGGACGGTGAGGATTTCTTGGCGCATGGCTTCGAGGGTTTCCGGACTCAGGCCAGCGCGATCATGAGCGATCACAAGTTGGAGCCGCTGTTTCGCTGTACTGCGGCTATCGGTGGCTGTTCGGTGGAACAGTTGCCCCCATAGTCCATTAATCGCATCCCAAAATGGCTTCACCATGAACACAATTCGCTCTTAGTTAACGTTAACTTGACCCTCGGAAAAAGCGACGAATTCGATTAAACAGATTGTTATGGGCGGCCATGAGGTCCAGGAATGGAACCTCTTCCCCATCCAGACGGCGGGCAATGTTGTTAAAGGCGATCGCCGGTAAGGATCGGTCTTGATTGAGGGCGATCGGTTCGCCGCGATTACTCGCCGTAATAATTCGCTCATCATCGGGAATGATCCCCAACAGCGGCACGGCTAAAATTTCTAAAACATCTTCAACGCTCATCATGTCTTGCATTTCCACCATGGAGGGGCGAATGCGGTTGACAATTAACCGAATGGCGCGAATATCGTTGGCTTCGAGGAGGCCGATGACGCGATCGGCATCGCGGACGGCGGTGACTTCGGGGGTGGTGACGATGATCGCTTCATTGGCCGCCGAAATGGCATTACGAAAGCCCAGTTCAATCCCCGCCGGACAGTCCACCACAATATAATCAAAGGCTTTTTGTAGCGCCATCACCAGTTTTTTCATCTGTTCGGGGGTGACGGATTCTTTATTGCGGTTTTGGGCAGCGGGGAGCAGGGCAAGACTGGGTTGGCGTTTATCTTTGACGAGGGCTTGTTCGAGGCGACATTCACCGGCGATCGCTTCTACAGCCGTATAGACGACACGATTTTCTAACCCCAAGAGTAAATCTAGATTCCGTAAGCCAAAATCCGCATCCACCAGCACCACTTTATGGCCCCGCTTCGCTAAGGCAGTGCCTAGATTGGCGGTTGTTGTTGTTTTGCCTACACCCCCCTTCCCAGAGGTCACAACGATAATTCGAGTCATAAAAGTTTTAACCGGTGAGCCAGTCAGCGTTTAAAGTTTCCATCATATCCGGGATTGATCCGTACTGTGTCCGTATCGCGATCGCACCCCCCCCTATCATCATCCTCAGGGTGATTCTATCCAACTTTCGGCCGGACGCGAAAAGGAATGGGTTTTAAAAAAGCCATGGGCTGGGGCCAGACGAATACCGGTGGCGGTCATGTAGGCAATTTCGGGATAAAGCTGATCGACGGGGGTTTCGGGGGGACGAGCGATCGCCTCCGCAATCCGAAGCTGCATCGCCTCCATTTTGAGGGCAAAAATCTGACAGGCGCGGTTTCCCTCTGCCCCCGCATGGGCAATGCCCCGCAGGCGACCCACCACCACAATATCCCCCGCTGCAATAATCTCACTGCCCGGATTCGTATCCCCAAACACCACAATCGTCCCCGGATGGGTCACCTCTACCCCCGATCGCACCGTGGATTTAAGGTAAAGCGGTTCAGCCCAAGCCTGGGCAGTGGGGGCGGGTTTTGCCAAATGCGGGCCCGTTTGCTCGACGGAATAGCCGGCTCCAGCAGCGGTGACGGCGGTTTGGCGGCGACTGGTGGCGACCCGTTGTAGATCCAGATCGACGCTGGCTAGGGCTTCGGCGATCGCCTGCAATTGCCGCCCATCAAGTAAATGTTTCCCCGCGACGAGATGGGCGATCGCGCCCCCCTGCCAAAAGCGTTCCCCCGTAGCAAGGCGTTGCTTTAGCCGCTCCCACATTTCCAGCCAAGACGTGGGGGTTTTATCCATGTCCGGCAACAACACCCGCACCACCCCCTCCTGACCCGTCAACCGCACCTGAGCCGAGACATTTTTTAAGCCCGTGGCGGGGGGTGGCTCTGGTGGGGCCTCACTCAATGTCGTCTCGCCGTTCGCCGTGGGCTGCTCCGGGGGGTTCCCGGTGGATTTTCCTTTACCCTTGGCGACATGGGGCGGAATCGCTAACCCTTGGGTTAGGTCATCCGGCGGCGCGGTCGGCACGGGTGGAGAGTCCTCCGGTGCGGGGGATGCACCGTCAGTGTCGTCGGGGCGAGTGAGTTCAGGGTCAGACATCTATAGCCGCAAATCAACATAATCAATGCTCGCAATCCTACCGCACCCTGGCAACCAAAATGGCCGGTGACTCATGGGACAGACGGGCCAGAAAACCCATCCCCCTCGATCGTCTGCACCCATCGTCGAGGGATAACAGCCCGGCACAAAGAGCATTGGTGCATCCTCTGCGCTCAAAATTATATCGAGTATCATTGAGGAAAAATTGTTGCAACCTGCCAATTTTCAATATGGAATTTTCTTTTCCTGCTGCCGGTTTCCAGAACATCTCTGCGTTCCATCCGTTGCGGCTTTTGATCGAGCATGCCCCTGCTGCGATCGCCCTCTTTGACACCGATGTGCGCTACATCATCACCAGTCGCCGCTGGCTAGAAGACTATGGACTCGGCGATCGCAACATTATCGGTCAATGCCATTACGATATTTTTCCCGAAATTAGCGAAGAGTGGAAAGCAATTCATCAACAGTGTTTACAAGGAGCGATCGAACGTCGGGAAGAAGAAGCGTTTCCCCGTGCTGATGGGGGCATTGATTGGCTCAAGTGGGAAGTGCGTCCTTGGCACAGGGAATCGGGCGACGTGGGAGGTTTGATTATGTTTACAGAGGTAATCACGCGCCAGAAAGCAGCAGAACTGGCTCTCGCCAAAGCAAACCAGGAGCTAGCAGCCGTCAATCAAGGTTTAGAGCGTGAACTTGCCCAACGCAGTTCTGAACTGAAAAGCTTCTTTAACCTCACTGAGGATATGTTAGGGATTGCGGGATTTGACGGCTACTTCAAACGAGTTAACCCCGCCTTTGAGCGAAAATTAGGCTACACCCAAGCCGAATTCTTTGCCCAGCCGTTTATTTCCTTTGTTCACCCTGATGATCAAGCCTCAACCCTTGCGGTTGCCAGTCAAATTGCGGAGGGGGGAAGCATTGCAGCCTTTGAAAATCGCTATCGTTGTCAAGATGGCTCCTACCGTTGGCTCGCGTGGACATCCGCCCCGGATCTAGACAATCCAGTCCTCTATGCCACGGCTCGCGATATCACCGTGCAAAAAAACGCTGAGGCGGCCCTCCGAAAACAAGCCAAACTGCTCGATCAAGTCAAAGGTGCGATTATTTCCCTAGACAATGAGGGCATCATGACCACCTGGAGTAAGGGGGCAGAAGACCTGTATGGCTATACCGCTCAAGAAGCGATCGGTCAGCACGTCAGCATCTTATACCCTGAACGTCTGCAAGACTACCTTCGCGCTAGCATTATTGAGCCATTAAAAATAAAGGGACACCATGAAATAGAAACCCAAGTTATTAATAAATGGGGTCAAGAAATTGATGTTTTGATCGCGCTCTCCTTGGAAAAAGACATAGATGGTAATGTCATTGGCCGCATTGGATATGGCATCGATATTACGGAGCGGAAGCAAGCAGAAGCGCAAATCAAAGCATACAGTGCCACATTAGAGCAAACCTTAGAAGAACTGAAGCAAACTCAGTTACAGATGATTCAATCGGAGAAGATGTCGAGTTTGGGTCAGTTGGTGGCGGGGATTGCCCATGAGATTAATAATCCGGTGAACTTTATTTTTGGCAATCTGACCCATGCCAAGGGGTACACGGATGATTTACTAGCAATCATTCGACTCTATCAGGACACATTTCCAGAACCCGGAGCGGCGATCGAAGAAGCCGTTGAGGATCTTGATCTTGAGTTTTTAATCGAAGACTTGCCCAAACTCCTCACCTCAATGAAAATAGGGGCCGATCGCATCCGTGCCATTGTGCTGTCGTTGCGTAATTTTTCGCGCATGGATGAAATGGACCTCAAAGATGCGGATATCCATGAGGGGATTGATAGCACGATTATGATTCTGCATCATCGGCTCAAGAAATACAGCGATCGCCCCGCAATCACCATCAACCGAGACTATGGCAACCTGCCTCGCATCGAATGCTTCCCTGGTCAATTAAACCAGGTGTTTATGAATATTCTGACGAATGGGATTGATGCCCTTGATGATGCCCTCCAGGTGCAGGCCCTTGCACAGCCGACCATCACGATCAAAACCTATCTCGAAGCTGAAAATACAGCGGTGATCACCATTGCGGATAATGGCCTGGGGATTCCAGAGCAGGTGCGCGATCGCATTTTTGACCCGTTCTTTACGACGAAGGAGGTGGGCAAAGGTACGGGTATGGGTCTGTCGATCAGCTATCAAGTGGTGGCTGAAAAGCACGGGGGGACGCTAACCTGTCACTCGGCTCCTGGACAAGGCACCGAGTTTGTGATTAAGATTCCGCTGCGCCAACGTGAACCCAAAGAGAATTAACCCGATCGACCGTATCTCTCTTCTGAAAGAGGGGAAGTTCTGCATTTTGATAGAGGTTTGCTGGGGTGCGATCGCACTACCTTGATAAGTGAAGACATCAATACCGTTTATTTATGACCCTTTCAAGCCTCAACCATCTCGAAGCCGTTGTGCATACCCCCATCGGTTTAACCTTGACCCTTGGGATTGGATTTATCCTCGCCATTACCCTCGGATCAATTGCCTGGTATAACTCCAAACGTCCCCTCGGCTGGAAGGATAAAGAACGCCCTGATCTGATCCCCAAAGTAGAATCCGATGCCTAACGAGTAAGACACCAATGGTGTGATCGATCTCTTCATTGCAATCATGCCTACCCAGTCTTAATTCTGTTGTCACAATGAGGTGTAATCCATGAATTACCCAACCCAAAATAACCAAAATCAAAGCACCGAAAATACTCAACCCGCAGGTGCTCAATACGACCGGAAGATTGTCTCGGCTGAGACAGCGGCTCGGATTGAACGAGAGGGCGAAAACTATCAAGAATTGCCTGAATCTCAAGACGGTTCGATTGACACCACCGCAGGGTATACCTCGGATCGCGAAGGTCTTTTAAATAACTTTGCTGTGGAACCGGAAATGTATGTTAATGAGCGGGGCGATCGCCGCGAACAACTCCGAGACGAGGAAATTGCCAAGGCGCAAAAACGCAAAGAGATTAATACGCCGGGTGGCCGGGGCCCGGGTGTGATCTAACCGGAACTCTACCCCTCCCTAGGGGGGATAATTATTGCATCTCGTTTGAATCTCTGCCGATGTTAGTCGGGGGAGATTTTGAGATCTTGGGGGGTGTTGCAGTTGTGAAAACTGGCGCGATCGCCCTTCGCAATGGGCAAGGGCTGGACGGGAATGTGAGCGAGCAACCCCTGAAGCGATCGCCCCCCTTGGGCAAGATAGGCCTGTAGGGTTGGGCCAATCGTGCCGCGATAGAAACCACAGAGGGGTTCCCAGCTTGCGGTGTCTTTATGGTGAGGAATCGCGGCGAGGATGTCAGGCGGTAGGGGGGGGAGTTGATCCGCCCAGGTTTGTAAGCGGGTGGGGTTTAGGCAGGGGAGATCGCAGGCGGTGACGAGGAGCCAAGGCGGTGGCGGTGTGAGTTGAGCGATCGCATCCCCCAAGGCAACGGCGGGCCCTTGGCCCGGTTGGGGTTCCGGTAAAAAGATACAGGTTGAAGGCAAGAGGTCAGAATACCGCTCCGGCCAAGGGGTGAGGCAGTAGACCGGGGCAGCGAGGGGGGAGATGCGATCGTACACCTGCCGCAGGAGGGGAACGCCGCGCCACCGTTGCCGGGCTTTGTCGGTTCCCATCCGTGTGCTTTGACCCCCGGCTAAAATCAAGGCGGCGAGGTGGGGGGAGAGCTGCATTAATCCATCCGTGAGGCGAACCAGAACGCCAAAATCACCGTGCAGAGGAAAAGAACGGTACAGATTAGATCCACCCAGGTATGCCACGTTTCAGAATGAATCAGAGTCATGGAATAAGGGATAACGTTGCGTTTATTTTAGCGGTATTGAAACTGTTAAGGCGAAGATTCTAGGGTCGCAAAGGTGGTCGCTAACACCTGGCGTACTTTCTCATCCAGGATGTTCCATTCCACTTCTCCCGCTGCATCCAAAAGTTGTAGGTCAAGGTCTACTTCTGGGTCTGCATCGATGCTGTGGGGCGCGGGATAGTTCAAACAACACACTTGAAAACACAAGTCCCACAGATTCAAAACATGGGTGCGATCGCCCTGCTGAAGTCGCAATTGAAACCCCGGTAACGGTTCTTCAACGTCTTCGTATTCCCCCTCCCAGGGTGATTCGTCCACCCGTTGGCGGAGTTGATCCACAACGCGAATCAGGGTGGGTTGCATCAGGGTTTGGGCTTGCTCCCACGCTTGGCGGGTTTTGAATTTAGGTTTCATGGGTGAGTTAGGGCGGGGTCTGATGAATCCAGCGCCAGAGGGGGTGCTGTTGGCCTTGGCGCTCAATGGCGGCCAGTTTTTTGGAAAGGCGTTGACGTTCGCGCTGGGGTAAACCAAAGAGAATATTGCGACTTTGCCAAACGAGAACACTGGCGGTGATGGCGACACAAAAACTGAGGGCGATCGCACTCCAAGGATGAAAGATCAAGCCATAGCGCAGCCCCGCCCAGGTGAAATAATCCTGCAACAGGGACAACTGTTCCCGCATTCCCCACAGGGCCAGGGGTGCGAGCACCACCCACGACACCACCACCACCCCCCAACGCCCATATACCGTGAGGCGATGGAGACGCTGGAGGCGGTCTTCTTGGTCAGGGGACAGGGCCATGGGAGTCACGCTTCATCGGAGAGTTGTGCGGCAATCGGATCATCGTCGGCGGGGATTTCCTGGCGCTCACGCCACCAAGCGAGGAGGGTGCTGGCAATGAAGATGCTGGAATAGGCCCCGGCGAGGAAACCGATAATCAACGCGAGGGCGAAATATTGCAAGGTCTGACCGCCGAAGAGGAAAATCGCCACGAGGGGCAGAATGGTGGTCAAGCTGGTGTTAATCGAACGGGTGAGGGTTTGATTAACGGCGGTGTCTACAATCTCGTCGATGGAGGTTCCAGGTTCACTGGCTTCATCGATTTCTCGGATGCGATCGTAGATCACCACAGTATCGTTCACGGAAAACCCGATGATCGTCAGCAGAGCCACCAAAAACAAGCTGTCAATTTCGTTGCCGGTGGTGAATCCCAAAAATGCAAACGCGCCTGCTGTAATGAAAACATCGTGAAACAGGGCCACGATCGCAAACACAGCATAGTCAAACCGGAACCGAAAACTCAGGTAAACCACAATGCCAAAAAAGGACGCTAACAACGCCCGCACCCCAGCGGTGAGTAGTTCTTCGCCCACCGTTGGCCCAACGGTGTCCACTTGAATAGTTTGCAGATCGAACGCCCCGATCGCCTCAGTAAGCTCGTCGATTACGGTGGTGCGATCGTCCACGTCCAGGGTATTACTCCGGATCGAGAGGGTGTAGTCTTCCACCACTTGGATGGCACTGTTTTCCAGACCGAGGGGGGCGATCGCATCTCGCACTGTGGACACATCAATCGGGTCTGCACAGGTTTCAGTCGCCACACATTCCAGGGTCAGTTGAATCCGAGTTCCCCCCACAAAATCCAAGCCGGGACGAATGGGAGAACCAAACTGTTGGAACGAGATCGCCATGGCCACCACACTGAGGGCGATCGCCCCCAAGGAAATCCCCCACCAGAGTCGCCGCTGCTTAATAATATTCAGTCGCATTGCTTTTTCTACAGAACCCAATAATCAATTCCTAGCCCCCCATCCCGGTGATCAATTGGCGGGATTCGTGGGCAAATTGGGGCAAAAGAGTTCCGGTTGTTGTCGCACCCCCGGCACCCCCAGCACCACCAACAACAGCAGCGTGCGGCTACAGGTCAACGCCGTAAACATACTCACCCCCACCCCGATCGCCAAGGTGAGCGCGAACCCCTTCACCAACCCCGACCCCAACCAAAACAACGCCCCACAAGCAATCAAGGTCGTCACATTACTATCCAGGATGCTCGAAAAGGCGCGATAAAATCCCGACTCCACCGACCGATAGAGCGTTTTGCCCGATCGCAGTTCTTCCCGCGTCCGCTCAAAAATCAAGACATTGGCATCCACCGCCATCCCGATACTGAGGATAAACCCGGCGATCCCCGGCAGCGTCAGGGTAACGCCAATCAAGGAGTAGCACGCCAGGGTCAAAATCGTATAAATCACCAGAGATACATCCGCCAACGCCCCCGGCAAGCGGTAATACACCACCATAAAAATCAACACCAACACCAGCCCGGAAATCCCCGCAATCAAGCTGCGGTTCACACTGTCGCGTCCCAAGGTTGCGCCGATGGTGCGATTTTCCACCAGTTCAATGGGGAAGGGGAGGGCACCGCCGCGCAGTTGGATGGCGAGATTGGTGGCACTTTCGAGGTCAAAACTACCACTAATTGAGGCGCGTCCCCCAGTGATCCCGGTTTCGGCGTATTGGGCATCCACACGGGGCGAACTGATCAAGACATTATCGAGAAAGATGCCTAAGCCGCGCCCGGTGCCAGCGACGGCTTTCGTCAGGTCGGCGAACATTTGGCCACCGCGCTCGTTGAAGGTGATTTCCACTTGCCATTGATCGCCCCCGGTATTGAGGGGAGCGGCGACGGCATTGGTGAGATATTCTCCGGTGAAGTCGCTGTCTTCAAAGAGGTTCGCGATCGCAGCATTGGCCTGGGCCAAGTCTTCCCGCGCTTGGGCGATGTCTGTGGGGGTGGCCTCCGGATCGCTGCTCACGGTGTCGAGAGTTCCTTGGGCGATGGCTTGGAGTTGGGATTCCACCTGCACTTGCCCTTCGGTGCCGGGTTTTTGGGCCCGGAACTCCAGTTGCGCTGTCTCACCTAACACCTGTTCGGCCTGCTCAGTGCTGCTCACCCCTGGCAACTGCACGACAATTTTGTCGGGTTCCACCGTTTGGATCAATGGCTCGGAGACCCCCAACCCGTTGACCCGGTTTTCGATCACCGTTTTGGCATCGGTGAGGTTTTCCGAGGTGATGGTGGTAATGGCTTCGGTGGGCTGCACTTGGAGCGTCAGACGAGCGCCGCCTTTGAGGTCTAGCCCTTGGTTAATTGGGAGGATGACCAAGAGAGCGATCGCGGCCAACACAAGGCCCATAATCGTGGCAAAGGTGAGACTTTGTTTCTGCATCAGAGACTAAACCTGCAATGTCATCAGACTTTTCACCGCTTCGACAATTTGCGGCGGTTGAATAATCGTAAGGTGTTCGAGCATGCCGTTGTAGGGCGTGGGAATGTCTTGGGAGGACAACCGCATCACCGGGGCATCGAGTTCATCAAAAAGCTGTTCGTTGATCAGCGCACTGAGTTCAGCGGCAATCCCGCCGGTTTTCATGCATTCTTCAACGATGATCACCTTATGGGTTTTGCGCACGGATTCGGCGATCGCTTCCATGTCAAAGGGTTTCAAAGAAATCAAATCAATGATCTCCGGGTCATAACCTAACCCTTCTTTTTCGATCAACTTCATCGCCTGGGTACAGTGATGACGCATCCGCGAATAGGTAAGAATCGTCACATCGCTGCCCGGCCGCACTAATTCCGCCTTATCCAGCGCACAGATGTATTCATGATCCGGTAACTGCTCCTTGAGGTTGTATAGCAGCACATGCTCAAAAAACAGCACCGGGTTTTCGTCCCGAATCGCCGCCTTCAGTAACCCCTTGGCATTATACGGAGTGGAGCAGGCCACAATTTTCAGCCCCGGCACGGCATGGAAATAGGCTTCGAGGCGTTGGGAATGTTCCGCGCCCAACTGTCGCCCCACCCCACCGGGCCCCCGGATCACCACCGGAATTTTAAAGTTACCGCCGGAGGTGTAGCGCAGCATCCCGGCGTTGTTGGCGATTTGGTTGAAGGCGAGCAGGAGGAACCCCATGTTCATCCCTTCAATAATCGGGCGGAGGCCGGTCATCGCCGCACCCACCGCCATTCCACTAAAGCTATTTTCTGCGATCGGGGTATCGAGCACCCGGAGTTCGCCATACTTTTCATAAAGACCTTTCGTGACTTTATACGACCCACCGTACTGTCCCACGTCCTCACCGAGTACGAACACGGTTTCATCCCGTGCCATTTCTTCGTCGGTTGCTTCCCGTAACGCATTAAAAAACAGTGTTTCGGCCATGCCCTAACCCTTAACCTAGACAGCAAATGCAATCCTATCATTTTATTGGGCGTGGGAACGGCAATCCAAGACCTGTAGCCTGGGCTACAAAAATCTGGGTGGCTTTCCCTAAAGCTAAAAAGGCATTGGGTTTTTGACCCTCCCCACCGTTTTGTGACTATGGACCAGTACGATCCCCAAGCTGATGCCTTTTACGATGAACTTTTTGAAGCATCCGGCACGCCCCGACCATCGGCGGCTCCCCTCATCGATTGGATGCGCAAACTCAGTCCCCAAGAACTCGAACAACATCAAAAAACGGCTCAAATTGCCCTGTTTAAGCTGGGGGTCACGTTCAATGTTTACAGCGATAATCAGGGCGTGGAGCGGGTGTTTCCCTTTGATATTATTCCCCGGATTATTGCGGCTCAAGATTGGCAATGGCTGGCCCAGGGTTTGCAACAACGCATCCGGGCGTTGAATCTGTTTTTGGCGGATATTTACGGGGAGCAACACATTCTGAAAGATGGCACTGTCCCCCGTGAAATTGTGGAATCGGCTCCTGGTTTTCTCAAGCCCTGTGTGGGGTTGAAGCCGCCCCAGGATATTTGGTGTCATATTACGGGGACGGATTTGGTGCGCGATCGCGACGGCCAATGGTACGTCCTGGAAGATAATTTGCGCGTCCCCTCCGGGGTGTCCTACGTGCTGGAAAATCGGCGGGTGATGAAAAGCACCTTCCCGAATATTTTTCAAACCATGGCGATCCAACCCGTGGATGATTACCCCAGCCATCTGTTAGAAACGCTGCTGAATCTCGCGCCGCCGCAATTGCAAACCCCCACCGTTGTGGTGCTGACACCGGGAATCTATAACTCGGCCTATTATGAGCATTCCTTCCTCGCCCAGCAGATGGGGGTGGAGTTGGTGGAAGGGCGAGATCTCGTCGTCGTCGATGGGTATTTACAGATGCGCACCACGAAAGGACTGCGCCGCATTGATGTGATTTATCGTCGTTTGGATGATGAATTCCTCGATCCTCAGGCGTTCCGCGCTGATTCGATGCTGGGTGTGCCGGGGTTGATGGAGGTGTACCGCGAGGGGCGGGTGGCCTTGGCCAATGCGCCGGGGACAGGGGTGGCGGATGATAAGGTGGTCTATGCCTATGTGCCAGAGATGATCCGCTATTATCTCGATGAGGAGCCGCTGCTGTCCAATGTGCCCACGTATTTATGCTGGCGGGAGAGCGATCGCGCCTATGTCCTCGATCATTTAGCAGAATTGGTGGTGAAGGCGGCCAACGAGGCCGGCGGCTACGGGATGCTCGTGGGGATACAATCCACCGCCGAAGAGCGGGCGGAATTCGCCGAAAAAATCAAAGCTAATCCCCGCAACTACATCGCCCAGCCCACCCTCTGCCTCTCCCGTGTCCCAACGTTGATCGAAAACAGCATCGAAGGCCGCCATGTGGATCTGCGTCCCTATATTCTCCATCGCGGCGAGGATATCCATGTGCATCCTGGCGGTCTGACTCGCGTCGCCCTCAAAAAAGGCTCGTTGGTGGTGAACTCTTCCCAAGGGGGCGGCAGTAAAGATACCTGGGTGCTGACGACATAACCGCGCTGGATCGAGCAGGACAAAGCGAGATCACATCCAGCGTGATCTCGCTTTGCTGTGGGGGGATGGGGGGCGATCGCACTCCATCCCCATGCCCTCAAGATCCTTCAGTCCGACGCATCTTGATTTCATCCCCGCTAAAATAGGCCGTCGAAGCCGTGAAGCCTCAAGCCTTGCCCCTCTTTAGACCCAACCATGATCAAATCTTATTTCCCGTGGCTATGCGGGAGTCTCCTCACCATTACATTTGCCCTCCCGACCGCTGCCCTTGACGAATCGACGGGCGATCGCGGTATTGATGTCCGTCGTCTCCATGAATCTCCCTACAACCTGATCGGGCGCAAAATTGGCATTGGCCAAGTGGAAATTGGCCGACCAATTCAGTTTGGTCGTGATAAACGAGCGTCCGAACTGCGTTTCCTAGATGTGGCAGGGGTGTTTTACCGGGATACCGTTGCGGCGGCCAATGCCCATGTGGATGCCCATGCCACCATGGTCGCCACGGTGATGGTGAGCCAGGATAAACGCCTGCGAGGGGTGGCCCCAGGGGCGCAACTCTATGCGTCTGCGGTGGGGTCATCCGCTCGCGATGGTCAGGCGCGACAATGCCTCGCGGCGCAACATGTGGCCCAGCAGAATAACGATGATGTGCGGGCGATTAACTTCAGCTTTGGCGAACCCCTCGATCGCGACCCCCGCGAGAATCCCGTGCTCGATGGCCAAGCCTTGCTGACCCGCTGTATTGATTGGTCGGCACGAGTCCATAACGCACTTTATGTGGTGGCAGGCAATCAGGGATCGGGGGGAATTGCGATCCCGACGGATAATTTTAATGGGGTGACGGTGGCATCTTCGGGACAATTTGACGGGCTATTTCGGAAACTGGATTTTTCTAACTTGAGTGCATTACCGGAAGGGATTGGGCGCACCTTGATCCGGCGGGAAATTAATGCAGATTTGCGCCGCTCGATTAGCTTGGTGGCTCCCGGTAGTCGGATTGCGATGTATGACGAGGCGGGGGATGTGAGTCCGGTGTCGGGGACGAGTTTTGCGGCTCCCCATGTGGTGGGGACGGTGGCGGTGTTGCAGGAGTATGGCGATCGCGAACTCAATGCCGGGCGGTTTAGTCTGGATGTGCGTCGCAGTGAAGTGATGAAAGCCGTGTTACTCAACGCCGCCGATAAAGTCCAAGATCCAGGGGATGGGTCGTACTTAGGCCAAACGCGCACGGTCTTGGGCAAAAATCATCAAAGCTGGTTTGGGGGTGATGCGGCCAATGATCCCGCTGTGCCCTTGGATATTCAACTGGGGGCGGGTCAACTCAATGCCTTTCGCGCCTATCAACAACTCAGCGGCGGCCAGTGGCAACCGGGGCCAGTGCCGGCGCGGGGCTGGAACTATGGTCAAGTGAAGGCGAATAACCCTCAGGATTATCTGCTGACCGAGACCCTTCCCGCTGGGAAATACGCGGCAGTTACCCTCACTTGGAATCGCCATGTGGAGCTTAACGACAGTAATGGCAATGAGGTGTTTGATCGTGGTGAATCGTTTAGCGATCGCGGCTTAAATAATCTCGATCTCTATTTATTACCCGCCGACAGCGACGACTTAGCCGATAGTGTTTGCTCGTCGGTGAGTGCCATTGACAGCGTTGAACACCTCTTCTGTGCCATCCCCCGCAGCGGTCAGTATAAAATTCGGGTCGTCCATCGCACCACCGTCAACACCCCAATCCAGCCCTACGGCATTGCTTGGTGGACGGCAAACGCAGCGTTAAGCCCATAGGCAATCTGGTCTTGTTCCTCGGCGGTGAGTTCCGGAAACATCGGCAGCGAAAGCACTTCCATCGCAGCCCGTTCAGCCTGGGGCAGATCACCGGGCTGATAGCCCAAGGATTCATACACGGGCTGCAAATGGAGGGGACGGGGATAGTAGACCATCGAGCTGATGCCGTGCTCCTGGAGGGCGGCGCGGACGCGATCGCGCTCGGTTCCCGTACCATCGACACTCTTAATCCGCACCGTGTATTGATTCCACACCGTTTGCCCCCCGGCCGGGATCGTCGGACAGACCAGATCGGGCAAGGTGGGCAGGATTTCCGCGTAGCGTTGCGCGACGCGATCGCGCCCCTGATTCCACTGATCCAAATACCGCAGCTTAATCGTCAAGATCGCCGCCTGAAGCGCATCAAGGCGACTATTCACCCCCGTTTTGGTGTGGATGTAGCGTTCGGATTGGCCATGTTCGCGCAGTTGTAAAAACAGTTGCGATAGTTCCGGATCATTGGTGGCGATCGCCCCCCCATCGCCACAGGCCCCTAGATTCTTCGTCGGAAAAAAACTAAAACAGCCCACATGGCCGATGCTGCCCACCTTTTGCCCCTGCCATTGGGCCCCCGTGGCTTGGGCACAGTCTTCAATCACCGGGATGCCGTGGGTTTGTGCGATCGCCATCACCGCCGTCATATCCACCGGGCAGCCAAATAAATGCACCGGCATAATCGCTTTCGTGCGTGGGGTAATCGCGGCGGCGATGTTGTCCGGGTCGAGGTTAAACGAATCGGGCTGAATATCCACAAACACCGGCGTGGCCCCGACGACGGAAATCACTTCCGCCGTGGCAATGAACGTAAAGGGCGTGGTAATCACTTCATCCCCAGGGCCGATGTTGAGGGCGCGGAGGGCAAGATAGAGGGCATCGGTGCCGGAGTTGCAGCCCACCGCCTGCTGGGTTCCGATATAGTGGGCAAAGGCAGTTTCAAAGGCAGCGACAGTGGCCCCGCCAATATAGCGACCGGAACGCAGGACTTCCATCACGGCTTGACCGACTTCAGCGTCTAAGGTTTGGTATTGCCGGGTTAGGTCTAACGGGGGAATTGTATTCACGCGCTTAATGCTATCAAAATTTTTAACTGATCTAATCAGATTATTCTAATTTTGTCATGGAGATGATGCACGCATGACACCGGTAATTCCCCTCGACTTCCTCGATTTGGCCTTGGCCTTGGCCTTGATGGGGGGGGCGATCGCTCTCTCCCTCTGGCAACGGTTGGACTTAAGCCAAAATCTCCTCATGGCCACCGGGCGGGCCATTTTGCAACTGATGGCAGCCGGGGCAATCTTAGATCTCGTCTTCGCCCTCAATCAACCCTGGAGTGTGGTGGCGATCGCCCTCGCCATGCTCACCATTGCCGCCATCACCGCCCATAACCAAATTGACACCCCCGGCTTCAACCTTCTGCCCACCCTCTGGCTCAGTCTCTTCGCCAGTACCGCCCTCACCCTCAGCTACGCCCTGATCGTGATTATCCAACCCCCCACCTGGTACAGCCCGCAATATTTTATTCCCTTGGCGGGGATGGTCTTGGGCAATGCCATGAACGCCGCCACGATCGCCGGGGAACGCCTCCTCACCACGGTGCGCCGGAACCCCGTGGAAATCCTCACCCACCTCAGCCTAGGGGCGACTCCCCAGCAAGCGATCGCCACCTATCGCCGCGATGCGATCCGCGCCAGTCTCCTCCCCTTGATCAACCGCATGACCGTCGTTGGTCTTGTCACCCTGCCGGGGATGTTCACCGGCCAAGTCCTCGGCGGCTCCCCACCCCTCGAAGCCGCTTCCTATCAACTCCTCATCCTGTTCATGGTGGCCTGCGCCGAAGCTATGGCTGCGATCGCCATCACCCTCGGCATGAGTCGCCACCTCTTCAATGCCCAATCCCAACTCATCCGCCTCGATCCCCATTAATCCCCACCCCATGTCCATCTCAGAAGATATCGAGTCATCGGCCCTATGGATGGAGAATTATCAACACAAACCTGATCAAGTCTTAAGGTTTTACCAGATTAGTACCCCAGTTGGAACTTTAGTTTTTAAAATAGTTCATAGGAGGTGTAAGACTTTCTCGCACTACCATTCATTTCAACTGTGACAATTGGCGATTATGGTTCGTATATTGACGACTTTCCCTTGGGTTTCAATGCGCAACCTTGCGCTTATCAGCCTCTTAGCAACGGCTAGCACGGTGATGGGCATCACACCGAACATTACCGCACGTCCATCCCACATTTTGACCACGGCAGCCTATGCCCAAAATCCCCCCAACTCCGATGAGGTCGCCAAATATGCCAAGGCAGTCCTGGCCATGGAACCCCATCGACGCGCCGCTGCCCAGGAAATTCGCAATGCAGGCGGCAATCCGAATATCGTTTGCTCATCGGTTTTCAGTGGCTTACCGGGCGGCAACATTGCCCAAGAATATTGCAGCCGCGCTGCTCGCATTGTGGAAAGCTATGGCCTAACCAACCGGCGATTTAACGAGATCACGCGCTTGGCGCAAGGCAATGCCCAAGTGCGCGGCCAAATTCGCTCTCAAATGGAGCAGTTGTGCCGTCAACCGGAATTTAGTGATGCTTGCCGCCGTTAAGGACGCTGATTTATGGCTGAACCTCGATCGCTTAAACTGATCCGGCGGTTACCCCATTGCCCGCCTCATCCAGGGCCAACCCAAATTTTGCCCCTGACAGCGGGCGATCGCACCCGCACCCGCCATCACTTCACGGTTGGCACCATCACCCTAACCCTCGCCCTCCCACGGGGAACCGGACTTCAAGCCGGAGACTATCTCGAAGCCGAAACCGGTGAGATTGTCCAGATCACAGCCCAGCCCGAACCCGTGTTGACGGTCACCGCTCCCGACCCCACCACACTGCTGCGGGCAGCCTATCACTTGGGCAATCGCCACGTCCCCCTTGAAGTGACCGCCAACCACCTCAGATTCAGCCCCGATCCCGTCCTCGCACAGATGCTCGACCATCTAGGGGCAACGGTCACGGCAGAAACAGCCCCCTTTTATCCAGAGGCTGGCGCGTATCACAACCACGATCACGCCTAAAAATGACAAAGACCCATTCAAAAAATGAGGGTAGCGTGAGCCTCTGGCTCCTGGTTGACTCATCCCCGATCCAAGATTCACTCATCTTCAGGTTTGGACTCGGTTAAGGTTACGGGATGAGGCCGATCAACCGTGTTGGAAAATGGCCATAAAAGCGGCCCGGAGTCTACGCCTACCATAAGCATCCCGTATTGCTGCTACCTTCCGGTCCTGACAAGATTTGGGCGTTACGATCGCATCGATCCGAGCCACTTTTCAGCATACCATATGAAGTCAGGCCTTAACTACCGGCGGTATCCATCGGCTGGGTTTTTTCCAGCGATCGCTGTTGACGCTTCTTGCGATCGGCTTCCATCACATCATCAAGCACCTCACGAGCCTGCGCCAGTTTTTCGAGGTTACTTCGATACAGTTCGAGATCCTTCGAGAGCTTCTCAATGGGCAAATGTAGAGCTTCTCCCATTTCTTTCAACGTGCTGAAATCTGGAGAGACTTCACCCGTTTCGCTCGCCGCTTCCACAAGACTATAGAGGCCAATCCCAAAGAGGCGGCTATATTTGAACAATTGATTAAACGCGATCGCCTTCAACGTTTCATAAAGCAGTTGCGCCCCCTCTTGCGACGCTAACGCACTACTCCAATTAGCCAACTGCTCCACCGTGACCGGGCTGCAATTGGCGCGTAACTGTTCAGCATCGTGGCGAAACTGCTGGGGATCACGCCCCACTGAGCGACAAAGTGCTTGAAAAATAGATTCCTTATCCTGCTCAGGCTGATAACCGGCCATAAAGCGCTCATAGGCCGTCACGACCCCCAGCGCAAAAATAGGGTCGTAGTTGAAATTCACATTTACCGACAGCAAATGCATCTCGACCATCAATTCCTCGATCACCCGTCGATAGATCGAGTTGATAGGACGAGTATGGTAAGTATAAAAATCTCGTTTTGTATCCGAAACAGTACGAACAGTATCCACAGAGCCAACTTTAAGATGAGACGGTGGTTCTATTGTCGCACACGGTCTTCTGTTTTTGTTGAGCATCCGGCAAGGGACTAATGCCGATCAATAGAATCGATAACGAGCCTTTGGGTTTCTCCAAGGTACTTACTGCCCTATCCCTTGATAACCCAGCACCGGATCAACAGTACGCAACCGAGAATGGCACGGGGTTAGGGTCCTGAAGTAATCAGTCGCGGCGGTTTTCCTGAATTTTCCTGGGCAGCCAACCGAAAAAAATTCTCGGCCAAAAAATTGGCCGAGAATGATTCATCAGGGTGCATCTACCACTTCACCCTTTCCCTCGCCCGACTTCTGATCCGGAGACTTTTCTGAAACTCATAAATGGGGCTAACATAGCTAGACTTGACGATATAGATGTTTCCTTTTATTAGACGATGTTATCTAGGGCTACAAACTCGCCAAGACGCGGATTAATTGATCCATTTCGGCGGGGAGGGTGAGGTAGTGGACGCAGGCACGGACACAGTCGGGGCTGACGATGGTGCGCAGGTAGAAGCCTTGTTGTTCGAGGGCTTGGACGAGTTGTTTGTGGGGAATGTCGGCTTTGAGGCGGAAGGAGACGAGGCCGGCATCGGGGGGGGTGGTGCGCAGGCATTGCACCTTGGGGAGGAGGGAGAGGCCTTGCCAGAGGTATTCGGCGTTTTTTTGGATTTGGAGTTGGCGTTCTTCGGCGGTTCCCCATTTGGCGTGGGTGGCGATCGCAGCCCGTAACCCGGCATAGAGGGGATAGGCCGAAGTCGCCACTTCAAAGCGTGTCCCGTTGGGTTTCCAGCCCGTGGGCATCCCGGTGCTGTCCATGGTGATCCCCCGCCAACCGATGTAGGTGGGGGCGATGGTTTCGAGGGCTTCCGGACGCACAAACAGACCGCCTACTCCCGCCGGGCCACAGAGCCATTTGTGCCCCGTGAAGGCGTAGAAATCCACCCCCGACTCCAACAACTTCAACGGCATTGACCCTACGGACTGGGCCGCATCGACGAGCAATTGCACGGGGCGATCGCTTGTGCTGCGGCTGCGGCAAACAGCGACAATTTCCTCCAGGGGCAAGACCTGGCCCGTATTCCAGAGCAGATGAGAGATCACCACCAGGCGCGTACTGGGTTGAATATGTTGGTCAATCACCACCGCCGGATTGCCCCGGTTCAGGGTCGCCATAATCGGGCAGGTGGAGACGCGCACTTGAAAGCGCCGGGCGATTTCTTTGATGATCGCAATGATGCCCGGATGTTCACAATCGGTGATCAAAATATGATCCCCCGCTTGCCAGGGAATCCCCCAGAGGGCGATATTGCAGCCCGCTGTGACGTTTTCGGTCAGGGTAATCGTGTCGGGGACTGTGCCGAGTTCTGTGGCGAGGGCGGCCCGCATCGCTGCACTTTCTTGCATCACCCAATCGTTGACCTTGCTGGAAAATGGCCCCTGTTGCTGCACATATTCATAGGCGCGATAGATGGCTTCCATCGCGGTTTTTGGCATTGTCCCTTGACCCCCAAAGTTGAAGTAGGCTTTGTTCACGAGGCCGGGAAACTGTTGGCGGTGACGTTGGAGGGGAGAGGTGGCGGCGGGGTTCATGGTCATGGAGAGCAGGGCCAGATGAGAAACATCAGTTTCATGGGCTAAAGGCAAGCAAGCCTAAGGTTGCAACGGCTAGCCCATGACACCCTCAAGTGTACCGAACTCTGGGGGTTTGTTAATTGGCTCCGGCGAGTCTGTAGAGAATCGCCCGCAGGATGAGCAGGGATAGCCCTGTGGTGATCAGGGCGATCGCACCCATGCCCACCACCAGCGCGACTAAAAACCAGCGATCGCGCCGTTCTCGGATCGGCCCGCTGGCCATGTGGGTTTCTAAGAGGGCGAGGTTTTGGACATTGGCTTTCCAGGCCACATCAAAGAAGTCTCCCACCGCCGGAATCGTCCCCACTAAGGCATCAATCAGCAGGTTGACCACCATTCGCCCCAGGGTGGCGGGGGCCGTGCCGAGGCGATAGGCCTGCCAAATGATGTAGGTGGACACGCCTAAGCTGATGTAGTCCCCAGCGGCGGGGAGTAAGCCCAAAATTGGATCAAGGCCGAGGCGAATATCCGTGCCGGGGATGGCGATCGCTTCATCGAGGAGGCGGGTTAATTTGCGGAGCCGTTCGAGGGTGGCGGTTTCGGGGGAGGGGTTGGAGGTGGTGGGGGTTGGGGCGGGGTTGGGGGTGGGCATAGTCAGGAAATTTAGGGAGAGTCGTGATACATTGGCCGATATTTAACACGAAAGGACAACGGCTGCCTTATGTTCACTCTCGAAAAACCGATGACCGAGCAAGACTTGTTGGCTCAACTCGATGCGATCGTGGACGAGCATCACCTCCTCAAGCATAAGTTCTATCAACTCTGGAACGAGGGCAAACTGACCCTGACGGCGCTGCAAGAATACGCCAAGGAGTATTATCACCAAGTCCACTTTTTCCCCACCTATGTGAGTGCAACCCACGCGGCCTGTGATGATTTGTCCGTGCGACAAATGCTTCTTGAAAACTTGATCGAAGAAGAGCGCGGCGCGAACCATCACCCGGAATTGTGGCTGCGGTTTGCCGAAGGTTTGGGGGTGGATCGTGACGCGGTGCTGAACCACGAACCGGCCCAGGATACAAAGGCATCAGTGCAAACGTTAAAAGCCTTGTCCCGCTCGGAAAATCCGGCGGTGGGGATGGCGGCACTCTATGCCTATGAATCCCAAATTCCGGCGGTGTCCACGACGAAAATCGCGGGCTTGAAGGCGTATTACGGCATTGATGGCGATGCGGCGTTGTCGTTTTTCCAAGTTCACGAACAGGCGGATGAAGTTCACAGCCAAATGACGCGGGATGCGATCGCAAAACTCTGCACCACCCCAGAGGATCAAGCGGCCGCGATTAACGCCACTGCAACCGCTGTGCAGGCCTTAAACCAACTCCTCGACGGCGTGTACGCAGCCCACTGCTAAGGGTGATCCCCCTCAATCCCCCTTGAAAAGGGGGAAGTAGATTAGAAAGTCGTAGGGTGGGCAATTGCCCACCCTACCGACGTTTGAGGGATGTTTGCTGCTCGGTTGTGAATGGCCTAACCGTCCAAATCGGCTTCCATGGCGGTGGCGAGGACGGTGCGGGTATTGGCGCGGAATTCCGCCACATCGACGCGGGCCAGGAGTGCGATCGCCACGATCATACTAATCGACTGCAACAGAAACACCGCCCCGTAGGCCAAAAGGGGGATTTGGAACAGACTGCGACTGACATCGAGAATCACACCGCCGGAAAAAATCGCGAGACCACGGGCGATCGCCTGGGATAACCCCCACGCCCCGACAAACGTGCCCGCCGTTTCCGCCGTTGTCAGATCCAGCATGAGATTAATCGAGCCAATCGTCGTCATCCCCGCCGCAATTCCAAACAGGATCATCGCCCCCTTCAGCACCTGCGCTTCCTGGGTGAATCCCGCCAGAATAATCAAAATAAAACACACCGCCACCAACCCGCAGCCCCATTTTGTCACCTGTTTTTTGCCAAACCGGGGAATGAGAAAAAAGCCCGTGGCACTGTACCCCAGCAAAATCCCAATCCCCCAAAACGAATTGAGGGCCGTTGTTTCTCCGATCGCCATCCCGAACACCTCGCCGCCGTAGGGTTCTAACACCGCTTCTTGGAGAAAGAGGCCGATGGTCAAAATCAGGAGGAAACTAAAGAAAATTCCGGTTTGGCGGTTCGTGGTGAGGAGGCGGATCGTGTCTTGGAGGGTGACGCTATCCTCGCGGCGGTGACTGGCGGAGCGGCGTTGAAAGCGGGAATAGGTGCGCTCGATGCCCCAGGTGGCGATCAGGGCGAGGCCGAAAAAGATAACAGGCACAGCGGTGAACAGGGCGGTGATTGGCCCGTAGAGGGTGGTGAGGGGATCGCCGAGGTCTTCGGGGATGAAGATTTTGCCCCAAATCGCCCCACCGATGCCACCGATCACAATCCCCACCATTAGTTTTGACCAGACGATCGCCACGAGTTTTGATCGCTTACTTTCGTCGGATACATCCACGAGCAACGCGGTGAAGGGAATCGAGCAGGCACTCACCGCCAAGCCGTAAACCAGGAAAATCATACTCAATGCGATCGCCCAGCCCAAAATCGCTGGGTCTTGCCATGACCATTGACCCGCAGCGGCCACGGCTCCCCCCAATTGCCACACCACCTGCACCGCCAACCACACCATAATTCCCATCATCACCACCCCCAACCGCACGTAGCCGGTGCGATAGAGACCCCACAACGGGCGAGAATCCGAGAGTTGCCCAAACCAAACCCGCGCCGGTGAGACGAGATAGGGCAGCGCGATCGCACCAGCCGTCACCCAGCCGGGAATCCCCAACTCGCTAATCATGACGCGATTGAGCACCGCCACCGTGAGGACGGACATGAGGCCCAACCCCAGGTTAAACAGCCCCAAACGGAGAATGGTGAATAGACCCAGATCAGGCGGTAGGTCGGGGTTAGGATCAACGGCGGTTAAGGAAGAATCAACAGTCATGGTGGGTTCGCTGCAATGTCAATGAAAAAGCTAAACGGGATCAAATGAAAGGTTAAGCACGAGCAGGGCAGTGGCGCGATCGCCTCTCGTCACAATACTTTAACGCCAAAACCATCTCAGCACAGCGACAAAATAATGCTCTCAACTCTATACTGGTTCTGTCCTGTTTCCGATGACTGCACGCCCTACCGTAGCCTGAATCCCTTGCAATTCCGGACAAAACTGTCGATTATTTAGTGAGTTCCGCTAAAATAGCCCTACAGATTCATCGCCCACCATTCTATTACCCAGCATTGCCCATGAATCGCTCTCAATTGACCCCGGTTTTAACCGTTATCTGGCTGACATTGTTGGCCGGTTGTGGATTTATCAACTCCATCAATCCCTTTGCTACGGAGGAGCCAGTCCCGGCTCCTGTGGCGGTTGACCCCAATGCCGTCCCCGCTGACCCGAATGCTGCCCCCGCCGATCCCAATGCTGCCCCGGCTGACCCGAATGCTGCCCCCGCCGATCCCAATGCTGCCGCTCCTGCTGCCGCTCCTGCTGCTGCGCCCAACGTGCCCCCGTCCCAAACTCCATTCCGCGATGCGGTGAATGAAGCCATGGCCGCGGCCAATGCGGTGCAAACGGCCCAAGATGCAGCGGCGTGGCAAGCGGTTGTGACGCAGTGGCAAACGGCGATCGCTCTGATGCAACAAGTGCCTGCGGGTGACCCGAACTACGAAACTGCCCAGCAGAAGGTGACGGAATACCAAGGCTATTTAACCTACGCTCAACAGAACGCCGCTCAATAATGAATCTGGATCAAGGCTGACGAGGAGGAGCGAGCGATCGCCCTCCTCCACCGTCGCGCCGACTGTGATTCAAGATTCTTTTTTGCTAAACTTGTAGATCCGGGTGTGTACCTGTTATAGTAAGCAAAGACGACGCGGGATAGAGCAGTCTGGTAGCTCGTCGGGCTCATAACCCGAAGGTCGGTGGTTCAAATCCGCCTCCCGCCATTTAAAAAAAGGCACTGTTTTTAGAACGGTGTCTTTTTTGATGGGTGATTTCTGTTTTACTGAGCAGCGAGCTAGAAGCTCGCACTCCAGAGCATCAATGTCATGGTTAATCACGATACCGGCAATTGGGAATTTAAAGCAGCGAGCTAGAAGCTCGCACTCCAGAGCATCAATGTCATGGTAGTGTGAGCCTCTGGCTCACTCACCCCAAACAAAATCCGACCGCCATCTTCTGTTTTACGGAGCAGCGAGCTAGAAGCTCGCACTCCAGAGCATCAATGTCATGGTTAATCACGATACCGGCAATTGGGAATTTAAAGCAGCGAGCTAGAAGCTCGCACTCCAGAACATCAATGTCATGGTAGTGTGAGCCTCTGGCTCACTCACCCCAAACAAAATCCGACCGCCATCTTCGTGTTTTACGGAGCAGCGAGCTAGAAGCTCGCACTCCAGAACATCAATGTCATGGTTAATCACGATACCGGCAATTGGGAATTTAAAGCAGCGAGCTAGAAGCTCGCACTCCAGAACATCAATGTCATGGTAGTGTGAGCCTCTGGCTCACTCACCCCAAACAAAATCCGACCGCCATCTTCGTGTTTTACGGAGCAGCGAGCTAGAAGCTCGCACTCCAGAACATCAATGTCATGGTTAATCACGATACCGGCAATTGGGAATTTAAAGCAGCGAGCTAGAAGCTCGCACTCCAGAACATCAATGTCATGGTAGTGTGAGCCTCTGGCTCACTCACCCCAAACAAAATCCGACCGCCATCTTCTGTTTTAAGGTCACAACCTCAGATTTCGGATCACAAGGGGCCGCAGCCCCTGAGCAATCCCTGTGATTATCCCTCAAGCCCCACATTCCGCAGGGAGCGATCCAAGAGTTCGATGGGATGGTAGAGCGCGATCGCATCGCCTCGGCCCTGTAAATGTTTGCGGATTTGCAGCGAACAGCCGGGATTGGGAGACGCGATCAAATCCGCCCCCGTATTGAGCAGATTCGCCACCTTTTGCTGTCCCAACTCATCGGCCACCTCTGGCTGAAGCAGGTTATACACCCCCGCACTGCCGCAACAGAGCGCCGCATCCACAGGCTCGCGCAGCGTCACCCCCGGAATTTGCTGCAACAGTTGGCGGGGTTGGCTCGTAATCCGTTGGCCGTGGATCAGATGACAGGCATCTTGATAGACCACGGCTAATTCGCCATCGGTCAACGGCGACAGGGGCGCGGTTAATCCCACTTCCGCGAGAAATTCATGGACATCGCGCACCTTCGCTGAAAATGCCGCACCGCGATCGCGATCGCCCGCATCATGGCGCAAAATATGTTCGTATTCCTTCAAGGTATGACCACAGCCCGCCGCATTAATCACGATATAATCCAAATCCAGATCCGCAAAACTCGCCACCATCTGCCGGGCGAGATCCGCCGCTTGGGCCTCTTGTCCTTGGTGGGCCGGGAGTGCCGCACAGCAACCCTGGGTTTTCGGAATCACCACTTCGCACCCATTGGCCGTCAACACCCGCGCCGTCGCCTCATTCACCGGCGAGAAAAACAACCGCTGCACACAGCCCAGCACCATCCCGACGCGATAGCGTTTCTCCCCCTGGGCCGGGATCACGTCCGGTAATTGATCCGAAAAAATCATCCCCCAATTCAGCCGGGGCAAAATCGATTCCATCGCCGCCAACCGGGGAAAGAGTTGCTTTAAAATCCCGGTCTGGCGGACGATCGCTTGTAACCCGCTCACCTGATAGAGCCAGAGAAATACCAACAACGGCCGCAACCGAGCCGGATAGGGAAAGAGGTTGAAAATGAGCGATCGCAAGCCCCGTTCCCACCCATTGCGGGGCTGGTTCCGTTCCACCTGGGGCCGCGTCGCCGCGATTAATTCGTCATATTTCACCCCCGACGGACAGGTAGACACACAAGCCAAGCACCCCAGACAACTATCAAAATGTTGGCTTGTCGCCGCATTTAACGGAGTTTCTCCCTTGTTGATCGCATCCATGAGGTAAATCCGACCGCGAGGCGAATCCATTTCTGTCCCCAAAACACGATAACTAGGGCAGGTCGATAAACAAAATCCGCAATGAATGCAGGTATTGATCAGGTCGGGGCGGGGCGGGTCTTGGGCATCAAAACCATCGTGACCGCCTAGGTCTGTAATCCCCGCATCGAGGGGCGCATTGAGAAAAGACTGAGGATTGGAGGAAGTCGAGGACGTTGACATAGGAAGTGGGAAACAACGAGCAACAGCGGGCAGGGCATTGCACCCGTAGCCGTTTTCGTAGTGTAGCAGTGAGTTTTCAGGAGGGGGGCGATCGCAGCAAGGAGCAAAATCATGTTGCATTCCAGATTTTTGGTCTAAAAAAAATTAGCATAGGGAGCATCTCCCCTCGGTAAAGCCCATGTCAAGCATTTACGACAATATTGAACAGCCCCTCTTGCCGGAATTACGAGCCTATCTGAAGCAGGCCTATCGGGCGGATTTTTGCGTGGGCTACTTTAACCTGCGGGGCTGGCAACAGCTTGACCGGGATATTGAACCGTTTGAGGGGGGCGAGCGCACCTGTCGCTTGTTGGTGGGGATGTATCGCCTGCCGAGCGATGTGCTCCGGCGGGATTTAGCCATTGGTTTAAAGCCGGATCGAATCGATCGGGGGCAGGCGATCGCCTTGAAAGCGCGGATGGCTGAGGAATTTCGGCGGCAACTGACCTATGGTGCGCCCACGGTGGCCGATGAAGCGGGGTTAAAACGACTGCGATCGCAACTTCTCACCGGTAAACTCCAGGTTAAACTTTTCCTGCGCCATCCCCTCCACGCCAAGCTGTATCTGATTTATCGCGACGATCGCGCCACGCCGATCCTTGGCTATGTGGGCAGCAGTAACCTCACCTTTTCCGGGTTGAGATCCCAAGGGGAACTGAATGTGGAAGTGGTGGATCGTGATGATACCCAAAAGCTCGAACAATGGTTTGTCGAGCGGTGGGAGGATAATTTTTGTCTGGATATTACCGCAGAACTGGCAGACATCATCGATCGCAGTTGGGCGGGGCGATCGCTCAAACCCTACTATATTTATCTCAAAATGGCCTATCACCTCTCCCAGGAAGCACGGGACGGTCTGAGCCAATACCGCGCCCCCACTGGGTTTGGTCTGTTGTCTTTTCAGGAAGCAGCGGTACAGGTGGCGGCAAAAAAGTTAAACAGTCGCGGCGGGGTGATCATTGGTGACGTGGTGGGATTAGGAAAAACTTTAGTGGGGACAGCGATCGCCTATCTCTATCAAGAAGACCACGGCACGAGCACGCTGATCATCTGTCCTAAAAATTTAGAAAAAATGTGGCAGGGCTATATAGATCGCTACGGTCTTGCGGCCAAGGTGGTTCCCCTCAGTCGTGTTGTTCAAGAGTTACCCAATATTCCCGCCCGTTTCCGTCTGGTGTTGATTGATGAAAGCCACAACCTCCGCAACACCGACGGCAAACGCTACCAAGCGATCAAAGACTATATCGAAACCAGCGGCAGCCGCTGCATCTTACTCACCGCCACGCCCTACAACAAAACCTATCTTGATCTCTCGGCTCAGTTACGGCTTTTTCTGCATTCTGATGCAGATTTAGGGATTAAACCCGAAGCCTATGTGCGCACCTTGGGCGGTGAAATGGAGTTTCGGCGTAAACATTCCGCTACACCCGTCCGATCGCTCCTCGCCTTTGAGCACAGTACCGAGCCGGAAGATTGGCAACAACTGATGAGCCGCTACATGGTGCGCCGGACGCGCAGCTTCATCAAAAAAACCTATGGCCATCAGGACGGAGAACGGTCGTATCTCCAATTTCCCAACGGCGATCGCGCCTACTTCCCCCGACGGCGACCCCGCACGGTACGCTTCACGATGGGCGACCCCCACACCGATTCCTACAGCCGCTTGTATGGCGATCGCGTCGTTGATGTGATCAATGCCCTGCGTCTTCCCCGGTATGGTCTGGGCCAATACATCGCCCCCGAACCGAACCCCCCCGCCAATCCCCCCGAAGCCCAACAACTGGCTAACCTGTCCCACGCTGGACAGCGGTTGATGGGATTTTGCCGTACCAATTTATTTAAACGCCTAGAAAGTAGCGGCGCAGCATTCTTGCAGTCCATCGAGCGGCATTTACTCCGCAATGAAGTGTACTTGTATGCGATCGCTCACGATCTCCCCCTCCCGATCGGCTCCCAGGACGCGGCCTTACTCGACACCCAAGATGCCGATCCCGATGCGCTCCTACAGCAGGATTGGGAAGACGAGTCAGAGGTGGAGGATCGCGATTCCCAGCTCGGTTCCCCCTTTGGCCAACGGGCCGCCGCGATCTATGACCGCTATCGTGAGCAATACCCGCAGCGGTTTAAATGGTTGCGGGCGAATCTTTTCGGGCCACAACTGGCGGAACATTTAGCCGACGATGCCCAAGCCCTGCGGAGTATTCTCAACCTCGCGGGGGAGTGGAACCCAGCGACCGATCGCAAATTAGCGGCCTTGGTGAATGTCCTCCAAGGGCAGCATCCCAACGAGAAAGTGCTGATTTTCACCCAGTTTGCGGACACGGCAAAGTATCTAGGGGAGGCATTAGCAAACCAGGGCATTGAGCGGCTAGCGGTGGCGACGGGCCAATCCTCCGACCCCACGGCCCTAGCGTGGCGATTTAGTCCGGTGAGTAATCAACGACCGATCGCACCCCAGGAGCAGATACGGGTCCTCATCGCCACTGATGTGCTCAGTGAGGGGCAAAACCTTCAGGACTGCGCGATTATTTTAAATTACGATTTGCCTTGGGCGATTATTCGGCTCATTCAGCGGGCGGGGCGGGTCGATCGCATCGGTCAAGAGGCAGTAGATATTATGTGCTATTCATTTTTACCGGCGGATGGGGTGGAGCGGTTGATTAATTTGCGGGGGCGATTGCGCGATCGCCTCCAGGAAAATCAGGACGTGGTGGGAACCGATGAGGCTTTTTTTGAGGACGAGCAAAGCCGCGAAATGCTGTTAAATCTGTACCATGAACGATCCGGGGTCTTGGATGAGGAGGACGAAGACGGCGAAGTTGATCTCACCTCCGAGGCGTTGCAGATTTGGCAAAGTGCGATCGCTGCCAATCCCCGGCTCAAAGCAGAAATCGAAGCCCTGCCCGATGTGGTCTATGCCACCCGTCCCCACGAACCCACCGGCCTTGATCCCGAAGGGGTCTTACTCTATCTGCGCACCAACAGCGGCACCGATGCCCTCGCCTGGGTGGATCGCCACGGCAACAGCGTCACCCAATCCCAGATGCGGATCTTGCGGATGGCGCGATGCAGCCTCGACACGCCCCCGCTACCGCGCGATCGCGACCATCACGAACTCGTCAAGCGTGGCGGCGAACTGATCACCGAGCAGAGCAAAACCCTACCGGGAACCCTCGGCAATCCCCGCAGCGCCGCCGCCCGCACCTACAATCGCCTCTTAGCCTATAGCCAACATCGCCGCGAAACCGAGCCACTATTCACCCAAGGCAAGGAATGGGAGACCTTAGAGCGGGCCATTGAAGGCATCCATCAATACCCGTTAAAACAGCAGGCGATCGCCCGTCTGAAGCGAGAATTACGCTCCGGCATTAGCAATGAACAACTGGCGCATTTAGTCCGCGTCCTCTGGGAGGAAAACCTGTTATGCGTGATGGACACAGAAGAACAGCAGCCAGGGGCGCAGGTGATTTGCTCGCTGGGGTTGTTTCGGGGCTAGCTCTCTGCTCCTGCGGGCTACTGCTGATACACAAACTGCTACCCCAGTGCTGACACTCTCGCCGATCCCCCCCAGCCCCCCTTTGTGAAGGGGGGAGCCGTTCAAAGTTCCCTTTGTGAAGGGGGGAGCCGTTCAAAGTCCCCTTTGTGAAGGGGGGAGCCGTTCAAAGTCCCCTTTGTGAAGGGGGGAGCCGTTCAAAGTTCCCTTTGTGAAGGGGGGAGCCGTTCAAAGTCCCCCTTTGTGAAGGGGGGAGCCGTTCAAAGTTCCCTTTGTGAAGGGGGGAGCCGTTCAAAGTCCCCTTTGTGAAGGGGGGAGCCGTTCAAAGTCCCCTTTGTGAAGGGGGGAGCCGTTCAAAGTTCCCTTTGTGAAGGGGGGAGCCGTTCAAAGTCCCCCTTTGTGAAGGGGGGAGCCGTTCAAAGTTCCCTTTGTGAAGGGGGGAGCCGTTCAAAGTTCCCTTTGTGAAGGGGGGAGCCGTTCAAAGTCCCCCTTTGTGAAGGGGGGAGCCGTTCAAAGTCCCCCTTTGTGAAGGGGGATTTAGGGGGATCGCTCGCAACTTAGGCCAACATTTGAACGTTATGTATAAGCAGTAGCTCCTACGGGAGAAGGGCTGGGGATGAGGGCAACGCAAGGTTTTAGGGTAGATTGAGACAATTGAGAGAGGTTTACCATCATGTTGAATCGCAGTCGGGCGCAACGGTATTTAACGGGGTTTGAGTTTGAGGCCCTGTTTTTGGAGGAATTGGGATGGGATCGGGTGGATGGGCCGGGGTTGCCGCTGGCACTGGAGGCGGAAACCTTCGAGGTCATCCCGATCGCGCAAAAACGCGGTTTTGTGGTGTATCAGTGCATCCGGGCTGAGATGCCCGCGCCGAAGCAACGGAAACAACTGGCGAGCCGCCTCAAGGAATACAGTCAGGCGCATTTGTTGGTGTTTGGGGATGGGGGGCGGACGGCTCAGGATTGGCTGTGGTTGAAGCCGGAACCGGGGCAGCGGGCCAAGGTGCGATCGCAGTCCTATCGCGTCGGCCAAAGTGCGGAGCCGTTGCTGCAAAAGTTAGAGGCGTTGGTGATTGATTGGAACGAGGAAGACCAGTTAACCCATGTGGATGTGACCCAAAAGGTGAAAAAAGGGTTTGACATTGAAGCGGTTACGAAGCAGTTTTTTCAAGATTTTGAGGGGTTGCACGCTGATTTTTGTGGCCAGATGGAGGGGATTGGCGCGATCGCAGATCGGCGGTGGTATGGTTCGGTGTTGCTCAATCGGTTGATGTTTGTCTATTTTTTGCAGCGTCGCTATTTTCTCGATCGGGGCAATGCGAACTATTTACAGGACAAATTACAGGGGTGTCAGGCGCAGGGTGAGAATTTCTACGGGTTTTTGAAGGATTTATTTTTTGAAGGGTTTGCGAAACCGGAGTATGAGCGCAACCCGGCTATTCGCCAGCAGTTAGGCAAAATTTGTTATTTGAATGGCGGTTTATTTTTGCGGCATCCCATTGAGGAAAAATATCCCGATATTACGATCAAGGATGAAGCGTTTCAGGCGGTGTTTAATTTGTTTGCGCGGTATTCCTGGCATTTGGACGATCGCCCGGATAAAGACCCGCTGGAAATTAACCCGGATGTGTTGGGCTATATTTTCGAGAAATATATTAACCAAAAGGAGTTTGGAGCCTACTACACGCGCCCGGAAATCACGGAATATCTCTGCGATCGCACGATTAAAACCTTAATTCGGGAGCGGTTGGGCTGTGAGGATGTGGTGTATGCGGCGTTAACTCCGGAGGAGTGTGAGCGGTTATTGGTGGAGATTTTGCCGGGATTAACGTTGCTCGATCCGGCCTGTGGATCGGGGGCGTTTTTGGTGGCGGCGATGAAGACGTTAATCGCGGTTTACGAGGGTGTGGTGGCGCGGGTGCAGCGGTTTGACCCGACGGAAAAAATCGGGGTTTGGTTACAGGAGGTGGCTCGGCATCCGTCGTTAGAATATTACGTGAAGAAGCGGATTATTACGGACAATCTCTATGGTGTGGACATCATGGAGGAGGCGACGGAAATCGCGAAGTTGCGGTTATTTTTGGCGTTGGTGGCGGCGGCGAAACGGGTGGAAGATTTGGAGCCGTTGCCGAATATTGATTTTAATATTATGGCGGGTAATTCGTTGATCGGGTTGATTCGGGTTGATGGGGAGGGGTTCGATCGTTTGGGGGGTGGGCGACAGTTTGGCCACGATCCAACGCAGAAAAATCTATTGGGGCCGACGGCAATCCAGGGGAATTTATTGTCAGGGTTGGCGGCTTCGGAATATGAGGCGATTTTAAAGGACAAAAACAAAAGTATTGCGCTGTACAAAAAACACGCTTTTCAGGCGGTGGATGAAGATTTGCCACAGGAAACGCGCTTGTTGCAGTTACGAAATCACATCGAGAAGTTAAATCAAGCGTCGCAGGCTAAATTAAATAAACTGTTATTAGATGAATTTGGTCAAAATCTGGGGATTCAGTATGAGGAGGCGCAGTTAACGGGGAAGGCGAAAAAGCGGTTATTAGACATTGCAGATATTGAGGCGTTGAAGCCGTTTCACTGGGGCTATCATTTTGATGCGGTGTTTAAGCGGGGCGGGTTTGATGCGATTATTGCTAATCCACCCTGGGAGGTGTTTAAACCCAATGCGAAGGAATTTTTCGCCAAATATAGCGACTTGGTAACGAAGAAAAAGATGGATATCAAGGCGTTTCAAAAGGCAAAGAAAAAGCTTTTAGAAGATCCAGAGATTGCCCAGGCTTGGAATGACTACCAGAGCCAATTTCCCCACGTTAGTGCCTATTATCGTTCGTCGGAAGATTATGCAAATCAGATTTCAATTGTCAACGGTCGCAAAGCCGGGACGGATATCAATCTTTATAAGTTATTTTTAGAGCGTTGTTTTAAACTATTGCGACCGCGTGGACGCTGTGGGATTATTTTGCCCGCAGGCATTTATACGGATCTTGGTTCAAAGCAGCTTCGAGAAATGCTATTTTCTCAATGTCAACTAGATAGCTTGTTTGGACTATCTAATGAAAAATTTATTTTTGAATCAGTTCATCACGCTTTCAAGTTTTCTTTATTAGCATTTCAAAAGGGAAATTATACTGAAGGGTTTGATGGCGTTTTTCGTATTAACCCACGAGAAGCGATCAGACCTAGCGAATTGGGTGATTTTCTTTATGATAAAGATGAAAAAATTCACTTATCAGTTTCGCTTGTGCGTCGCTTGTCACCAGATTCGCTGTCTGTGATGGAGTTTAAGCAGCCGATTGATATTGTCATTGCTGAAAAAATGCTGAAATTTCCCCTCTTGGGCGAAAAAATCGAGGGCAAATGGAATCTAAAACTAACCCGTGAATTTGATATGACGAATGATAGTCATCTTTTCAAACCTGAACCTGCACCGGGACGGCTCCCCCTCTACGAAGGCAAAATGATCCACCAATTTAATCATCAATTTGCCCAGCCGCGCTATTGGGTTGATGAACAGGAAGGACGCAAGGCAGTTTTAGGAAAAAAAGCAGTTGATCAGGGGCAAAAATTGGATTATCAAGGCTATCGCTTAGGCTTTCGAGATGTTGCTTCTAGCACCAATGAGCGAACAATGATTTCAACAATTTTACCGCCTAAGATTTTCACAGGTAATACATTAATTACATCTATGAATTTTCTTGATCATCGAGAATTAATTCTAGTATCTGCCATTTTAGATAGCTTTATAGTTGATTCTATATTGAGACAAAAAGTGACGGCTCATTGCAATATGTTTTATGTTTACGCAACACCAATCCCTCGCCTCCAAGCAGGTGATTCGTGGTTTGGGGAGATTTGCGATCGCGCTGCGCAATTGATTTGTACCACCCCGGAATTTGATGACCTAGCCGCCGCCGTTGGTCTCGGTTCCCACCAGAACGGCAGCACCAACCCCGCTCACCGCGCCCAACTCCGCGCCGAACTCGACGGCATCATCGCCCATTTGTATGGCTTAACCGAAGCAGAATTTAGCCACATCCTCAGCACCTTCCCCATCGTCCCCGACGACACCAAAACAGCCGCATTAAATGCCTATCGAGCACAAAGCAAACCACAAAAAAACTCAGGAAGTGATAATTGACGAATAGATTTGAAGTAATGACACCCCTGAACTTTACCGTTCGCACATCAGAAGAATACTGGCAAAAAATAATCTTGAAACATCCTGATATTGCTGATCTAGAACTAGAAATTCAACAAACCTTATCGAACCCTGACAAAATTCGCCGCAGTAGTCATGATCCTAATGTGCTGCTGTTTTACCTCATTCTCAAAGAAAAACGCTGGGTAGCTGCTGTTGCTCGTCGTTTAAACGGAGATGGTTTTTTGATCACAGCCTATCAAACTGATGCAATCAAAGAAGGAGAAACCCTATGGCACAAGTAAGAATCTACTACGAACCTGAAATGGAACTGCTCACCGTTTTCTGGCAACCTCCCCGCAAAAATCAAATCGCCACAGAACTCGGCAACGGCATCATTTTGATCAAAGACTTAACCACAGGCGAACCCATCGGGATCGAACTTCTCTCCTATCGTCCCAACGATAATCGCCTCGATACCGTCACCGTCGAAATGGGTTCACTCACAAAAATAGCAGAACCCCTCTGAACCAGCAGCCGATCCGATCTAGAGGCATACCCGCGCGATCGCCCCATAACCCATGACACCCGACCATGAACCTTAAAGAAAAATTACAACAAAAACGCGCAGACATTTTCAACCTAGCCATCAAATATGGCGCATATAATATCCGCATCTTTGGCTCCGTTGCCAGAGGTGAAGCTGATGCCGAGAGTGATATTGACTTTTTAGTTGAACTAGAAAAAGGACGCAGCTTACTCGATTTAGGCGGCTTACTCATGGAATTACAAGACCTGCTTGAATGTCCCGTTGATGTTGTCACCGAGCAGGGACTCCGTAGCAGGATTCGTCACCAGGTTCTTCAGGAAGCTATCCCCCTATGAGACGCGATCGTGAAAAATTATTAGACATCGCAGAACAACTTCCGATTTTGAAACAAAATATCCAAAGCATCCTTCAATCCCTGGATTGATGCCGTCACTGGGCAGCCGATGGAGCGCGATCGCGCCACTGCCTCGATTTTTTTGCGAAAAATGTCACCCCGAACGACATTCCCAGTCCACAACTTCTTGACCCCTGCGATTACTATTGAAATGACACGAATCCCCTCAGATTCTGCCCATGACCCCCACCACTGCCGCCCCCCTCAGCCTCGAAGCGTTCCTAGAAACCGCCGACCTTGAAACATCCTCCGCGTGGGAATATATCGACGGCGCAGCCCATCAAAAACCGATGCCCCAACCCCACCATTCCCGGCTGCAACTCAAACTCGCCACCGCCATCAACCACAGCGCCGAATCGTTAGCCATTGCCGCCGCCTTTCCAGAACTGCGCTGCACCTTCGGGGGGCGCTCCCTCGTTCCGGATATTGCCGTGCTGCGGTGGGCAAACATCCCCTTCACCCCCACAGGTGAACTCAATACCGCCGCCATTCTCACCCCTCCAGATTGGACGATCGAAATCCTCTCCCCCGGCCAATCCACCACCAAAGTGATGAGTAATATCCTCTTCTGTCTGGCCGCCGGAAGTGAATTAGGGTGGCTCATTGACCCCGGCGATCGCGCCGTTCTCACGCTTCATCCGCCCCAACAGATCACCATCTACCGCGACGATCAACCCCTCCCCACCCTCTCCGATCTTGCGCTCGACCTCACGGTGAACCAACTCTTTCAATGGCTCACGTTGGGTCGCTAGGAAGTGCGATCGCACCTCTCTCCTAACTTTTTTCTCAAAATCCAGCACCCACCGGAACTCAACCCGTATGATTTAGAGAAACACGCGCAAAACAGCACATTGATTAGGGTGGTGAGTGATGGCCTTTAAAATACTTTGTCTTGATGGGGGAGGGATGCGCGGCGTGCTGTCCGCCCAGCTTTTAGCCTTGATCGAAGCAGAATTGCTCCAACAAACCGGCAAGCGCATCCATGATTACTTTGACCTGATCGCCGGAACCTCCACGGGGGCAATCCTTGCGGCAGGTCTCGCCCTGGGGACAAGCAGCGAACAGATGATGCAGCTTTATCTGCAAAAAGGGCGGCGGATTTTTCCCTATCAGGGCTATTGGGGCTATTTCGCGCCCCAACGCTTGCCCTTAGTCTTGCAACATGGCTTGTCGGCCCCCAAATTTTCCCACGCGGGCCTAGAATCTGTCCTCAAAGAACAATACGGCCAGCGCACTCTCGCGGATCTGCAACGCCAGACCCCCAAACTCCTGATCACCGCCTACGATACGATGCTACGTCACCCCGTGATTTTTAAAAGTTGGGAAGCGGCGTGGTATTCCCAGAGCAAGGTGTGGGAGGCGGTGATTTGTTCGGCTTCGGCTCCGACATTTTTTCCCTCCTATCCACTTCAGGCCAATGGTTACAGTTGCTCCCTGGTGGATGGGGGCGTGGGGGCGAATAATCCGAGTACCTGTGCGATCGTGGCGGCGTTAAAGCTGGGCTATGCCCTCAAAGATTTGCGGATTTTATCGATTGGGACGGGGGAAAGTACGACGGGCTATCCCTACAAAGATACGAAACATTGGGGGCTGGCCCAGTGGGGAAAACGGATTGCCGATGTGCTGATGGATGCGCCCCAGGATGTGATGGAAGAGACGGCGCAGCAGGTGGTGACCTTGGGCGATCGCTATCCGAACCACTACATCCGCCTTCAGCCGAAACTCACCGCCGACAGTCTGCACCAATGGCTCGACCCCGAACACCTTGCCCAACTTCGCCGCGATCTCAAGGGCAAACGCCTCCAAGTCTGCGAAGATATTGATGATGCGAGTCCGGAAAATATGCAAATTTTACAGGCCCTCGCCACGGGCTATTTTCACAATCAAACCCTCCGCATCCCGACTTCGTACCACCAAACCCGCGAAATCACGATCACCGAAGCCCTGCAAGCCTGGGTGAGTAGTGTGGTGTTGTCAGAGCGGGATGGGTTTGCAATGGAGGAGTGGCGATGAAGGGGCGCGATCGCTGGCCGATGGGGATCATTTTGGGGAGTTTACTGCTGGCGGGTTGGCCGGCGGTGGGTTGGGCGATGCCGGAAATTGTGATCTCGGCGGGGGTGGATATTCCGGGGCTGGGCCGGGGGGAATCCTTTTTACCAACGGCAGAGCGGCTGGTGTTGCGACTGAGCGATCGCCGTGTGGACTACTACCACGGCGAAACCCTGATCGTGTCCTATCCTGTTGCCGTCGGGCGCTCAGGCTGGGAAACCCCTACGGGGGAATTTCACGTCCGCCAAAAGGTGGCGAACCCCACCTGGCAGCATCCGTTTACCAATGCGATCGTGCCGCCGGGGCCGGATAATCCGTTGGGGGCGCGGTGGATCGGGTTTTGGACGGATGGGACGAATGCGATCGGCTTCCATGGCACGCCGGACGAGTCGCTCATTGGTCAAGCGGTGTCCCATGGCTGTGTGCGGATGCGGAATGCGGATATTGAGGCGTTGTTTGCAGCGGTGACGCTGGGCACACCGGTGATCGTGGAACCGTGAGGGAGGCGATCGCACTGGGGCTGGGGCGGTTCATCCACAGGGGCAAGGGCCTAAAGCCGCCTTGTCACAGGGGTAATCCAGTGCGGGGATCTGATTTAATCGGGAAGCGTCGCCAAGATTCGCAATAATTGAAACAAACCCCCCTGAAGTCATTGCCCATGTCTGCCGTCAATCCCTCCCTGCATCTTCTCCAACAACAGGCTGCGTCTCTGCTGCTCTATCGTGATGTGGTGGCACAACCGATCGCGCAACAGTTTTTACAGCTTTTAACGACCCTCCAAGGCGGCAACGCCACCCAATCGCTCCAGGCCTATGGGCAATGGTTTGCTGCGATCGCCGCCACGGGCAAGAGTTGGCCCGCGTTGATCACGGCCGCCATTTTGCGATCGGATAATCCCTTTAGTCAGGCGGCGCAACGGCATCCCTTCCCAGCGATTAACCCGACTTTATCAGCTGCCGCTCGCCATGATCTCCACGCCTTGCAACAATTGGCCCACTGCGATCCGGCTCAGCTTGCCCACTGGGTGCGGGCGGTGTGTAAGTTGCCCCAGTCTCCGGTGATTTGGACGGGAGACGACGGAAAAACGCTCTTGAGTGATTGGCACTATTGGCCAGATGCGATCGCGCCCCTCGCCCAGCATTACCAGCAGCAAGGGGTCGGAAAATGGGGACAGTATCGGGCGTTCCGGTGGCAAGGAGGCGCGTTGCACGGAATTGCCAACCCCGACCCGGTGCAGTTGCCGCAGTTGGTGGGCTACGACGACCAAAAAGCCCAACTGATCAGCAATACGGAGTATTTATTACAGGGATTACCCGCGTTGCATGTGTTGCTTTACGGTAGTCGGGGGTCGGGGAAATCGTCGCTGATTAAAGGGTTGCTAACGGCCTACGGCGATCGCGGTCTCCGCCTCATTGAAGTCGCCAAAGCCGAGTTGCACAATCTCCCGGCAATCCTCGATCCCCTCCGCAACCTGCCGCAAAAGTTCATTATTTTTGTGGATGACCTGTCCTTTGAAGAAGATGACGAAGCCTTTAAATCCTTAAAAGTGGTGCTTGAAGGCAGCGTCACGGCTCGCCCGGCGAATGTGGTGGTCTATGCCACCTCCAACCGTCGCCATTTAATCCGCGAATTCTTTGAAGACCGCCCCCGTCCAATGGAGCGCGAAGAGGTTCACAGTTGGGACACGGTACAGGAAAAGTTGTCCTTTAGCGATCGCTTCGGCCTCACCCTCACCTTTGGCCCGGCGGATCAAGATTTGTATTTAGCGATCGTCCGCCATCTCGCCCAAGCCGCAGGCCTCGACATCCCCCCCGATGACCTCGATTTCCGCGCCCGCCAATGGGCCACCCGCCACAATGGCCGCTCCGGCCGCACCGCCCGCCAATTCATCGACCACCTCCGCGCCGAACGGGGCCACAATCCTCGCAGCATCGGCGCAGAGAGGCGCGGCATAGACTGGCTAAATTGAGGGCAATATCAGCGTGGGGCAAGGTTCCCCCGGTCATCGCAAAAACATCACCATCAAAATATTCATAGCGCAAGTCTTGTTGGGCTTCCCACTCAAAATAGGCTTGGGGTGTGAGGTGGGGTGGGCGTGGGCTTGCCGGGTGTGTCATGGCGCATTCCCTAGCAATGCTGCTTTGATTGTACGCGATCGCATCCTGAACCCCTGCCAGCGAAAAGGGTTGGCGTGGGCCAACCCTGGATTGAATCGGTGGTGTGGGTGCGATCGCTAGACCGCTTCGAGATTTTCTTCGCCAGTCCGAATCCGAATCGTTTTTTCAACGGGGGTCACAAAGATTTTCCCGTCTCCAATCTCACCCGTTCTAGATGCCGCGATGATTTTTTCCGTCACCATGGCCACTTGGCTATCTTCCACAACTAGCTCCACCTTGAGCTTTTGGAGAAATTCCACCGTGTATTCTGAACCCCGATAGCGTTCCGTTTGCCCCTTTTGGCGACCGAAACCGCGCACTTCGGAGACCGTCATTCCCACGATGCCTGCATTGACAAGGGCGATTTTGACTTCATCGAGCTTGAAAGGCCGGATAATAGCTTCTACTTTTTTCAAGATGACAACTCCTTAACGATCAATTAAGTCCTATTTAATGATGCTTCACTCACAACAAACCCTAACAGCTTGCGTGAGTTCCTTTTGTTGGCTGACGTACAATCCAACCGTGATATCTTCCCACAATTGAGGAATTATGAGAGTCTGACACGCCGCCATCGGTACGACCGAGGGGGGAACAGAGTGATTCAGAGGCTAGATTTACGTTACAGCGTCTCTGTGAGCACGAAGCTCAACCCTTAAGATAGAACGAGTTTTTCAATTTCGAGCCACTTTTACGGAGAATTTTAGGAATTGACAACAATTGAGGCGGTCAAGGGGCAGAATGGTCGGAGGAAGAGGGCTTTTTTCGCCAAATCCAGAGAAAATTGGTGATCATGCTCAACCCCACAGAGGTGAAGGTGGCGAGGAGGGCCGCGAGCAGATAGTAAACACCGATCGCATCAAACAGGTTCACGCCCCCCCACCAAACGACGAAACTGCCAAAGTTGGTGACGTGGTATTGCCAAAAGCGTTTCCAGGTGGGGGCGGGATGGCCGAAGACCCAGCGATCGTTGAGGAAAAAGCGAATGATCGTGGTCAGTTCGGCGGCGATCAGGGAGGCGATCGCCACGGAGAAGCCGGCCACTTCCTTGAGGACGTAGAGCAGGGGAAAGTTAAACCCAGTGAAAAAAAGACCCACAATCCACCACCGCACCATGGGTTTGGCGAAAAATTGGTTGACGCGGGTTTTGAGGGGAAGGGAAGTCATGGGAGATTTAGCGAGAGGGCGATCGCGGCACAGTCGAACGGGAAGACCGGTGGGGCACAGCCAGGACAACAACTCCAGCGAGGGTTAATTCAGCACGACGGAGCACCTGAGCCGCTGCTTTTACCGTTGCTCCCGTAGTATAAATGTCATCGAGCAAGAGGATCGGCCGTTTCGGTAAACGACGGCGAAAATCCGGGCCGAGGGTGAAGGCTCCGGCGATGTTGCGCTGGCGTTCTTGGGCGTTGAGTTGGAACATGGCTTGGGTGGCGCGGCTGCGTTCGAGACCCTGGGCGGCGAGGGGGAGATGGGCGTAATGACAAAAGTGACGGGCTAACAGTTCGGCATGGTCAAAGCCCCGCTCTTGGCGTTTGGCGGCGTGCATGGGGAGGGGGACGACGATGGGGCGCAGCTTGGGCGGGGCTTGGGCGAGCCAGGCAGCGGCGAGCCAATGACCGAGGGGGCGGGCCAGTTGGGGGTTGTTTTTGAATTTGAGGGCGGCGATCGCCTCGCGCAACCCCTCACGATAGGTTCCCCAGGCGAGGATTTTTTGGGGTTCGGGGGGGTGCGATCGCTGACAGGCCTGCACCCGCTGCTGACAATCGGGACAGAATACCGTTGCCGCCGTTTGGTAACACAGGGGGCAAGTCTCTTGAAAAATCAGGGACAACAGCCCCCGGAACCAGGGAAGGGCCATAGGAAGAGGTCAGCAGCTTGCGATACAATGCTGGTGAAATTGTCTAGCATTACACCACAAAACCTATGACTTCGACAAACGATCAACCGCAGAACGGCACAAAAACCCTCGAAGCGATGAAAAGTTTTTCGGAAACCTACGCCAAGCGCACCGATACCTACTTTTGTGTTGATCCGTCTGTCACCGCCGTTGTGATTGAAGGGCTGGCCCGCCATAAAGACGAACTCGGCTCACCCCTGTGCCCCTGCCGCCATTACGAAGACAAAGAAGCCGAGGTCAAAGCCGCCTATTGGAACTGTCCCTGTGTGCCGATGCGGGAACGCAAAGAATGCCACTGTATGCTGTTCATCACCCCCGATAATGACTTCGCCGGCGACCAACAAGACATCACCATGGACGAGTTGATCAAAGCACGGGAAAGTCTGTCCTAACCAGTTCCATGATTCCAAATGCCTTCAGCCAAGCCATTGGCGAATTTCAGCGCCAAGACTTCTACGCCTGCCATGACACCCTCGAAGCCCTGTGGATCGAAGCCCTAGAGCCTGAAAAGCAGTTCTATCAAGGGGTGTTACAGGTGGCGGTGGCTTGCTATCACTTGGAAAACCACAATCAGCGGGGGGCGGTAATGCTCCTGGGGGAAGGGGTGCGGCGGCTGCGGGACTATCAACCGGAGTTTTCAGGGATTGATGTGGATCGCTTGATGGCGACGAGTTTGGCCCTCCTGGGGCAACTTCAGCAGTTAGCCGTTCAGAATGATGCGGCTCAGGGGAACGCAGGGATGGATTTCCCCCTGCCGGACGTGCAATGGCTCGATTCGTCAGGAAAGGGGAACAGCAGCGCGGAAAAGGGAATCTAGAGTATTGGGCCGTTTTTAACTGTGAAAGCTATGGGTACTGTGCCATTTTTAAATCGTCGTTGGCTGTGGACTGTGGTTGTGCCGCTGGTGTTGGGGGGGGCGATCGCCCTTGGGGGCCGAACCCCGGCGATCGCCCAAGACGGTCGCGCCATCACCGTCCGCTCTGATATCCAAGAAGCCGACCAAATCACCGGCATCATCACCGCTACGGGCAATGTTCGCGTCGATTATCCCGCCCGCCAAATCCAAGCCACCTCGGCCCAGGCGCAATACTTCAGCCGCGAACGCCGGATCGTGATGACGGGCAATGTCTACGTCCTCCAAGAGGGCAACAGCATTCGCGGCGAAACCGTCACCTACTTGATCGAGGAGGGTCGCTTCATCGCCACGCCCCAACCCGATCGCCAAGTGGAATCGATCTACATCATTTCTGACCCCGACGCGCCGCCAACGACCCCCGCCCCAGAACCTGCGCCCCCCTTCAACCCCAAACCCGCCTTCAAACGCCCCTACAGCGATGAAGTCCCAGCCCCGCCCACCGCAACCCCAGACCCGTTTAATCCCCGCCCATCTGACCTCAATGGACCACGATAACCCACCATTCCAGGGATGATCCGGCCCCGTTGGCGCTGATCTGCATTTCCTGGGATGATATTCGATGGGCGATCCTTAATCAGTCTTTAACCTCCCATGACCATCTACCTTAAAAATGTCAAAAAGCGATACGGCAAGCGGGTCGTGGTGGATCGGGTGACGGTGCAGGTGTCCTTGGGTGAGATTGTCGGGTTGTTGGGGCCGAACGGAGCCGGGAAAACGACGACGTTTTATATGGCGACGGGGCTGGTGAAACCCAATGAGGGGACGGTGTGGCTGAATAATCGCGAAATCACAAAACTATCGCTCAATGAGCGATCGCACCTTGGCATCGGCTACCTCACCCAACAGGCCAGCATTTTTCGTAACCTCACCGTTGCTGAAAACCTGGAACTCGTCCTCGAACAAGGCCCCCTTTCCCCCCAAGAACGCCATTACCGCCTCAAAACCCTCCTCGGTGAATTTCGCCTCGAACAGGTGGCCCACACCAAAAGCTGCTACGTGTCGGGGGGAGAACGGCGGCGGACGGAATTAGCCCGCTCTCTCGCGACGGGACAATATGGCCCGGAATTTCTGTTGCTGGATGAACCCTTTGCCGGGGTTGACCCGATCGCGGTGTCGGAAATTCAAAAAATGGTGGCCCAATTGCGCGATCGCCCCATGGGAATTTTAATCACCGACCACAACGTCCGCGAAACCCTCGCCATCACCGATCGCGCCTACATCATGCGCGAAGGCACGATCCTCGCCTCCGGCACCGCCGATGAACTCTACGAGAATGATCTCGTGCGTCAGTATTATCTCGGTGAGGATTTCCAAATTTAAACGGTTAGCGAGATTCAGAATTATCCTAGGTTCAGGCGCGATCGCGCCCCGTCCGGTTCACACCCACGCCCCCCCATCCTGTTTCGTTTTACTCCTGCACCCCCATGGCCCTAGAACTTCCCCGCATCCGTGCTCCCTGGTCAGTCCTCGATCGCTACATCATCGGGGAAATTCTCGCGCCGTTCCTCTTTGGCGTTGGGCTGTTTTCCTCCCTGGGGTTTGCGGTGGGGGTATTGTTCGACCTCGTGCGGCGGGTGACGGAATTTGGTCTACCCCTCTCGGTGGCCTTCAAAGTGGCCGCCCTCAGTTCGCCCCAATTCATCTGCTACGCCTTCCCCATGTCGATCCTTTTGGCTACCCTGATGGCCTACAGTCGCTTGGCCGCCGATAGCGAACTGATCGCCCTGCGCAGCGTGGGGGTGAGTGTGTATCGGATTGTTGTGCCGGGGTTGATCGTCAGTTTAGCGATCACGGCGTTGACCTTTATTTTTAACGATATCGTTGTACCGCGTGCCAACTACTACGCCGCCATCACCCTTGAAGAAGCCCTCACCGGCGAAACCCCCCAATTCCAAGACAGCAACATTCTCTATCCGGAATATCACGATGTGGTCGATGACACGGGCCAATCTCGCAACGTCCTCAGTCGCCTTTTCTATGCCGAACGCTACGACGGGCAATCCATGCATAAGCTCACCGTGGTGGATCGCAGTCAGCAGGGCATCAATCAGATCATCACCTCCGATTCAGCGCAATGGAATCCCCGTGAAGGGAAGTGGGATTTTTTCAATGGCACGATTTATCTGATCGATCCCGATGGGTCGTTTCGGAATATTCTCCGCTTTGACCGCGAACAACTGCAACTGCCCCGCGCTCCCCTCGATTTGGTCGAACGGGTGCGGGATAACACCGAAATGACCATCGCCCAAGCCCGCGACCATCTCAAAGTGCTGCGCATCAGTGGTGATTTACAACAAATTCGTAAAATCACGGTACGACTCCATCAAAAAATTTCCTTTCCCTTTGCCTGCTTCATTTTCGGGCTGGTGGGGGCGGCGTTGGGGACGCGATCGCAAGGGGGACGCGCCACCAGTTTCGCCATTAGTGTCTTGACCATCTTTTTGTATTACACCCTCTTCACCACCACCGGAGCCATGGGCGTGGCCGGTGTCATTCCCCCCTTTCCCTCCGCCTGGATCACCAATGTCTTAGGCCTTGGCGTTGGTGGCGTGATCCTCTTCCAAGTCGCCCGTTGATCCCACACCTGGCCATCTGCAAAAAATCTCTTAAACTAAAGAAGTCGTGCCCGTTGTGCCATGTCTTCTCATCCGCATCACTCTTCCCATCACCCACATCACCCACATCACCCCGTTGAGGGACTAGATCTCGCTCCCCGCCCATTTTATAAACGTCCCATGGTGATCGGCTCGACCGTCGTGGGGGTTTTGGTGGGAGCATCACTGTGGAGCTATATCCTCAACCCCAACTGGCTCAGTGAAAGCCATGCCGATAGCCCCTGGATTGACCGCATTTTGCGCCTCAACCCCACCTTATCCCGTGAGGATTTGGAAAAAGATGCGGAGTTAGGGGATTTATCCTTTTGGTTTGGCCGGTCAGAGAGTTCCTACACGGGTGCTCCGCCGGCCTCCTCTCCGGAAGAGGGTGAACAGGAACCCAGTTTGCTCGAACAATTCATGAAGCAACAGGAGGCCGATAACGCGCAGCAAAACGCGGATAATCCTCTGCTCACGCCCCCGACTCCGGCGGATAATGCCACCTCGGCCACCACTGTCCAGCCCGATCAACCCCCGCCGCGTTCCGCCCTCGATCGCGCTCTTAACGGGGAGAGTCCCACCGCTGAACCGACCACAAATCCCCTCCAAACGGCACTGGAGCAGCAGGGGAATGCCACCGATGGGCCAGGGACTCCCGCCAATGCGGCCCCAACGCCCCAGACTTCGCGTTATGACAACGCCAATAATCTCGGCATTCCGGATAATTCTGCTGTGCCGTCGAGTGCGGTTCCCGCTGTGCCACCCACACGCACCCGCCGGAATACGCCCACCACACCCACGGCTATCCCCGCCTTGCCGCCGACGGGCCGCCGCGCCATCCCCACGAATCCAACCCCCGGCAATCCCACGACGGCCACACCCCAAGCCCCTAACGTTCCTAGCAATCAACGCCGCCAACTGACTCCCAATGCTGGGGCGCAACAGGGCTTTCAACGGGTGGGCGGTGGTGATATTAATACCTTTGCTGATCCGCTCAATTCCACACCATGAATTGTTTAGGGGTTGATTTGGGGTGGTCGTCGGGGGCGAGTGGGGTCTGTGGGTTGCGGTGGGATGGGGTGGGGTTGCGGTTTGTGGATTGGGGAACGGTGGCGACGGCGGCGGATGTGTTGGACTGGTGCGATCGCACCCTTGCCCCCACTGACCCCGGCATCATTGCCATCGATGCCCCGACGATTATCCCCAACCCCACCGGAACCCGCCGCCCCGATCGCCTCACCCATCGCCATTTTGGCCGCTACCATGCAGGCTGCTATCCCGCCAATCAGGGCCGCCCTTTCGCTCGGCAAACCGTGGGGTTAGGGAAAGCACTCACCGAGCGGGGGTTTCACCATGCCCCGGACATCACCCCCCAAGCTCTCGGCCGCTATCAAATCGAGGTGTTTCCCCATCCGGCGATGATTCACCTGTTTGGGTTGGATCGGATTTTGAAATATAAAAAGGGACGATTAAGCGATCGCAAAACAGCCCTCGCCCAACTCCGCACCTATCTCTACACCGTCCTGCCCCGCTTAGATCCCCCGCTCTTATCTCCCCTGCCCGCCCTCCCCGATTTCGCCCCCCTCACAGGCAAAGCCCTAAAAGCGATCGAAGACCAACTCGATAGCCTCCTCTGTGCCTACATCGCCGCCCACTGGTGGTATTGGGGGCGCGATCGCAATTGGGTCTTCGGCACTACCGAAACCGGATATATTGTGATCCCGGCCCCGGTAGCAACCCTTGCTCCCTGCCCAGAATGTTAAGCCACCCCATTGCACGGTTGATCGAATCCATGGGATCGATGCGACTATTGGCAATGCTTCAGCCCCTGATCAACTGGGATTTCTAACATCCAATTCCGCCTTCCGCCTTCTGCCGTCATCCTTCATCCTTTGAGCCATGCCTAGAGTCCGCGTTCGTCAGCACGTTAACCCCCTTGCGAAAAAATATCAAAACCCGGTGGTGTTGCCGGATTGGTCGCAGGTGTTTGAGGATATGAGCCGACCGATTCACCTCGATATTGGCTGTGCGCGGGGGCGGTTTCCGTTGATGCTTGCGCCGCTACAACCGGATTGGAATATTCTGGGGCTGGAAATTCGCGAATCGTTGGTGGAGGAAGCGAACCGAATTCGGGATGAAGAGAGGTTAAAAAATCTGCATTACTTATTTTGTAATGTCAATGTGGACGGGGTACAGATTTTCGACTCGTTGCCGCCGGGTCGGGTGCAGTGGGTGTCGATTCAGTTTCCTGATCCGTGGTTTAAGCAGCGCCATGCGAAGCGGCGGGTGGTGCAGCCGGAGTTGGTGGCGTTGTTGGCGGAGCGGTTACCTGGGGGGGCGCGGGTGTTTTTGCAGTCGGATGTGGAGGCGATCGCCCAAGAAATGACCCACCAATTTACCGCCCATCCCGCCTTTGTTTGTCAACACGATGCCCCCTGGTTGCCAGAAAACCCCCTCCCCGTCACCACTGAACGGGAACGCGCCACCCACCGCAAAGGCCAGCCCGTCTATCGCAGCTTGTTCGCCCGTCAGTCATCCTGACCTCAAAAAATGGGCGGCGGATGGCCTAGACGAGGAGTTTACCCCAGCATTGGGGGCCGACAATGCCGTCAACGGTGATGTGGGTTTGGAGTTGGAAGCGACGGACGGCGGTGGCGGTTTGGGAGCCAAAAATACCGTCGATCGCGGTTCCGATCCGGAATTGCACATAGCGCACGGCTTTGCCAGTGGCGTGGCTGGGGCGGAGGATGGGACGGGCGAGGATTTCGGCGATCGCTTTCCAGGTGGCGGCGCTGGCGGTGTCGCCGCTGGTGATGGCCATGAGGTCGTTGAAGCGTTGGGTGGCGAAACGGGTGGCGGGGCCGATCAGGCCATCTTCGCCGAGGGGTTTGTTGTTGCGATCGCGAATTTGCAACTGATTTAACTGCTGCTGAAGTTTCAACACTTGGGCATCAAAGGAAGTGGGAGGTGTGGAACCGCCTGTGTTTTGCTCGGTGTTGGGGGGGGGAGTCACCACGGGACTTTGCCCCGTCAGGCCGGTGACGATCGCATTAGCCATCCGTTCCGTGTCGTAGAGGTCGCGATCGCGCCAGGAATCAATAAAACAGCACTCAATCAAAATCGCGGGCATCCAGGTATTTTTCAGCACATAGAGATGTGATCCATCCTTCACCCCCCGGTTGAAAAAGCCCAGCCGCACAATTTCACTTAAAACCGGCTTGGCGTAGCGTTCCCCAGAGGAACTAACCGCAAACACTTCTGCCCCGTTCGCATTGCCATTGAACGCGTTGAAATGAATCGAAACGTAGAGATCCACATTTTGCGCATTAGCTATGCTGACCCGCTTGTTGAGGGAATCCAAGACGCTATAGGCAGAACTCGGATTGCAATTCACCGCAATATGACCCAGAGCGGCGAGTTTGGCCCTCACCCGCGTGCCAACGGCCTTAGTGAGGTCGTCTTCCTTCGCCCAGCCCGATGCACCCGTATCTGGCGGTGCATTATGTCCCATGTCGATCCCAAATTTCACAGCAATCTTCCCCGATGTTGGACGCTGGTTTGCATTATATCAAGGGGGTTTCGTCCTGCTGCGGAACTTAAGTATTGAGGCCTGAATTGATCGAGATTAACGGAGGGCTGCGATCGCGCCTGCCGTCAACTCCCGCACCATACTGAGATCGATCCCCTCCCCCTCCCCTTCCCTCAACCAGAGCAAATATTCCACATTCCCCGCTGGCCCCGTAATCGGCGACCAGGCCAGACCCTGATACTGCCAGCCCAACCCCTGCGCCGCCGTGATCACCCCCCAAATCGCATCAGCATGATCGCGGGGATCACGCACCACCCCCTTTTTTCCCACCCGTGCTTTCCCCACTTCAAACTGTGGCTTCACCAGCACGATTAAATCCCGTGGCGCGGCGAGCAAGGCCCAAAAAGCCGGTAAAACCTTCGTCAGGGAAATAAACGACAGATCCGCCACGCCTAGATCCGCCCGATCCGCCTCACCGTAAAGATCCTCCGGGGTCAAGTGGCGTAGATTCGTCCGTTCTCTGAGGATGACGCGGGGATCTTGGCGCAGTGACCAAGCCACCTGGCCATAGCCCACATCCACGCCATAGACCTGTTTCGCCCCCTGTTGCAACAGACAATCGGTAAAGCCCCCCGTGGAAATGCCGCCATCGAGACAGATGCGATCGCGCACCGCCACCCCAAACACCGCCAACGCCTTCGCCAACTTCTCCCCCCCCCGCGACACATAGGGCGGTTTCGCCTTCACCTCAATCTCTGCATCAATGGCCACCTCCGTCCCCGGCTTATCCACCCGCTGCTGATTCACCTTCACATCCCCCGCCCGAATCACCCGCTGCGCCCATTGCCGCGATTCACACAAATTCCGTTCCACCAGTAGCAGATCCAGGCGTTGTTTTTTCATCGGTTCGTCGTTCGTCCCTTGTTGTGTCAGCAGTCTAGCAAAGTGTGGCGATAGAATTGGAGGGTGTTGATTGCGATCGCCCGATTCCCTATGGCAAGAGACATTTTTCATCAACAGGTTAAAACAGCACTCATTAAAGATGGGTGGACGATTATCCATGATCCGTTTCCGATTGCGATTAGTGAAGCCATCAAGCTACAAATTGAATTGGCGGCAGAGAGTGCGATCGCGGCTGAACGTGAATCCGAAAAAATTGCCGTTGAAATTAAAAGTTTTATTCAAGACTCCGATATTAGTAGTTTTCACACTGCTCTCGGTCAGTATCTCAATTATTGCCAAGCCCTTGAAGAACAAGAGCCTGATCGCTTCGTTTATTTGGCTGTTCCAGTTGAAACCTATGCTGATTTTTTTGAGCTTCCCTTTATTCAGCGTTCTCTACAACGCAATCAAGTCAAACTCATTCTTTATAATCCTGATCGGGAGGTGATTGAACGATGGATCAATTAGAACAGTATCGAGCCGCGATTAAGCAAATTTTGAGCGAACATTGTGCGATCGCGAATCATCGAGACACCGTCCAAGCTCAACTCATTTTTGATGAAACTCATGATCATTACCAACTGGCTTATGTGGGTTGGCAAGGTTCAAAACGAGTCTTTGGCCCCGTGCTTCACTTTGATATTCAAAACGGTAAAGTGTGGGTGCAATATAACGGCACAGAAATGCCAGTGGCAGAGCGTTTGATGGAATTAGGGGTTCCGGCTCATGATATTGTCTTGGGCTGGCATTCGGAGTTTAAACGCAAGTTCACCCCCTATGCCGTGGGCTGATTGGGTGAAATTGGCTCACGTCGATCCCGAATTGGCGTAGGGGCGAAAAATCTTTCGCCCCGACATTGAGGGTTTAAAACTCAATCCCTGCGTATAGCTCTGCCACAGGAATCACGATGGGGAGTGAGGTTAGGTGAACCTGTGCAGCCGGATCATCATACTCGGTAAAAAGCCATTGATGATCCTGTTGTTTAACATAATGCTCAAGGTGAATCCGGTATTGATCGATGAGTAAATAGTCTTGAAAGGTGGGGATGGTGCGATAGGCCTCAAATTTTTCGTCGCGGTCATAACTGCGGGTGGATTTGGAGAGAACTTCAGCGATAAAAATGGGATTGATCACCGTATCCGATCGCCCCTCTTGGCGCGAAATTGGCTTAGGCATCACCATTAAATCGGGGTAGGTGTAGAGGTTTTTTTCTGGAATCCAAAGCCGTTGATCTGTGGCAAAAACTTGATAGGGTTTTCCCTTGAGTGCGAGGCGTAATAGCACCACTAAACTACCGCTTAATTCATTATGTTCTGGGGTTCCACCGGTCATTTCAGTGATGAGTCCATCGCGATATTCATAACGGTGTTCGGAGGTAGTTTCTTGGGTGAAATAGTCATCAATGCTGGGGCGTTGCACGGTTAAGGGTGAGACGCTCATGATGATAGACCTCTTGGGTGATTCTGATGATTATTTTAAAGGGGAATCACTGCATGCGGTCGATGGTGCGGTATTGGATGGCTTCGGCGATGTGGGGGGTTTGGATCGTGGCGGCGCTTTCGAGATCGGCGATCGTGCGGGCCACTTTGAGGATGCGATCCATGGCGCGGGCGGAGAGGCCGAGTTTGCGAATTGCGGTTTCGAGGAGGGTGCGACAGGCATCATCAAGGGCGCAATGGTCGCGGAGGTGGCGGCTTTGCATGTCGGCGTTGGCTTGGATTTGGGGTTCGGCAGCAAAGCGATCGCTCGCAATCTGTCGCGCTCGTTGGACGCGATCGCGCACCGATGCCGACCCTTCCCCCTGAGCCTGCCCCATCATCTCATCGGGCTTCAACCGATTCACCGCCACCTGAAGATCAATACGATCCATCAACGGCCCCGACAGTTTCGCCCAATACCGTTCCCGCTGGATCGGGCCACAGGTACAAGCCTGGATCGTGTCGCCGTAATAGCCGCAGGGGCAGGGGTTCGTACTGGCGATCAGGGTAAATTGGGCGGGAAACTCCACCGATTGCCGCGTCCGGGTAATCGTCACCTGGCCATCTTCGAGGGGTTGGCGCAGGAATTCTAAAACATTCCGTTTAAATTCGGTTAGCTCATCGAGAAATAAGATGCCACGGTGAGCCAGGGAAATTTCCCCCGGCTTCGGAATACTCCCACCCCCCACCAACGACGGCCCCGACGCGGAATGGTGGGGGCTGCGAAAGGGTCGCTCCCGTACCAATGTGCCGCGATTTTTCAACAGCCCCGCCACGGAATGAATTTGGGATACTTCCAACGCTTCAGAAAAGGTTAAGGCGGGAAGAATCCCCGGCAAACGGCGGGCCAGCATGGTTTTACCGCTGCCCGGTGGCCCGACGAAAATCAGGTTATGGCCCCCAGCGGCGGCGATTTCCAAGGCGCGGCGGGCCTGGGCTTGGCCCTTCACATCCTTGAGATCGGGGATGCCGAGCCAGGGTTCGGTTTTGAAGACATCGCGATTGAGGGTGACGGGTTGATGGTCTTGGGGGCGATCGCAAAAGGCCGCAATCTCGCTGAGGTACTTAAACCCGTAAATGTCCAACCCTTCCACCACGGCGGCTTCTTGGGCATTGTCAGCGGGGAGAATCAGGCCGCGCATCCCCAACTGTTTCGCCGCTGCGGCCACGGGCAACACCCCCGCCACAGGTCGCAAACTGCCATCCAGGGACAATTCCCCAATAAAAATAAAATCCCCCAAAAGTTGGGTGTTGATCTGTTCGGAGGCGGCGAGAATGCCCATACTAATCGGGAGGTCGAAGCTGGGGCCTTCTTTGCGGAGATCGGCGGGGGTGAGGTTAACGAGGATCTTCCGCATCGGGAAGGCGAAACCGGAGTTTTTCAGGGCGGCATTAACGCGCTCGCGGGATTCTTGAACAGCGGCATCGGGCAAACCGACGAGGATCGTTTTGGGGAGACCCCCGGACACATCGACTTCAACACCGATTTGGACGGCATGGATGCCGACAACAGACGCACTCCAAACTCTGGCTAGCATGATGATTTTGGGGATTGAGGACGGGTGATCTCGCTTCAAGCCGAAACTCTCGCTCGATACCGTCTGAATTTTAAAGGAGGTCGGGGCGAACGTGGCATAGTGGCCGTCTCAATCTTCCTCCCATCATCGTTCAGACGTACTAATTTCAAGAAGGCATGGTATTCGCCGGGCGAAAATTTGGGGTATATTGTAGTCAATCAGCCCCCCTATATTTGGGCTAAAAGTGTATAAAGGAAACAACTGTTAAGCTTGGGAACAAATGTATAATATTCTCATTTTTTTAGTATCAAAATAACCTGGAAAAATATGAGTACAGCTATTCTGGAACTCAAGAACTTTTCTGAATTGACCCCAAGAGATATTGCAACACTCAATCGAGATATAGACAAAGCAAAGAAAGCGAAACTAAAACAACAAGAATACGCAGTGAGTGCCCAAAAAATTGGTGAATTTGCTGAGCAAATTGAAAAACGATGGGATGAGTTGCCAAAAGAAAGTCAGCAAGCATTGAAAGACTTGGCCTATTCCATTGTTCATTCTCCTAATCACGGTGGATTGATTGGGCTTATCGAAAATATTCAGGCCGCATTTGTGTTTTACCAAGCTTATCGACAAGGATTTGGTCGAGAGTTTTTAGCCGTTATTTTGGCTATCGATTCATTGATTGATGGAATCTTATCAGCCATTGAAAATGAATCACTTTTGGAATGTTTTTCGGATTTAAAGGCAGTATGCCAATCCCCAGTTTTCGTGAAAAGCTGAAACCGTTGCTTGATGCTCCTGAATTGCGGAAAATGAAGTGGAATCGCCTCCCTGGATTACAAGGAGCTGCCAGATATGGGCGATGTATCTATCTTGTCTTTTATCAACGAAAAATAGTATGTCCGATTTGGCTCTACACCCATCAAGAACATGAAAGCCAACCGCCCTACAAGGAAATTATCAGCCTTGTTAAAGAGGTTATGGCCTATGTGAGTCAGCATTATCCTCTAGATGCACCGACTGACTCAGCAGATTGCTGATGAAGTGCGATCGCACTCAAACCAGATGGCTCGATACCGTCTGAATTTTAAAGGAGGTCGGGACGAACGTGGCATAATGGCCGTCGCAATCTTCCTCCGACTTGACCTGTGGAAACCACTCCTTCTCGTGACGAACTCGCAGCGGCCCTCGCTGTTCCCGCTGATTTTGATTTTCAACTGCCTGATCCAGACGATGATCAGATCCATGACCATGAGTTTGCTCAACAATTAGAAGAAGTGTGGAATATCTGCGAGCGGTTTGATCTGCAAACGGATATTTGGCGGGGTCGGGTCTTGCGGGCGGTGCGCGATCGCGAAAAACGTGGCGGTGAAGGGCGCGGCACCGGTTTTCTCAACTGGCTCAAACAGCGGGAAATCACCAAAAGCCAAGCTTACAACCTGATCCAACTGGCCAACAGTGCCGACACCCTCCTGGCTGAAGGACAACTCGACCCGGCGGCGATCAATCGGTTCAGCAAAAACGCCTTTATGGAAACTGCCAAAGCCGACCCCGAAGTGCAGCGGATGGTGAGTGAGGCCGCAGCAGGGGGCGATCGCATCACCCGCCGCGAAGTCAAACAACTCACCGACGAATGGACAGCCGTCAGTTCCGACCTCCTCCCCGACGAAATCAAAGCCAAAGCCGCCGACGGCAGCATCGCCCCGCGCCACATTGCCCCCCTCGTCCGGGAAATGGAAAAACTCCCCGATGCTCACCTGAAAACTATTCAAGGGGAAGCGGCGAACTCCCCCAACCTCGACATGGTCAAAACCCTCACCACGGAGGCCAAAAACCTCTCGAAATACCTTGACGCTGCCGCCCAAGTGCAAACCCTGCGCCGCGCCGATATCGACCTGGAAATGGCCCTCGAAGAAGCCCTCCGCCTCGACTGTCTCAACACCACCGCCGACCTCGTTAAACAAGCCACCACCCTAGAGCAAACTGTGGGCAAGCTCTACACCACCTGGCGACGCTTGGGCAGTCTCGCCGATCGCCTCTATGTGGACACGGGGGCGAGCAATCCTCACCTGCGATCGCTCCTCAACAGCCTCCACGTCCTCACCCAGGATGTGATCGAGGTGCAGCTTGATGAATCCGGCGAAAAACAGGTGCGCCTCCGCATCCTCGATGACCCGGCCTCAGAGGGTTAAGGCCGATTGCTACAATGGGGGCGACAAGCGTCGCTCCCCTCTCCCGCCATGGCTGTCCAATCCTGCCCGATTGATCTACGCAAAATTGAGCTACAGCCCGGCCAAACCTTGGGGTTAAATGGCATTGAGTGGGCGGAATTTGAGCAGATTTTAACTCGGTGGTGCGATCGCACCCTGCCCCGCCTGGCCTATCATCATTGCCGCCTTGAACTCCGAATGCCGCTCCCAGAACATGAAAAAATCAAGCGTTTGATTGTCATCTTGATTGAACTGGTCTTAGATGCCCTCGAACTCGACTGGGAACCCTACGGTTCCACAACGCTGAAACGGCAAGATCTTCAGGTGGGTATTGAACTGGATGACTGTTTTTATATTCAAAATGCGGCCCGCATGGTGGGGTTGGGTCGGCTTGATTTAACGGTTGACCCGCCCCCGGATTTGGCGATCGAAATTGACATCACATCTCCGACTCATCTCGCCGCCTACGCACAGTTTGGGGTTCCGGAATTGTGGCGCTATCAGCAGGGGACTCTGGAAATTTGGCAACTGCGGAATGGGATCTATGAACAGTGCGATCGCAGTGCAATTTTTCCCCAAATCCCCATCCTAGACTTAATGGCGCACTGTCTTCCCCGCCTCACCTCCGAACCCGTCAGCCGCCTCAAACGCGACGCGCACCAGTGGATTCAAACCCACCTCATCGCCTCAGAACAACCTAGGGAACGTTGATGAGTTTGAGTCTAGTGTCCAGTCAACAATCAATTGACGGATAGAGATGTTGTAATTTTAGCCTGGCATCAGCCGTTGTAAATCGCCAATCAATCCATGTTTCCTGATGATTGCGCTCGTCTTGCCAGGCATCCACTTCACGCTTGAGTGTCTCCTGATCAGGAATCCGGCGACTTAAGCACTGACGACTCAAAACACTCAGTTCAATCTCGGCCATATTCAGCCAACTGCCATGTTTGGGGGTATGGCAGAATTCCAATCGACTCAAGATGCGTTGTGCTTCTGCCGGTTCAAAGGCTTTGTAGAGTGAGGCCGGGGAATGAGTATTGAGATTATCCTGAATGACAATGATTTTTTGGGCTTGGGCGTAATCGATATCCACTAACGTTTTGAGCAAGTGGGCATAATCTACTGCGGTGCGACGCTCTGTGACCGTCACGCGCCGCCACCCAATCATCGGTTCACAGACCATAAACAGGTTGGCTGTCCCGTTGCGCTCATATTCATAATCCACCCGTTCGGGCTGCCCCGGTTGAGCCGGAATGGGTAGGCGGGTTTCTTTGACTAACTGTTTGCTCGCTTCATCAATGCAAATCACAGGCATGTTTGGGGTGTAATCCGTCTGATAGACCGTCAAGACTGCCTCCATATGCCAGACAAACTCTGCGCTTTGGCTCGGGTGGAATTACCCAACAGCTTTGTCGCCAGGGTTGGAGTTCGTTTTTTTTAGCAGTTGCCGCACGCTTTCATGGCTGATGTCATCGACATAGTCCAACTCCACCCATCTGCTGTGCTAATAAACGTAACGTCCATCGCCCCTGACCTGCGGGCGGTTCACTACAGCACACGCCCACTAAGTGTGCNTCCGTGTGCCCATCCACTTTTCGGGGGCGACGGGGATGGGGACGAGGGCTTAAGGCTGCCTCTAGCCCCTCTTCGACAAATCGTTTCCGCACTCGCTCAATGGTTCTAAGGCTAATATCAAGGGCTTCTTTTATATCCTGATCTCGCCAACCGGGGGATTGCTGGCAATCGGCTTTGAGGAGAATTCGGGCATGATTGATCAGAGCCGCAGCTCGTTTCCCCGTGGTGACAATTTCCTGGAGGTTTTGTCGTTCTTCGTCGCTTAAGCGCACAACGTATTTTTTGACCATGTCAGCCTTGGTTGAGAAACTGACTTCATCTTACTCTTCTCACTCGGCACTATCTCTTTGACTAAGCACTAGTGCAGGGTCAAGCCTTAATATTCGGATCGTATTGAATGTCCAACGCTCAATGGGACGGTGCGTTACGCTTCGCTAACAGCACCCTACAAACATCCTCATTCTTGGCATTGACGCTGCACTAGGCAAATTTAATCTATGGGTGTAATCACTGTGATCACTGCACAATTGAGGGATAGCACGGCCAAAGGCTTGCTATCCCGCTTGGGTTATAGCACTAGCCAGGGCAGTTAGGACATGTAGAGACTCTGGAACAAGGGGCTTATGAAACTTACGGAAATAATCCGGTAATTCCGTAATGCGAGCATCTTGCTCGCTAGAGGTTTAGAGCCTTTTTCAATTACCGGATTAAATAGTTAACCTCCATAAGCCCCTTGCCTGTCCTAACAAATTTGTCCACTGCTATAACTCCCTTTCAGCACCAGATTATCCCGATGGATCACCGTTTCGGGGCCGCCGTAACCGAGAATGCTGGGGATTTTTTCGGACTGTTGCCCTAGGATTTGGGCGATTTCGTGGCTGTTGTAGTTGACAATGCCCCGCGCCACTTCTTGACCGTGGCGATCGCACAAAATCACCGCCTCGGACGTTTGAAACTCTCCTTCGATGCGATGAATCCCCGCCGGCAGGAGCGATGTTCCGTTTTGGCAAATGGCCGTCACTGCGCCCTCGTCAAGATAGAGGCGACCGCGAGCGACGAGGCTATGGGCGATCCACCGTTTCCGGGCATTATCTGGGCGGGGTTGGGGGTCAAACTGTGTCCCCAGATCAGCCCCGTTGAGCAGTGCAAAAATATTGTGGGGGGTTGTGCCCTTGAGGATGGCGGTGCGGACCCCGGCACTGGTGGCAATCCGGGCAGCGGCGATTTTAGTCTGCATCCCCCCGGTTCCCCATTGAGAACCGCGATCGCCCGCCTCCACTTGCAAATTGGCCAACTCTTCCACCGTCACCCGCGCAATGGGGAAAGCGTTGGGATCGGTGCGGGGGTCGGCGGAATAGAGGCGATCCACATCGGTGAGTAAAAACAACCAATCGGCTTCCACTAAACTCGCCACTAAGGCCGAGAGGGTATCATTGTCGCCGAATTTTAATTCTTCCACGGCCACGGTGTCATTCTCATTCACGATGGGAATCACACCCAATTCAAAGAGGGCTTGGAGGGTGTTGTAGGCGTTGACGTAGGCATTGCGGTCGATCAGGTCGCGACGGGTGAGGAGGATTTGGGCGATCGCTTGATTCAAACTGGTAAACAGATCGTCATAGACCCGCATCAATCGCCCTTGACCAACGGCGGCCACGGCCTGTTTGCGTGGCATCGTGCGGGGCCGTTCCGTTAATTTCAAGCGGCTGGCCCCTACCCCTACCGCCCCGGACGACACCAAAACCACGCGATGCCCAGCGGTACGTAGGGCGGTGAGGGTCTCCACCAATGCGCCGAGGGTGGCGATCGCCAGTTGGCGAGTTTCAGGATGGGTTAGGCTCGATGTGCCAATTTTGATCACAAGGGTTTGGGGCATAGTCAGGTCAACGGGGGCAAAAGAGTCAATCAGATGGATTTATCCCCTTAGCCTATCGGGTTTTGAACGTGGGTCTTGGGAAATTTTCACCCAAAATTTCGATAAAAACAGTCTGCCCCACCTCTAAAGAAATCTCGATCTCCGAGTACAATCAACAGATACTCCTTCCAGTAACGTTTTGTAATATATGATCCAGCAAGCGTCTCTGAGTCACGCACAAACTCATTGGTTAGACTACTTAGCCAAGGCGGATCAGTTCAATACCTGGGTTTTTTCTCAAATTGAACCGTATTTAGGCGATCGCGTTCTTGAAATTGGCTGCGGCACGGGAAATTTCACCATCCACCTCGCCCAGCATTGTCGCCATCTGACGGCGGTGGATCTCGATGCGGACTATGTGGCAACGGCGCGATCGCGCCTACCCCAAGCCCCCCAGGTGGAATTTCTGACCGGTGATGCAACTCAGATGCACTGGGATGATCCGTTCGACACCGTGATTTTGCTCGATGTCCTCGAACATATCGAACAGGATGCCGAATTTCTCCACCGGCTGCGGAACCTCCTCACCCCTGGCGGTCGCTTAATCCTCAAAGTTCCGGCGGGCCAACGTCTCTACAGTTCCCTTGATGCCAACGTTGGTCACTATCGCCGCTATAACAAAACCTCCCTTGCTCAGATTCTCGACGCAGCCCAATTAACCCCCGAAACCCTGCGCTACTTCAACCTGGCCGGTATCCCTGGCTGGTGGGTGAATGGCTCACTGCTCAAGCGGACTGTCCCCTCATCGGGACAAGTGGGTCTGTTTAATCGCCTTGTGCCCTTGTTTAAAGCGATTGAGGATCAGATTGAGCCTCCCCGTGGTTTATCCTTAATTGCGATCGCTTCTCCAACCCATTTATGAAACTTTCGGTCATCATCCCCTGCTACAACGAAGCTCAAACCATCCACCAAATTATCGCCGCCGTCAAAGCCGCGCCCGTGGACTCCCTCGAAATCATCATTGTGGATGATGGCTCCACCGATGGCACTCGTGAGATCTTAGAGCAGGATATTCAGCCTCAAGTAGACCAGGTTATTTATCATCCTCGCAATCGAGGCAAAGGGGCGGCCCTGCGCACTGGGTTTGGGGCAGCGACGGGGGATATTGTCATTGTTCAGGATGCGGATTTGGAATATGACCCCCAGGAATATCCGATTGTGATTGAGCCGATCTTGAGCGATCGCGCTGATGTGGTGTTTGGGTCACGCTTTTTAGGCGGTCGCGCTCATCGGGTACTCTACTACTGGCACACCGTCGGCAATCGCTTCTTAACGATGCTCTCGAATATGTTCACCAATCTGAACCTCTCAGATATGGAAACCTGTTACAAAGCCTTTCGCCGTGAGATTATCCAATCAATCAAAATTCGGGAAAATCGCTTTGGGTTTGAGCCAGAAATTACGGCTAAGGTGGCGCGGTTGGACTGTCGCATCTATGAAGTGAGCATTTCCTACTACGGGCGCACCTATAAGGAAGGCAAGAAAATTAATTGGAAAGATGGCGTTCGAGCCATTTACTGTATTGTTCGCTATGGCCTGTGGCCCTAGCGGTTGGGGTTCCCGACTGGGCGGCGGGTGCAGATGGAACCTTTGCCCCTAGCATAATCGTCTCGGTGGAGTGATATCATGTCGAAAATCTTTACACACTCCGCCCACAACTCATGACACAACGGTTTCACCTCAGCGCGATCGCTCTTTCTCTTTCCCTCTTAGGGGGCGTGAGTTCAGCGGCGATCGCCAACCCCCAGGCCAACAGTTTCCCCGTCGAAGCAACCCCGATCGCGGCCCCCGATCTACCCCACCTGAGCAACACCGCCCAATTCGCTGCGGTCCCCCCCGCCTGTGCTGCCCAACTCAACAGCAACATCAACAACATTCTGCAACAGTCGCCCTATCGTAACGGGAAATGGGGCGTGTATTTAGAAAGCTTGACCACAGGACAGGTAATCTACAGCCACAATGCCGATGAACTGTTCATCCCGGCCTCTAACATCAAACTCTTCACCACCGCCGCCGCCCTCCAACTCTACGATCCCAACTCCCCCATTCGTTCAACCACCCTCGATCGCTGGGTCTACACCACCAACCAGCGCAGTGATAACGGCTACGCGGATGTTCTCTTTCGCGGCATCGGGGGCAGCAACGCTGTCCAAAATGCCCTCGAACCCCTCGGCGTGTCCCGTGGGAGTTTCCGTCAGGTGGATGGTTCGGGACTCTCGCGGCAAAATTTAGCAACACCGAGGGCGATCGCCACCACCCTGCGCGGCATGCGTAACCTCGGCTATGGTCAAGAGACCTTCTATCGCTCTCTCCCGGTGGCGGGGGTCAGCGGAACCCTCACCAACCGTCTACGCTCCACCCCCGCCTACGGTATTGTCCACGCCAAAACCGGCACGCTCAACGGCGTTCGCGCCCTCTCCGGCTACGTGGAGCACGCCCAATACGGAACCCTGATCGCCAGCGTCGTCGTCAACTATCCCGGTCAATCGGGCCAGGTGCTCCTCAATGGCATTGACAACATCATGGTGCAAATTACTCGTCAGTATTCTTGTTCGCCGGTGTAGGCGTGGGGGCTGGTTCGGAAAAGAGTTCGATGGCCGCCCGGCGACGCTCTTCAGGGGAACGGGGTGCGAAAATTGCCTCGTCCTCTGGGGGATGGCGATCGCTGTTGTTCTGCACCGACTGACCCAAAGCCTGCTCCTCCGTGGCAAGCTGTTGCGCGAGATAAATTTGGTTTTCGAGATCCTGTGTGGAGGACACCAAACCGCTGAGTCCTTGAATCAGCTCTTGTAAATCCTGACGAAAGGCGGGGTTACCGGTGAGTTCATCAAGATCAGCGGTAATTTTTTGGACATTTTCAAAGGTGGCGCGGGCAGCGTTGAGGGTGCGCTGGAGATTGAGGATCGTGTTGGGATCATTCAGCGCATCGGCCGTGGTTTTCAAAGCATTGGACGCTGCGGCGGCATTGGCGGTGAGTACCTCAAGATTGTTGAGAAGATCGCGGGTGTCGGCGGTTTCGAGGGTGGTATTAAAATTCTGAATCAGGGTCGTGAGTTCGGTGCTGGTGCTGCTGATGCTGTTGAGGGTGCCCGCGATGTTGGTGCGGTTTTCAACAATCAGGCTGTTGAGACTGCTGGTGAGGGTGTTGAGTTCGACGGCGGTGGTTTGATAGGCGGCGGCGGTACTGTTGATCTGGCGGGCTGTGGTGGCGGTGATGGCGGTGACTGTGTTGGCAGTGCCGGAAATGGCTTGAATTTGGGCCCGAACGGAGCGCGACAGTTGGGTGAGTTCGGTGCTGAGACTGCCAATTCTCGCGGCGGCTTGGCTGGCGTTGGCGGTGAGGCTGGTGATGTTCCCGAAAAATTCGGGGTCGGTAAAACTTTCGCTGAGGCGCATCGTGCTGCGGACGGCGGCGTTGAAGCTGATGCCTGTCACCCCTTGAAGGCGATCGCCCCCACAAATAACCAGATCCGAGTCACAGCGAGAACTGAGGGGCGAGGGCAAATTTTCGGGATCTTTCACCTGGGTGAGGGGGGTGATGTCGATGGTGGTTTCGCTAATCAGGCCGGATTGGTTCGCTTCAATCTGCACATTCTTGGGCATCAACAAATCCGCCGGCGAGATGGACACCACGGCTTCAATCCCGTTGGTGGTGGGGATAAGCTCTTCAATCGTGCCAATTTTGACCCCCCGATAGCGCACACTACCGCCGACAATCATGCCGTTACTGTCGGAAAATTCAATCCGGATCGTATAACTATCGTCCCCGAACCGAATGCCTCGCAACCACAGAATAACCGTAACAAAGAGTGCAAGGCCCAGCAGAATGAATAGACCCACAGAACCTTCTCGAATGGTGCGCGATCGCATTGGTGTATCTCCTCACAACAACTGACTCGACTCAAGCAGACAGGGTGAACACAGCCATTCCCTTCTTCCTTCCTACGCTACTCTATCCCCTGGGTTTATGCGATCACCGGAATCGGCCCCTCCGTACTCGCACTGAAAAATTGTCGCACCAAGGGATTATCGGTATGATCAATCTCTTCAACGGGGGCATCCCACTGCACTTTGCCATTGAAGAGAAAAATCACCCGATCCGCCGTGCGCCGAATTGTGCTGTCTTGGTGGGTGACCATCACATAGGTTTTACAGTCATTGACATCCCGTTGTAGATGACGCACCAGGTCTTCAATGACAGTGGACGCAATCGGATCAAGGCCTGCCGTGGGTTCATCGTAGAGAATCACTTCCGGATTGTTGGCGGGATTGCTGGGGTCGGTCATGATCGCCCGTGCAAAGCTGACTCGCTTTTTCATCCCGCCGGAGAGTTCCGCCGGGTATTGGGCCCCGATGTTGCCTAGACCAACAAGACTGAGGCGATCGCGCACTAATTGGCGCACCGTAGCGCGGGGCAGCTTGGAATGTTGCATCAGACTAAACCCGACATTCTCCTCCACCGTCAGGGAATCGAACAACGCCGCATGCTGAAACACCATGCTGATCGTAATCGGATCAGGATAGTCTTCGATCAACCCCTTACGGCGTTCTCCCTTCACGTAGACTGCCCCCGAATCCGGTTCGAGCAACCCCGCCATAATGCGCAGAATCGTTGATTTTCCCGTTCCTGACGGGCCAATAATCGCCAAAGCATCACAGGGGTAAATGTCAAGATTGACCCCATCGAGAATCACCTTGGAGCCAAAGCGTTTGGTGACATTTCGCAGTTGAATGATCGGTTCAGAGGACATGGGCGATCGCACCACCACAGCAACATTATTCTGCTTCCGCCACGCCAAAGACGCGGTTAAAAGCCTTCTCCACTTTATAGCCCGAATCAATGGATTCGAGGGGATCTTTGCGCAGACGATGGCGTAAACACAGGGTCACCACCCGGCGAATATCATCGAGAGTAACGGTGGTTCGTCCTTCGAGGGCTGCGATCGCCTTCGCCGCCCGATTCGTGACAATATCACCCCGGAGTCCGTCTACATCCAGTTCCGAGCAAACCTCCGAAATGCCCACCCGTAACTCATACTCCAGCGTCACCTGGGGCAACCGCTCCTGGGCTTCGACAATCTTCACCTGAAGCGCCTCTTGCTCCGTGGCATGGGTACTGTAAAAACCGTGGGGATCTTGGTCAAAGGCCGATCGCTGCTCCACAATTTCCACTCGCAACGCCGGTTGCTTCACCGTGCGAATCTCCGCGTGCATCCCGAACCGATCTAATAACTGGGGCCGCAATTCCCCCTCTTCCGGGTTCCCCGATCCCACCAACACAAACCGCGCCGGATGCCGGATCGAAATCCCCTCGCGCTCCACTGTATTCCAGCCACTGGCCGCCGAATCCAGCAGCACATCCACCAGGTGATCATCCAACAAGTTCACCTCATCCACATACAAGATGCCGCGATTCGCCTTCGCCAGCAGCCCCGGTTCAAAGGCTTTGACCCCTTCAGACAGTGCTTTTTCAATATCAATCGTGCCGCAAACCCGGTCCTCTGTCGCCCCCAAAGGCAAGTCCACCATCGGCACTTTCATCGCCGCTTCGGGGAGGCTCTGACCCTGCTCGTAACGGCTCCGTGCCTCATCCCCCATCAGTTCTGGGTTATGGGGATCGCTGTTAAAGGGGTCATTTTCCACCACCGGAATCGCCGGTAACAGGTCAGCCAAGGCACGAATCGTCGTAGATTTCCCCGTGCCGCGATCGCCCATAATCATCACCCCACCAATCTTGGGGTCAATGACATTGAGCAACAACGCCAATTTCATCTCTTCTTGGCCAACAATTGCCGTAAAGGGAAACACCAAGCGGCGCGTTTCATGTTTTGGGGGAGCTTGAGGGGTAACGGTCATTGCAATAACAGTAAGATTAAGAGTGCGATTTTAGACAATTTTCAACATCCCCCATTGTGACACAGGACGTTAAGCAATCCTACCCAGGGCATCCCTTGCGAAAATAGTGCGGGAGTCTGAAAGCCCCGTCGCTTTAGCGCGGGGAGTGTCCAGATAGGAGTATCCCCTGAGGGATGCCCTCCCCCCACTCCAGTCTCGCCACTGGGGTGATGGATCGGCAGTTACCCCAAGGAAGGTGAGGGGTTTCGGGCTGTGCATGGGTTGGCACTGCACTATAGCGATCGCCAATCGCCCGATGGAGTGAAGGCGGCCCAGAAATAGGGGTGGGCATAGTTATCGCTTTGGAGCAGGGTGAGTTGGACTTGGCGAAGGGCGGCGCTGCGGCCGAGGCGGTTTTGGATGTTTTGGTAATAGGCTACGGCGAGGGTTTGGGTGGCGGTATCATCCACTTGCCAGAGGCTCAACACTTGGCTTTCTGCCCCGGCAATCACCAAGGCTCGCCGCAATCCGTAGACCCCTTCCCCGTTGGCAATATCCCCCACCCCCGTTTCACAGGCAGAGAGAAACACCAGTTTTGTCCCCCACAAATTCAGCCCGGCCACTTCGAGGGCCGTGAGCACGCCATCATTATCTTGGGAGGGACGGCGGGAGGTGCGATCGTTAAATCCGGCGAGGGCGAGGCCGGCGCGGAGGAGGGGATTTGCATCGAGTTCAGGGCTAGGGATGGCCAGGGATGTGGCCTGGCGTTGGCTGGGGTCAAACTCGACTCCGGTGGCAGTGGCGATCGCATCTAAAAAAAATCCGTGGGTGGCCAGGTGCAGAATGGCGGGGCGCGGGTATTGCGTGAGTTGATCTTCGGTGGCGTTGTGCTGCGTGAAAAGGATGGCGGTGGGATAGAGATCGGCAATGCGTTGCACTTCGGCCGCCGTGGCGGGAAGCGGACGGAAGGTGAGCGCTGATTGATCGGAGGGGCTGCGATCGCTCCCCGTTTCCCCTGGTTCCGCCGTCGCACCATAGTTGATATCGCCTAAAATCACCGGCGGTGATTGGCTGACGCGGTTCAATTGCAAGCGCAGCAGGTCGCGGCCACTGGTGAGGAGGGTAATTTGGTGGGTGGTGATCAGGTATTCAGCTTGGGGGTTGAGGAGAGCCGCGAAGGGAATAATATTCAGTTCACCATCGGGGGCAATCAGCAGATGCTCCACCGCCGCCAGTTGGGGACGAAGCCGCTCAAAGAGGCGGTGTTCTAGCTCGCGGGCAGCGGTGCGCACGGCGTGGGGGCGGCGGAATTGCTGGGCCGTGTTGCGAAAGCGTTGGGCGAGGAGGTCAATTTCGGCGGCGGGGCCGAGATCAGCCCAATGGACGGCCCCATCCGCATTGAGGAGATAAACCCCATAGCGAAAGTCGTCTTGCTCAAAGGTTTGGGGATCAAAGGGGCGATACTTGATGAATTCAATCAAAGCCGCATTGGCTGGGAGGGCGGCCTGGACGGCGGTGAGGGTGACGGGGGTTTGTTCGACGCGGAATTCAGCACTAATGCGGGCGAGATCGGCTTCAAGGCGATCGAGGCTGGTGGTGAGGTGGGCGACATGGTGGCGGTAGTCGTCGTTGAGGGGGGTGGGCGGGTTAAAAATGGCTTGGGTGAGGTCGCTACGGGTGGTGTTGATGCGATCGCGCAAGCGTCGATTCGTTGGGGTGAGGTTTTGGCGTAGGGTCGCTTGATTATCGGTGAGTGCGTCTAAAATTCGCCCTTTGCGCCGCAAAATCGTGGTCAGGGCCAAACGAGCCGCTGCCTCGCTCTCCGGTGCGCCCTGTTGACTGAGGGAAACAGCGGCATGGGTGAACCCGTTAATCGTTTGCAAATAGGCGCGTTTTTGTCGTTCAGACCCGATCGCCAAGAGCCGATCGAGGGTGGTTTCCTGGCGATCGAGGGTACGGGTTAATTGCACCGTGGCGGCGGTGGCATCCCCTTGGGCCCAGCGCAGGAGGGCCAAATTACCAAGGCTCAACTGAGTGAGGGGGTGGGTGGGGCCGAGGGTTTGCTCTCGGACGGCGATCGCCCTGTGTAACAACGCCTCGGCTTGAGCATAGCGGCCCGTGCGATGGTACAGCGACGCTAAATTATGGGCACTGAGGGCATAGTCCGGATGATCCGGGCTGAGGACTTGCTCATGAATCGCCATCACACGCTCATACAATGGTTCAGCTTCGGCCAGGCGGTTTTGGCGTTGATAAAAGGCAGCAATGTTGTTCAAGATTTTCGCCCAGTCCAGGGGATGGCGTTCCGCATCCTGTTCGCGGAGGTCTAACGCCTGCTGATAGTACTGTTCGGCCTGGGCAGGGCGATCTAACGACTCCAAGAGTTGCGCCAGGTTGTCGAGATTGGCGGCTTTGGCGGTGCGATTTTCGGCGGTGGTGGGCCCGATGATTTGGAGCGATCGCCGCAACAGCGGTTCTGCTTCGGCATAGCGACCCAGGCGTTGATACAACAGGGCCAGACCATTCAAGCTCACCGCCGTGGCCGGATGGTCAGGGCCCAAACTCGCCTCGCGGATGGCGAGCGATCGCTGAAAAAAAGGCTCCACCTTCTCATACGCTCCGGTTTGAAAGTAGAGGTGTCCCAATTGGTTAACGCTGGTGGCGGTGTGGGGATGGTCAGGGCCATAATTGGCTTCCCAGACCCGAATCGCCGCTTCCTGAAACGGAATCGCCTCGCTGTAGCGTCCCATCTTGACATAAAGATCCGCAATGTTGCCGTGGGCGATCGCGGCTGATTGATTGAACTCCCCCAACTCTGTCCCGATCCCCGCCAAAGCCCGCTGCAACACCTGTTCCGCCTGACGATATTCCCCCAACTCCCGATACACATACCCCAACAGGGTCAGACTCGTCATCGTATAAAAATGATCATCCCCAAAAATGCCATGGCGCAATGCTAACGCCTCCTGCGCCCAGGGTAAGGCCTGTTGATAGTCTTGGGTTTGGAGAGCGGCGGCCACCTGCTGACTCAAGGCCTGGGCACGGGCCAACTGCGCCACAACATCCGGGGCGGCCGCCTGGGCACGAATTTGATAGCGTCCCATGGCTCCAGGCTGATCCGTCAACACCACGATCGCATAGTCCCCCTCAGTGGGGATCGTTTCGATGAGTTTCGCATTATTCCCCTCGCCCCCGTTGTTATTTTGGGCTAGGTTCTGGCCTTCGCTGTCATAGAGTTTTAAAACCCCGTCAAACTCCGTGCTGATCAAATCAACTTGAATACTGTCCCCCGCCTGGACAGTCAACGGGTACAGATTGTAATAGGTTCCGTCGTCATAGACTGGACTGTCAGCGGTCAGTTGTCCGTCAATCACGACCCGCTCGGCTGCGGTTGAGGGTTGAGCGATCGCCCCACGCACCAGCCCCGACAGTGGCAAAATTCCCACAGTCACCACCCCCAGCAGAGCCAATCCGACGCGCTTCACCATGTGTTGTCTCCCTCACTGTTTCCTGTCCTAATCTGATCTATCGCGATCCTAAATCAATCGAAGATCTTATCTCCTCATCAACAAGGGGCTTAGGCCCCTTGCCTGTTCATGAATCAAATAGGATTGCTATAGATGAGTTAAGTACAAACGAACATAAGCCTGAGCAAACTTTTTTTTGCTCGGCAGTGGGATAAAAGCGGTGGGATTATCCGGGTGGTCTCACCATTAGCTCGACATTGCACGAGGAACGCCATCAAGGGCTTCTTCTTCCGTCTCAAAAATCTCAAAGACCGAGTCCATCATTGTGACTTCAAACACAAGTTTCGCTTCGGGATGGACATTACAAATTCGGAAGCTTCCTTTCACCTTGTCGGCATCACGCATGCCAGCCACCAGGGACGTTAACCCAGAGCTATCGATGAAGTTAACCTGACTGAGGTTAACCACAACATGGCGGCTGAGTTTAGAAATACACTCTTGCAACTTTAACCGAAATTGCCAAGCCGTCGTGATGTCTAAACGTCCGCTAGGCGCTAAAACAATAACTTGGGTTTGGTCTTGGGTTGTGTGTTTTTTCTGATCAATGTGAATCACGCGTCAACTGGCCTCAAACTCAAGCAATATAGTGTGCCAACATCTGAAAATCGCTACTCAGGTTAACCCTTACTGATCACTACCCTAACGTTGATCAAGCGATCGCAGCGAGTGGGTGTGGATGGTTCGGTTTGCGTTGGGTAAGCGTGGACATTGGATGGATGCTCACCCCCTTGTATTGATAAGGGTTTGAGTTTGTATACAGCTTACCAGAAAAACTCTGTTGTGGGGAGACAGCCCAAAGTGATTCTGGTGTACTAGTCATCTGTTTGGTTCACTGAGTCCGTTGACCCATGCGACTCGAACCTGTTCCCCGCAGGCATTGCATCCCGACTTGGGGCGATGCCTGCGGGGTCTGGGGTTAGGCAGACCAGTTTGCCCAATCTTGGGGTTTTAGGAAGGTGTCATAGAGTTCAGCTTCGCGGCTGTTGGGTTCAGGCTGGTAGCAATATTCCCAACGCACGAGGGGCGGCAAGGACATCAGGATCGATTCGGTGCGTCCGTTGGTTTGGAGGCCGAAGATGGTACCGCGATCGTAGACGAGGTTGAATTCGACGTAACGCCCCCGTCGATAGAGTTGGAATTGGCGTTCGCGATCGCTGTACTCCGTCCCGCGTCGTTTCTGGGCAATGGGCACATAGGCCGGTAAAAAGGCCTCGCTACAGTCTTTCACAAAGGCGAACACTTCTTCCCAGGTGCGAGAGGGAACATCCCCCAGTTGACGGCTATAGTCAGCGGCGGCTTGGTCGGGGTTGGGGCCGCGATAGAGTTCGCCGCGATCGTCTTGGTAGTCGAAGAAAATCCCGCCGATGCCCCGCGCTTCGTTACGGTGCTTCAGGTAGAAATATTCATCACACCAGGCTTTGAAGATGTTGTAGTAGTGGGGATTGTGGCGATCGCACGCCGCCTTGTAGGTGGTGTGAAAATGATGGGCATCTTCGTGAAAGGGGTAGTAGGGGGTTAAATCTGCCCCACCGCCGAACCACCAGACGGGGCCCGCTTCAAAATAGCGATAGTTGAGGTGAACCGTGGGGATGTAGGGGTTGCGGGGATGGAGCACCATGGAAGTACCGGTGGCATAGAATTCATGACCGGCGGCATCGGGGCGATTTTGCAGAATCGATGGGGGGAGGGTTTTGCCCCACACTTCCGAAAAGTTGACCCCCCCTTGTTCAAACACATCGCCATCCCGGATCACCCGCGACCGGCCCCCGCCGCCTTCTTCGCGATCCCAAGAATCTTCGCGAAATGTGCCAACCCCATCGAGTTCCTCAAGACCTTGACAAATACTGTCCTGCACACCTTTCATGAAGGCACTGATCCGCGCCCGGGAATCGGCGGGGGGCAGGTTGGGATGTTGTGATTGGTTAAGCTGCGTTGGAGAAGCTGTCATAGCATTAAAGCAAAAATTAATTCTTAAATAGACAAAACTTGTCGTGTGGCGTTGATCTTCGCACATTCACTTCGGTGCGATCGCACTCCCCTCACAAAATGCAACATCCTCTGGTGCAGACACTCTCAAAGACCTCCCCTGCTGAGGCACTTCCTGGTTGAAGAGTTCGATCCATCAAGAACTTGCATAGAATAGGGATTGATCTTATGGATAGGCGGTTGCTACACAAGCGCTATGATTTTTCAAATTTCGTTTAAGCTCCTTGTGGCTCGTGGCTACCTGTTTTGCCAGTTCCGGCTCAACAAACGCTACCGAGTTCTCTGCCGGGCTTCGGTCGATGCCCTCTGGCAAAAACTCATCAACCTCGCCGATGTATCTTGGAATCCCTTGCTTGCCCGCACCAACGTCCCGAACGGCTTAATGGCTAAACCTGGACTGATCTATCAAGTTGTGACGCGCTTCACCCCGATCCCGATTCGGATATTTGTGGAGCAAGTTGATCCGCGTAAACTCTTGAGTGTGCGCTTTTTAGCGATTCCTGGTGTGGAAAATCGTGTCACCTATCAGTTTGAATCATCGGTGTGTGGCACGTATATTTCCTATTCTGTCACCCTGAGGGGTTTGCTCTCACCGGTGTTGTGGTGGGTGATTCGTCCCTATGTGGCGCGGGTTGCTGATAACTTAGCCCAGGCGGTGGAGCGTCCGGCTCCGCTGTAACCTTGGCAGCCTGGGGAGACGCGATCGCAGAAATCGCCGCCCCGTCCCCGAAAACGGTAGGATAAACAATAAAATTACAAACCTTCACAAACTAATGACTCTAGACTCAACGGCTGTTTTAAACGTTTTGCGTCCTGTCCAAGACCCAGAGCTACAAAAGAGCTTAGTCGAACTCAACATGATCCGGAATGTGCAGATTGCCGGGGGAACCGTCCGCTTTACCCTCGTGCTCACCACCCCCGCCTGTCCCCTCCGGGAATTCATTGTCGAAGACTGCCAAAAAGCCGTCCGTCAACTACCGGGCGTTGAGGCCGTTGAAGTCGAAGTCACTGCCGAAACTCCCCAACAAAAATCCCTGCCGGATCAACAGGGCATCGCCGGTGTGAAAAATATCATCGCCGTTTCGAGCGGCAAAGGTGGCGTGGGCAAAAGCACCGTCGCCGTCAATATTGCCGTTGCCCTCGCCCAAAGTGGGGCTGCCGTTGGTCTCCTTGATGCGGATATCTACGGGCCCAACGCCCCCACCATGCTGGGCTTGACCGATGCGAAAGTCGATGTCCAAAAAGATGCCCAGGGTCAAGATATTCTGCAACCGGCGGTGAATCATGGCCTCAAAATGGTGTCCATGGGCTTCCTCATTGACCCAGACCAGCCCGTGATTTGGCGGGGGCCAATGCTCAACGGCATCATTCGCCAATTCCTCTATCAGGTGAATTGGGGGAACCTAGATTATCTCGTTGTCGATTTGCCCCCCGGCACCGGTGATGCTCAATTAACCATGGCCCAGGCCGTCCCCATGGCTGGGGTGGTGATTGTCACCACGCCCCAAACGGTTTCCTTGGTGGACGCTCGCCGGGGCTTAAAAATGTTTGAACAATTGGGGGTGAATGTCTTGGGTATTGTGGAAAATATGAGTTATTTCATTCCGCCGGATTGTCCGGAAAAGCGGTATGACCTGTTTGGATCGGGGGGTGGGGCGAATACCGCCGCTGAATTGGGTGTGCCTCTGATTGGTGGGGTTCCGTTGGAAATTCCGGTGCGAGAAGGGGGCGATCGCGGCATTCCCATCGTCGTCGCTCAGCCCGAATCCGCCTCCGCCCAAGCCCTGACCAAAATTGCCCAAAGCATCGCCGCGCGAGTATCCGTTGCGGCCCTAACGTAGCCCTGACCCGTTGAACGACGACCACTCTTTATCTACTAGCGTCCTATGTTGCAGCGATCCCATAACGAAAAATCTCAATGGCGACAATGGTGGCTCGGTTGGCAAAACCTGGACTTTTTCCTCCTCGCCCTCGTGGTCGGCCTCACCATCTTTGGGGGGGTGATGATCCACAGTATCGAACTGCGCCAAGGCATTACCGACTGGTGGCAACATTGGCTCGTGGGGTTAATCGGCCTGGTAATTACCCTCGCAATCTCTCAGTTTCAGTATGAATTTTTACTGCAATGGCACTGGCCGATCTATGCCCTAATGAATGTCACCCTCGTGGTGGTGATGTTGGCGGGTCATACGGCGAATGGGGCGCAAAGTTGGCTCACCATCGGTGGGTTTAATGTCCAACCTTCCGAATTTGCCAAAGTGGGGTTGATTATCACCTTGGCGGCCCTGCTTCACGATCGCCCTGCCACAACCCTTGATTCTGTCTTTCGGGTTTTAGCGATCACGATGGTTCCCTGGATTTTGATTTTTGTGCAGCCGGATTTGGGGACAGCATTAGTCTTTGGGGCGATTACCCTGGGCATGCTCTATTGGGCGAACGTTAAACCCGCTTGGCTGCTCCTGTTGGTCTCGCCGATGGTGGCGGCGGTGTTGTACGGGATCTCGTTGCCCGCCTGTGGAATTTGGACGGTGTTGGTCTGTGCGATCGCTTGGTTTACCCTCCCCCTCCGGCAAATCAGCACCCCCATCGTCGTTGCGATTAACTGGGCGGCCGCCGTCCTCGGCCAAGTCTTTTGGGGACTGCTCAAGGATTACCAAAAAGACCGCCTTATCCTCTTTCTCAACCCGGAAAAAGACCCCCTCGGTGGAGGCTATCACCTCATTCAATCCCGCATCGCCATCGGGGCCGGGGAACTCTGGGGCGAAGGACTCTTCAACGGAACCCAAACCCAACTAGACTTCATCCCCGAACAACATACCGACTTCATTTTTTCCGCTGTGGGGGAAGAACTGGGGTTCATCGGCTCAATCATTGTCATTTTTGCCTTTTGGTTAATCTGCCTGCGGCTGATCGTCATTGCCCAAAATGCCAAGGATAACTTTGGTTCTCTGTTAGCGGTGGGCGTGCTGTCAATGATTGCGTTTCAGGTGTTTGTGAATATTGGCATGACGGTGGGGGTGTCGCCGATTACCGGGTTGCCGCTGCCCTGGATTAGCTACGGACGGTCGGCCTTGCTGACGAATTTCCTCGCCTTGGGCCTGGTGGAATCGGTGGCAAACCATCGACCTCGGATGCATTTCCGTTAGCGATCGCCCCCACCTTAGCCCCTAGATCCATCATCCCGATCCCGTCGGATCAAAGGAATATGGCAAGATAGGGGCGGGCAGTCTGTTTCAGAGCAGTCTCACTCGTAATTCTGTGATTTTGAATCAAAGGAAAATACTCATGATTTTACCTGGTGCAACAGTTCGCGTCAAAAATCCTAATGACACCTATTATGAGTTTGAAGGATTGGTGCAACGCATTAGCGACGGCAATGTTGCCGTGTTGTTTGAAGGGGGCAACTGGGATAAGTTGGTCACCTTCAAGCTGGCTGAACTCGAAACCGTGGATCTCAGCAAAGGCAAGAAAAAATAAACGATTCACCTCTGGTCTCGGTGCGATGCTGACCCGTTGCGCGTTGGGTCAATCCGCTCAATTCCGAATCCTGGAACAAGGCCAGAGGGCTATTTTTGATGCGTTTCTCATCCTTCAGCCCCGCCCCTGCCGATGCGCTTACCCTTACCCCAATTTTCCACCGATCGCCCCCGCCCCAACCATATTGCGGAAGTGATTGAAACGGCAACAACAGATTTCTTGGCGCAATGTTTGGAGCCGGAGGAGTTGAAATTTCCCGTCATGCCCCCCTTTGGCAGTTGGGTGAAGGCATTGGATGAGGAGTCCGGCAATACCGTTTTAGGCGTGATCACCTACGCCACCACAACCCCGATTGATTCGGTGCATCGGGCGCGGGCGTTGGGGATGTCCCTCGAAGAGTTGCGCGAAGAGCAGCCGCAAATTTTTGCGATGTTGAAGACGGAATTTCGCGTTGCGATTGTGGGATTTTTAGTGCCGGGGCCGGGGCGATCGCCCCAAGTGTTTCAATACCTACCCCCCCGCCCGCCCCAAATTCACCAAGCCGTCTATCGCTGTGAACCCGACGAGGTGAAGCGGTTTACGGAAGAGATGGATTTTCTGCGGACTCTGTTGCAGGTGAGCCATGTGCCGGTGGAAAGCTTAATTGCGGCCACGTTGCGGGCGGCGTTTCAGTTGCGGCAGGGCGATCGCAACTGGTTGATCAAAGCCGGGCGCACGCTGGGAATTTTATTAAAGGATGATTACGATAGTTTGCGCTACGTACTCAGTCAGGTGCATGCCTGAGGTGGGGTGTTGCACATCGGAGCCAAGGAAGACATGAACGACTCTATCCAGACACCAGGGTTTTGGGAAACGCGCTATCAACAAGGAGTGCCGCCGTGGGACTTGGGGCAGGCTGCGCCGGGGTTTGTAGCCTGGTTGGACTGCCATGGAACCGCAGTGGCGGGGAAACGGGTGGCGGTGCTCGGTTGCGGGGCGGGCCATGATGCGATCGCCTTTGCCCAAGCAGGCGCAACGGTGATCGGGTTTGACTTCGCCCCCGCTGCCATTGCCCAGGCTGAACGCAACGCGGCAACAGCGGGTGTTGCCGCGCAATTTCTCAACCGCAATATTTTTGATCTCGCGGCTGAATCCCCGGCTCAGTTTGATTACGTGGTAGAACACACCTGTTTTTGCGCCATCGATCCGAGTCAGCGCGATCGCTACGTCCAACTCGTCCACCACATCCTCAAACCCCAAGGCGAACTGCTGGCCATTTTCTTCACCCACCACCGCCCCGGTGGCCCGCCTTTTGGTTCGACCCCGGAGCAACTCCACGCCCACTTCCATCACCACTTTCACCCCTTCCACCTCGTCCCCCTCACCGCATCCTTACCCAAGCGTCACGGGGAAGAACATTGGGGCCAAGGCCAGGCCCGCTTCACTCCGACCGTAATCTGAAAATTGTTACGATAAGTTAACTGTTTTTTCAGAATTGTCATGGCTCCCCTGAATTTAAGCCAAATCGAGGTCAACCTCGACAGCCCCAATTCCCGCGATCGCATGGTCGCCCTCGCATCCTTACGCCACGTTTCCGCCTTGGAAGCCCTGCCGTTAATCAAAAAAGTGCTCAACGATGAAGTCCTACAAATCCGCTCCATGGCGGTGTTTGCCCTCGGCATCAAATCTACAGAAGAATCCTTCCCTATTTTGGTGCGCCTTTTAGAAACCGATCCAGATTACGGTATTCGGGCGGACGCGGCCGGAGCCTTGGGCTATCTCGAAGATCAACGGGCCTTTGAACCCTTGGTGCGGGCTTTTTACGAAGATACCCAATGGCTTGTGCGGTTTAGTGCGGCGGTGTCCTTGGGAAATTTAAAAGACGTGCGGGCGAAATCTGTACTCCTCAACGCCCTGAAAAGTGAGGAGGTGGTGATTCAGCAAGCGGCGATCGCCGCTCTGGGGGAAATTAAAGCCCTCGATGCCACCGATGCGATGCTGGACTTTGCCGGCTCTGAGGATTGGCTCGTGCGGCAACGCTTAGCCGAAGCCCTGGGCCATTTACCCAGTGAGAAAGCGAAATCCGCCCTCAACTTCCTCGCCAAAGATGCTCATCCGCAAGTGGCTCAAGCTGCAACATTGTCCCGCCAACGCCTCGCAGAGCTGTTACCCGACGCAGATTAAGGATCACGGGAGGCACAAAACCCTCTACAATAAATGCTAATTCTTCGTTCAATATCAGGTTACTAAATACAATGACACCGTCTTTAGCCAACTTTCTTTACAGCTTACTGGCCGGTACATTGGTTGTCGTCGTTCCCGCAACCGTTGCCCTCGTTTTTATTAGCCAGAAAGATAAAATCTCCCGTTCCTAAGGGTTTATTGCAACCCTGTGGCCTCAGGATCGTCAGCAGCATTGCCCCTCGATTCTGAGGTCTTTTCCTAGGGGTAGGGTTTTCCTGGGCGCAATGGGCAGATTTCGCTAAGGTAGAAAGAACAGAACACCCGTGTTCAGCGATCGCGAGCTTGACGCTTAAGAAGCAGTAATGATCAATTTTGGATGGAATTCAGCCAGCATTTTGGGGGTCTTCTTGGCCGTTGCTGGTGCAGGACTTTATTTTTTACGCTCGATTAAGCCAGAACTATCGAGGGACTACGATATCTTTTTCTCTGCGGTCGGGTTGGTCTGTGGTGGGATTTTGATTGCCTACGGTTGGAAATTTGACCCGCTGATGCAGTTGGGGCAATTTCTCCTCACCTTAGCCACCTTCTTTTTTGCCTTTGAAACCCTGAGGCTAAGGGGACTTGCCACCGAGCAAGCCCGCCGCAGCACGCCCATCGTCGATGATGACCGCCCGGTGAGCCGTTCCTACCGTGCCTATCGAGAACCGGACTACGACGAGCTAGAGCCTGCCTACCGTGAGCCTGCATCTGTGCCCCGCAAACGGCTGCGGGGGAGTGATGACTACGATGATGCCCCGGCTCCATCGCCCCGGAGCCGCGCCGCTCGTCCGACAACAGACCGTAGCAGCCCACCGCCGCGATCGCCCCGCAGTCGTCGTCCGGCCCGCGATACCCCACCGAGCCGCGACTATCCCCCCGATGAAACGCGCTACGCTGATCGCTATGACGCTTGGGAAGATGAGTGGGAAGAAACTGAAGGCGTTGAGGAACGCCGGTCGGGGCGGCGATCGCCATCCCGTCGCCCGGATCGGACAGTGAGTGAACCGGAACGGCCACGCCGCAATGGTTCGGCCCGCAATGCGGCACTCTATGAAGACGAAGAACCCGCGCCCTACGTGGACTATGTGGACTACGACGAAGCACTAGAACCGGAACCGCCTCGATCTTCAGCGCCCCGTGATGACCACTATGGGGATGAGTACGATGACTATGGCGAGGATGATTTTGATGCGGGGGTAGACCGCGAGCCACCGGATTACGAGGATGAACCGGATCTGGACTTTGAGGAACCGCGATCGCGCCGCCGTCCGGATCGCCCCTACGATGATGACGTTGAACCCCCGGTGGGATCGACGGAGTATTAAGGCCCTAGACCTATGATTCTGGGATTCAGACGATGGCCCTGGCGATGGTTGGGGCGATGGGGGGGGGTAGTGGGTGCGATCGCAATTTCCCTCTCCGCCTGCCAGAACGAACCCGCCAGCATCGAACCCGTGGCCCTCAATAGCCGCTTTACCGATGAACAGCCCACCCTCAGCGGCGATGGCAAATTAGTGGCGTTCATCACCAACCGCAACGGCTCGGCACAAATTGCGGTGTATAACCTCAGCACCAAGCGATTTTTAACCCTAACGGGACTCAATCAAGACCGCACCTTAGTCCAAAGCCCCAGCCTCAGCCGCACGGGTCGCTACATCGTCTATCTAGTGAATGAAGAAGGACGACCCGCGATCGCCTGCTACGATCGCGCCATTCAACGCTCCGAAATTCTCACCCGTCGCTATCGCTATTGGGTGCGCAACCCAAAAATCAGCCCCGACGGCCGCTACATCAGTTTTGAAACCGCCCGCCGTGGCCAGTGGGATGTAGAGGTGCTGGATCGGGGGCCCAATGTGGAATTGGATATTGAAGATGGCACGGTGATTGAACCGTAGGGATTAATCCGAGGATTCGGGGGGGACATAGCCCCGCGATCGCAACACCGTTTGAATTGCCTGCTGGACTTGATCCGCCGGTTGGGACGCATCGATCCGCACGATTCGCTCCGGTTCCTGCTGGACGAGGTGGGTAAACCCCTCCCGTACCCGCCGATGAAAGGACAGATCTGCCTGTTCAATGCGATCGCGCTGGCCCTCCCGTTGACTGCGGGCGAGACCCACTTCCACGGGAAGATCCAGCCAGAAGGTGAGATGGGGGGTGAGGTGATGGGTGGCGATCGCATTTAATTGGGCGATCAGTGTGAGATCAAGGCCCCGCCCATAGCCTTGGTAAGCCCAGGTGGAATCGGTAAAGCGATCGCACAGCACCATCGCCCCTTGGGATAACGCCGGCTGGATCACCGTGTCCACATGTTGAGCGCGATCGGCAGCAAACAAAAGTAATTCAGCCCGATCCACCACCGCACCACTATGGAGCAGAATATCGCGCAGTTTGCTCCCCAAGGGTGTCCCGCCCGGCTCACGGGTCTGGAGAATCGCCCGCTGTTGCCCCCATTGCGCCTTTAACCAAGCATGCGATCGCCGTAACTGCGTCGTTTTTCCCGCACCTTCTCCCCCTTCAAACACAATAAATTGACCGGACATCATAACTTTATCTTCTTTTAATACTTCAGTCTGAAAATCGATATAGTGCTGATTCCACAGCATCATTTCGCAGGAAATCACGACATCATCAAACCAACAGCCACGGCAATCAATCAGGAGTTTAGCCGTCTCTGGGGCATCGAAACCCAATGCCTACGGCACGTTACGCGCATGAAGCCCCGACCATGAATCCGGCGGGTACAATGCGATGTTCCTGGCGGGCATAGCTGACAGATTTTGAAAAAAACGCTAGAGTAGCTGCAAATACCCTTGGGATAATTGATAGGCCATCGCTGTCATGATAGCCAAGCTGATCACCTTAGACCACGAGGAAAGTACGGGGAAATTATGGCTCGTTATTCCTGCTCATTCTACAGTGAAAACTCACTAGATACCCTCCTCTCCCATCTTGATACTGTTTTGCAAGCCTGTAACTTTGAAATCATTTATCGTAACAATGAGTACGTTGTTGGGCGAGAACACCCTGGACAAGTTAAGTTCGCCAAGCTCGTAACGGTTGAAGCATTGGTGGATTATCAAAGCACTGCGTCTAAAAAAGTGCATCTTAATTGCATTCTAAAAAACGAGGAACTGCCCCTCTCGACAGACAACCATTGTCGGAAGGTTTTTGATGATGTCTGCAAAAATATCCAAGATAACACCCTGTGGCAGCTTCAGTAATCGAGCCGAGAAGTACGGCTGCTGCGAAAACGAATAGGGCAAACGGATACTAGGGATTCTATTCTTTTAAGCTGAAAGCCAGACTTGGCAAGGGATTTCGGGAGTTGAGTCCGATCTTTTGTCAGTCAACCCGGTGGAAGGCAGCGGATAGGGGGTAAGGTCAAGATTGCACCTCAAAAATCGTAAGATTCAGTGGGACGGGATCGCCCAGCCAAGCCGCATATTCTGTGTGATCCGCCAGGTCATTCCCCGTGACCCCGTGGATGAGGATGGTTAAACGATCGCGCTCCTGATCCAGCCAGGGAATTAAGGTATCAAATTGGGTTTTGTCAAAACTGAGTTGGCAGCTCCAGCAGGGATGAGGGCCAACAAGTTTTTGATGGACATGACCAACGGCAACGCCAAACTGCTCGCCCGCTGCGGCGCATAGAGCCGAGGCTGGGGCGATGGTTTCGGCATCAAAATAAACATGGGCATGGTAGCGATCGCAAGTATTAACCGGCCGTTTGATCATGGCGTTTTTCATCATCTTAATTGGGTTTAGATTGAGGGATTCTAGAGCATTAAAACCCTAGATCGCTACGAGCGATGGCCGCTTCGGTGGCCAAGTCTTGATCCGAGACATCCTGCCAATCGCGATCGCCGATTTCGGTATAAAAATCACTATCGTAGGGACGAGTGCGCACCACCACCGGCATCGGTACGGCGTGACCGAGGATCAACGCCTGCTGTTTAGAATCCAACTTAGCCAACACCGATCGCAGCCCTTGCCCCCCCGAAACTCCGGTAAAAATTGCGTCAATATCCTTATCATCATTGAGCAGACAAGTGATCCGCGTCCCCACCTGAGACATCACCTCATTGTCAATTCCCGACGGGCGTTGATCCACCACCAGGAGGGTGACGAAATATTTACGCATTTCGCGGGCGATCGTGCCGAAAATGGTTTGGTGGACGATGCTCGAATCCAGGAAACGGTGAGCTTCTTCGATCGTGATCACCAGTTGACGGGGGCGATCGCGCTCATCTTTGGAGCGGAGAAAGCGATCGGCTTTTCTCACATAACTGGCATGAATTCGGCGCGTGATCATGTTCGTCGCCAACATATAGGACAACAAATTAGATTGCGAGCCAAACTCAATGATGACGTGTTTACCTGCGTCTAAATATTCCAAAACCTGATCAATATAATTACGGGGACAAGTGGCGCGAATATACTTCAAAGAATCCAACCGCATGAGTTTACGTTGGAGGGACATAATCGAGCCTTTGTGACCTTGTTTCGTTTCGCAGAATTCGCTAATCTCTTCATTGGTCATGCTCAATAATTGCACAATCCACGCCTTGCCAAACTCAGAAGATAGGATGTTTGCATTGTCTAAACTAGCATCGGATAAGCCCAGTTCGTGCGTCACTAAGCGCAGGTCTTCAATTTCGATTTGGTCATAGCTTAAATAGAGTTCTTGGGCATCACGCACCCCTCGCCGGTTGGTGGATTCGGGGTCTAGGGTGAAGATTTCAACGCGGTTTTGAAAAAGTTGTTTTAAGCCTTTGACGGTGCTGATATTTTTGCCCTCTTTCATGGCTTCCCAGCCATATTCTGAGTGCATATCAAACATGAGATTTACCCCGGCTTGCTTGTGGATGATGCCGGATAAGATCAGGCGGGTGAGGAAGGATTTACCCGTACCGGACTTGCCAAAAATGCCGTTACTACGCTCAACAAATCGCTCTAAATTGAGACAAACGGGCACATCCATATCAAGGGGTTGACCAACGGCGAAGTTTTTACGCTGGGGGTCATCTTCCCAGCCGAAGACGATGCGAAAATCGCGCTCGCTGGCATCAAATACTTGGCTGAAATGGCTGGGAATGGTTTTGACGGGGAGGAGGACGGTGTCGCTGTTGCTGTTGGCGGTGAAGGAGGCGAGGGTGCTGTCGCCGTTGCGGTCGGGGTTGGGTTGGCTGTCGGGAATCAGCATCAACATGGGGGAGAGGTTGATCGTGCCGTAGATGCTGCTGCCGGCGAGGACGGCGTGGAGAAAGTCGTCACCGGGGGGCGGGGGGTTGGTGAGGATGCGGGGGCTGGTGGTGCCGAGGGTGACATCGGTGAGGAGGCAAAAGAAGTGCGATCGCACCCCTTTAATCACCAAAAATTTACCCACCCGCATGTCTTCAACGGACACATCAGGATGGAGGCGTACCTCAATGCCTTGACTGAGGGAGCCTTGAACCACGGAGCCGAGGGGGATGATCGGATGTTGCGTCATGGGTGCGATCGGGCAAAGGGGGATCGATTGTTCGCTTCCCTAGCTTATCGCACCGGGTTCGGGGTGGTTCAATCGGGTGCAGGTTAAGAGGCGATCGCGAGCAGGGAATCATTCAGGCGCGTTTGAAAGGGGCGACTTTCTTCGACGAGATAGTCCCGGAAGGTTTCGGCGATCACCGATAGCTGTTTGGTCGCCAGATTTGCCACGTACCACTGCCGCTGGATCGGGAAATGGGCAACATTGAGCACGGTTAATTCGGGCATCCCTCCTTCGGCGGTGAGACTGTGGTAAGACAGAACAGAGATACCGAGGTTGCCGGCGATCGCCTGCTTGATCGCCTCATTACTCCCCAACTCCAACCGCACTGGCACAGAAATTCGATATTTGGCAAAGAGTTTCTGCACCGCTTGCCGTGTCCCTGACCCCTGTTCTCGCATAATGAACTGTTCCCCATTTAAGGCCTTGATCGGGATTTTTCGCCGCTGCGCCAAGGGATGATCCACATTGGCCACCACCACGAGGGGATTTTCTAAAAACGGGGCAGTGTGGAGATCAATCCCTTCCGGCGGTTGACTGAGGATATAGAGGTCATCCAGGTTATCGTGCATCCGCTGCTGCATATCATGATGGTTCGTCACCTGAAGAGAAATATCAATATCCGGGTGAAGCTGACAAAACGACCCTAAGAGGCGAGGCACAAAATACTTGGCGGTGGTGATTGCTGTGATGCGGAGTTTACCTTGTTTTTTACCTTTTAAATCGGCCACCGTCATTTCAAAATTATCCAGACGGCCAAAGATATCTTGGCTGGTGGTTAAGAGTTCTTGTCCCGCATCGGTGAGGTAGAGGCGTTTGCCAATTTGTTCAAATAGGGGTAAGCCGATGGCGGTGGTGAGTTGTTTAATCTGACTCGACACCGTGGGCTGGGTAATCATCAACTCCTCGGCTGCACGGGTAAAGCTACCATGGCGGGCCGTGGTTTCAAAAACTTTAAGCTGGTGCAAGGTGGCATGAATCACAGAGGTTTTCTCCTGCGGCGATCGCTAAAACATCAATCGCTAGAACATCAATCACTAAAACATCAATCACTAAAACATCAACAGCAAACACAGGGTTGAGGGCCCACCCCCTGGCATTGACGAGAGATACTCCCTAGTCTGATCACAGCAACGCCAGTATTAACCCAGAAACCCCAATCCAGACGATCTAGACCCTAGACAGTCCAGAGGAATCTCGTGTTGGGCGTTTTGCTGCCTTTTTAAATATAGTCAAAAAACTATGTTAATTCAAATTAAATTGAATTAAATCTATGCTAAAACGAATGAGATTAGGCAGAATTATCACAGTGATTTGTGAACCTAAACGGTGCGATCGCACCTTCACCCCAGGGCCATCATCGTCTCTGCGTTGAACTCCAAGCGTTGAACTCCAACCCCACAGATCCCCTAATCCCCATCGGGGGGATGCTGAATGGGAATCGTGATGATGAACTCTGTCCCTTGACCCGGTGTGGATTGGCAAACTAGTTCCCCGTGATGTCTTTCGGTGATGATTTTATAACTAATGGACAACCCTAAACCCGTACCTTTGCCCACCGGTTTGGTGGTGAAAAACTCATCAAATAAACGTGACTGAATCTCCGTGGGAATGCCGGGGCCATTGTCCGCCAAACTCAGCTCGACGTGATTTGGAGGATGCAGGGCGGTGGTAATTTTGATGATACTGGGGTCGGCTTCTATCTCTGCATAGGTGCGATGTTGATCCCGTTCTTCGAGGGCATCGATCGCATTGCTGAGAATGTTCATCAACACTTGATTAAATTGTCCTGGGTAGCCATCGATCGGGGGGATGTTGCTGTATTGTTTGATGATTTGGATGCCGGGGGATTCAGAACGGGGCTTGAGGCGATTTTGCAAAATGATCAGGGTGCTTTCAATGCCGTCATGGAGGTTCATCGACTTCACTTCGGTTTCATCCGTCCGGGAGAAAGTCCGCAGCGAGGCGACAATTTCTTTGATCCGATCGGCCCCCATTTGCATGGATGAAAAAATTTGCGGCAGATCATCAACGAGAAACTCTAGATCCATGGCTTCGGCTTCTTCAACAATGTCGGCGTGGGGCTGGGGATAGCCTTTTTGGTAGAGGGACAGGAGATTGAGGATGTCGTTAACGTAGTCTTCGGCGTGCCGGAGATTGCCGTAGATGAAGTTGACGGGGTTGTTGATTTCGTGGGCGACTCCGGCGAGCAGTTGCCCTAAGCTGGACATTTTTTCGTTTTGGATCAGGTGGGATTGGGTGCGTTGGAGTTCGCGCTGGAGTTTTTCGAGTTCGAGGGGGGAGACTTGGGGCGGCTGGGGCGCGTCGGGGTGCTTGCGATCGCTAATATCCATCAACACCCCCGCCAGGTGGGATACTTCCCCGGTGTCCGTGCGCAGGGGTTGGCCTTGGGCGTAGATGTAGCGGATGCTCTGGTCGGGGCGGAGGATGCGAAATTCGAGGCTGTAGGGATCTTCGCGATAGATGGTGTTGTAGAGGGTGGTGTAGAAACGTTGGCGATCGTCGGGGTGGATGTGTTGGGCTTGCTCGTCAAAGCTGGGGGGGGTTTGCTCGATGGGGAGACCATAGATCCGAAAGATTTCGTCACTCCAGGTGACGTGACCGGTGAGAATATTCCATTCCCAACTCCCCACATGGGCGATTTTTTGGGCGGCAAGCCAGTTGGCTTCACTCTGGGCGAGGGCCTGCTCAACGGCTTTGCGATCGCTCACATCATGGCCTTCCGGCAGTAAATAGAGCACCTGCCCCCGTTCATCGGTGATCGGCGTGATCGAAAAACTCAGGGTTTTCACCTCATCCCCGCGATAGACGGTGATATCCCGCTGCACCCATTCCCCATTCGCTGCCTTGGCGATCGCCCCCTTCAACTTCGCCTGCATCGACACCGACATCTCCCACCAGGGCACATCCCAAAACAACATCCCCACCAAGGACTCCCGCTGCAATCGCGCCCAAACGAGGGTTGTATTATTCACCTCCAAAATCCGGCCATCGGGACTCAGGAGCGCCATCAGTTGCACCGAATGATCGAGGATCATTCGCAGGGTTTCGTAATGTTGCTGTTGGCGGAGTTCGCGCCGTTTTTGCTGGGTTAAGGCCATCCCACACCAGATCACCCCGGCGATCGCCCCCGTTTCATCGCGCCAGGGGGAACTCTCCCACTGTACCCAGGCGCGTTTCCCGCTTGCCAAGGTCACCACTTCGCCATCACTACTCTCGTGGCTGCCGCTCAAACTGCGTCGCAGCACCGCCGTCCAATGCTCCGGGAGGGAGGGGACTAACTGCGCGAAGGCGACACCCTGCACTGCTTGATCGGAATTAAGGCCGTACAATTTGCGCCACCGCTCACTGGCGACCACACAACAAAGATTTCGATCAAAAATGGCGATCGCTGTGGGGGATTGTTCAATCCAGAGGTGACTAAGGGGAGTCGAAGCAGCAGACTGGGCCATTAGTTAACTGGGCAGGTCTATTTCAGTTTAGCGTGGGAATGATCCCAGGTCAGTTCAGGGTAAACCGTGGGATCATCGCGCCCCTCCCCAGGCGGTGAGGCGGGGAGAGGGTGTCACCGTCAAACCCCCTTAACGTACAAATTTGGGCATCACATCCGCTGCGGTTAACAACCCGGTCATGCCGCGTCGGTTCAGGTCTATTCCGGCTTTGAGATACCCAAAGGCTGGGCCGCAGACATTGGCGGCCATGCTGGTTTCATCGCCGAGGGTGAAGGTGTGGGTGGAGATTTTCCCTTCAAAGGTGCGGCCGGTGATCTGGACGTTGGTGCTGAGGGGTTTTTTGGCGTTGCGCGTATCGACGATGCCGCCGACGGTGACGCGATCGCGATCGCAAATCCCCGCCAACTCCAGCATAATATCGTCGGCATGCTCCATATTTTCCAACGACAACACCCCATGCATCCGGTCTAAGAGGGCTTCGATTTCCGCATCACTCATCGCCTGGGCTTGTTCCACCGTAAAACCGGGCATGTGGGCAATATCTTCCCGGATTGTCGCCCGATACGCTTCCCAGTTGGCAATCCCGACCCCGAAGGTGATTTTGACGTGATGCACCTCGGCGTAACTCTGAGCCGCCACCACCGCCGCAGCGGTGAGGAGTCCAGGGGTCGCACCGCAACCAGTTAAATAGGTGATCCCGGCCTGTTGGAAGCGATCGCCCATGGCAATCAACTGCTCCATCGCACTCGTCCGCTTCAGGGCATCCACCAAAACGCCACGCCACCCCGCCGCCAAAAACTGCTCCGCCACCGTCGCCATAAAGGTATTCGGCAAATTCGGCAGTGCCAGAAAATATCCATCCACATCCGCCGCTGCGATCAGTTCCGCAATACTCGTCTGGCTCAAAACACCGCCCGCTTCCAGATACCCAACGGAACCTTGGTTTTGATACACCGCACAACAGTCTGACACGGCTAATCCTGCCGAATCGTAGGCGTAGCCTTGTTTATCGGCAACGGCCACCAGACGCATTTCCTGCTTAGCGTTGAGTAGTTGGGCGGCAGCTTGGCCCAGCCCGCCAAATCCTAAAAGTCCAACCTTAATCATTTCAGCCTCCTATGCTGTACAACCGACCTCCTATTATCCCCTCTGCGCTTGTCTTCCTGGCCACTTTGATCACTAGTCTTAGCAAAACGCTGTCAGGCGACCCCACCCTAACTTAAGTGTATTGAGATACACTTTCTTCCCTTAAGTTTCGTCACAATACGAGCAGGCGCAGACTATCCTGGATCATGCACAAATCGTGTCGTCCTCGTGGCGAATGTTCGCAATGAAACCAAAGATCATCGTCTATGGCTTGGGGCGAACCGGCTATCAGATTTTTCATCTTCTCCGTCAACAGGGGGCCGAAGTGGTGGGGGTGAGCGATCGCCCCGTCCCTGGTGAAAGCAGTGGCGAGATTATCCTCGGCGATCTCCGCAGTAACAGCACCCTCATGGCCGCTGGTTTACGCTTTGCCCATACCCTCGTCCTCACCAGTAATGACGATGCGATGAATCTCGAAATCGTGACGCGGGCCCGGATGATTAATTCTAAAATCCGGATCATCAATCGCATTTTTAACCACACCCTAGGGGAACGCCTCGATCAGACCCTCAGCAACCATGTCAGCATGAGCGTTGCGAAGCTGGCCGCACCGATTTTTACCTTCGCTGCCTTGGGCAGCAAGGCCATCGGTCAGTTGCAACTCTACGACCAAACCTGGCCGATCCATGAGGAAATCATTGACCGCGATCATCCCTGGTTGGGCCGTCGCCTCAGTGAACTGTGGGAAAGCCGCAGCCGGATGTTGATTTACTATCTGTCGGCCTGCGAAGACTACGATCTTGTGACAGCGGTAATCGAAGGGAAGACCCTCCAAGTGGGCGATCGCTTAATTATCGGCACGCAACCGACGATCCGGTCTTCGCGGCGATCGCGCTTCAGAAAATTCATCAAAGCCATTACCAGTTTACGCAAGTTCAAAAACTATGGCCGTTCCGTTGCGATCGTCACCCTCGCCCTCTTCGCCACCATCATCCTCGCCACCGCCACCTACGTCAGCGTCAACTTCAACACCTCCCCCGTCGATGCCCTCTATTTCTCCGTCGGCATGATTACCGGCGCAGGCGGTCAAGAACAAGTGGCCGAACAAGCCCCCGACATCATCAAAGTCTTCACCGCGATCATGATGATCATCGGTGCTGGAGTGATCGGCATTTGCTACGCCCTGATTAATGACTTCATCTTAGGGAGCCAACTGCGCCAATTTTGGGCCGCCGCCCAAGTCCCCTATCGCCATCACTACATTGTCTGCGGCCTCGGCGGTGTCGGATTCCGCATCGTACAGCAATTACTCCATCAGGGCTACGAAGTCGTGGTGCTCGAAAACGACCCCAACAATCGCTTTCTCCATTCGGCGCGATCCATGGGCATCCCCGTGATCATCGAAGATGCCAGCCTCGCCAGCACCCTCAACGCCGCCAACATTACCAACGCCGCCGCCCTCGTCGCCGCCACCAGCAGCGACATGGTCAATGTGGAAATCGCCCTCTGCGCCAAGGGAACCACCCCCAAACTCCCCGTCATCGTCCGCAACCACGACCCCCAGTTTTCCCTCTCCGTGCAGCAAGTGTTTGAGTTTGAAACGGTGCTCTGTCCCACGGAACTCGCCACCCCATCCTTTGCCGCTGCGGCCTTGGGTGGGCGGATTTTGGGCAATGGCATGACGGATGAATTGTTGTGGGTGGCGTTGGCAATGATGATCACCCCGTTACATCCGTTTTGTGGTCGGTTGGTGCGGGATGCGGCGCGGGATGCGGATTTTGTGCCCCTCTATGTGGAAACCCAAGGCCGCCATGTTCACGGCTGGATGTTGTTGGAAACGGCGTTGCAAGCTAATGATGTGCTCTACCTGACAATGCCCGCCACGGGACTAGAGCAACTTTGGCGCAGTCAACCCCCAGAAGTATTGCTGCGTGAGGTTTAACCCCAACCCTAGGGTAGCGAGCTCCGCCAAGAACTTCAGTTCTTGGCTCAGAGCGAAAGTGGGCTGATGCCCACTGTGGAATCCGTGTTAACGGGTTTTCGCTCTGAGGCGGGGGTTTCAATCCCCGATGGGGGGAACCGCTGCTTGGGTTATGTCTGTATAGCAGTGGACAAATTCGTGAGGACAGGCAAGGGGCTTATGGAGGTTCACTATTTAATCCGGTCATTGAAAAAGGCTCTAAACCTCTAGCGAGCAAGATGCTCGCATTACGGAATTACCGGATTATTTCCTTAAGTTTCATAAGCCCCTTGTTCTAGGGTCTCTGAATGTCCTCACTGCCCTGGCTAGTGCTATATAAGCAGTAGCCTCTGGGGAGGGGGTTGGATTAGTTATATTTCGCGAGGAAGCCGCCGAGATCGGTGGTGTAGCCTTTGCCCACGGCTTGGAATTGCCAACTGCCATCTTGGCGATAGAGGCGACCGAATTCGAGCGAGGTTTCGGTGGAAAAGTCTTCGTCAAGTTCGTAGCGGGCAACTTCAGCTTCGGTGCTGGCATCGGCAAGGCGAATGAAGGCGTTTTTGACTTGGCCGAAGTTTTGCGATCGCTGCACCGCCTCATGAATCGTCACCACAAAAATCATCTCTTCTATGGCTGCATCAACGCGGGCGAGGTTCACCTCAATGGTTTCATCATCGCCGGAGCCTTGGCCGGTGCGGTTGTCGCCGTAATGCTCCACCGCCCCATCGGGGGATTTGAGATTGTTATAGAAAATAAAATGCTGGTCGCTCACCAATTTGCCATTGGCCCCCAACAGAAAGACCGAGGTATCCAGGTCAAAGGCGCTCGTACTCGCGCTCACATCCCAACCCAGACCCACCCAGGCACTTTTCAAGCCCGGTGCAGCTTTCGCTAAGCTGATCCCCTGGCCTTTACTGAGATTAATCGTCATGACACGGACTCCGAAATGATGGTGCTTTCCCATTCTAATCAACCGATTTTGGTTCCCTGGAGCAGGGCCACAACCTGGCACAATGGAATTTCCTATCAATCGCTCTAAACTCCCCATGGCTGCTGTGTTGCCCCCTGATGCGTTTATTGATCCCAGCGGTGCGAATGCGATCGCCGTTGAAACCCTCCTGCGCCAAGGCTTGGCAGTGCTCCTCGACCAAGCCACCACCGCCGATCACCGCGACCTCGTGCCCGCCGCGTTGGACTTGGAGGCGATCGCGCCAATCCCCGACCAATCCACCCCCCTAGCCGACCTCCTCCCCACCCTAAAAACCCTCTGCGCCGCCTCGATGAATGCCGCCCATCCCGGCTATTGGGGCCACATGGATTCCCTGCCGACCACGGTGTCGATTGTGGGCGATGCGATCGCCGCTGCCTTGAATAACAACCTCCTCAGTGTGGAAATGTCTCCCCTGTTTTCGCGGTTGGAGCCGTTGGTGTTGCGCCAGATTGCCCAGATGTTTGGCCTGGGCGATCGCGCTGGGGGAGTCCTCGTCAGTGGCGGCACGTTGGCCAACCTCCACGCCCTGGCCGTGGCTCGCAACCGCGCCTTTCCCAACGCCGTCACCCAGGGCATCGGCAACCATCGCCCCGTCCTCTTCGCCTCCGAACTAGCCCACACCTCAATCCAAAAAGCCGCGATGCTCCTGGGCTTAGGCACAGAGGCGGTGATTCCCCTCGCCACCACCGATCGCGCCCAAGTTCACCTCCCGGATCTCACCGCCAAGCTCGCCGCCGCCCAAGCCGCCGGTCAAACCCCCTTTGCGATCGTCGGGATCGCGGGCACAACAGTGACAGGCAACATTGATCCCCTGCCGGAAATGGCGGCGATCGCCCGTGCTCATCAGCTTTGGTTTCATGTGGATGCAGCCTATGGCGGGGCGTTGATCTTCTCGCCCCAGGAATGCGATCGCCTCGCCGGGATTGAACAAGCCGATTCCGTCACCTTCAACCCTCAAAAATGGCTCTACGTCGCCAAAACCTGCGCCATGGTGCTGTTTCGCGATCTGAAATCCGCCCACACCCAATTCCGCATCGCCGCCCCCTACATGCACCAAGACGAAGACTGGCCCAACCTCGGCGAAATCTCCGTACAAGGCACCCGCCACGCCGATATATTGAAACTCTGGCTCTCGCTTCAGCACATCGGCCGCGCCGGTTACGCCGCCTTAATCAACGACAGCTACCCCCGCACCGCTGAATTCGCCGCCCAAATCCAAGCCCGCCCCTACCTCACCCTCGCCAGCCCCCCGGAGATGAATATTCTCTGTTTTCGTGGCACACCGGACTGGCTTGCCCCGACTGAGTGGGACGCTTGGAACCGGGCCCTTCAGCAAACCCTGATCCAAACCAGGCGATTTTTCCTCTCCTTGCCCCGCTACCAAGGAGCCGCTTGGCTCAAGGCAGTGTTATTGAATCCCTACACGGAACGATCGCACATTCTCGACCTCTTCCAGCACATCGATCACTTTGCAGAAACCCACCGCTAAACCGCGACACCATCCCCACCACTTCCACACAAATCGTCACATTAAAAACGTCAGGACTCAGCAATAGCGAAGATTTACAAACCAATGAAACATTTAGTTTCAGATTCACCCCTTCCACTCACCATGAAACCCCATTTATTTCATACTAAATGTATAGAAATTCATGTGCGATCGAGTTGGTAATCAGTTTTCTGAATTAGGAGGACATTATGATGAAGCTCACGAAAATGCTGAACGAAATGGGTCAATTTTTGACGGAAGCGATCGGGCGTATCTTTATGCCTACGGATCAAGATTATCCAGAAATCGGGGTTCAACCCTTCACGGGTGATTTACGCCGGAAGGCCGTCAAAGCTGATTATTAAACTCTAGTCTTGCAACACACCTGAATCGGTGGATTGGGGCGGATTGCTAAATTGCAGTGATAGGTGATCGTGTAGCCGCCTAACCCAACAATCAAGCCTGATTTTAGCGGTGTTATGACTATTGCGATTCAACTATAGCGATCCTAAATCAATCGAAGATCTTATCTCCTCATCAACAAGGGGCCTAAGCCCCTTGTTGATGAATCAAATAGGATTGCTATATGCAAAGGGAAGTCATCATGGCTCCCCTTCTTTGGGTTTAACGTTATTCATCCCATCGACAATGCACCCGTCTTGATTGTCCTGTGGGGGTGTTGTGTGGCGATCGCACCTCTTTTTTTTAGTCTTTGGTCACAATTTTCGGTAGTGGTAAAGAAGTAGTGACTTGCTTCATCAAGTAATCTAATTGCCATTTAAATTTCCAGAGCGATCTCCTTACAGCAAGGGCTTCAGGCTCATTGGCATGCAGTTTAGATGCTGATTAGCTTAATCGCATCATGATAAATAAACAGGGTCTATTTCTATCATATCAATCTCACAAAAATCACCTGTCACTACTTCTTTACTACTACCGATTTAAGCATCACCACGGCCTAACAATACCAATGGGCTTCGAGTTCGGCTTTACGATCGCGCCATGCCGGTAAAAACTGATCCATCAAGCGGTAAAAGCGGGCATTGTGGCTCGGCTCCAAGAGGTGGATCAACTCATGGACGAGGACATATTCAAGGCAAGCAGGGGAAAACTTCACCAGTTCTAAGTTGAGCCAAATCCGCTTGGCGATAATATTGCAACTGCCCCAGCGGGTTTTCATCTGTTTAATTCGCCATTCATTCACCGTGACCCCGATCCGGGTTTGCCAGTGGTGCAACAGAGGCGGAATCATCAGCTTGAGTTGATGTCGATACCAACCGTGGAGGATTTGCTGGCGTTGGGTGGCGGTGCTGTGGGGGGGGCTGTGGAGTTCGAGGGTGTGGGCGGTGGGTGTCACACTGGGTTTGCCGGCGGTGGGGCAGAGGGTGAGTTCGTAGGCTTGCCCTTGGAAGTAGTGGGTTTCGCCGCTTTGCCATTGCCGATGAGTGGGGGGGGATTGGGCTTGGATGCGATCGCGATGGCGTTGAATCCACGCCAACTTACAGCGCACAAACTGCTCAAGTTCGTCCCACTGCATCGTATCAGGAGCCGAGAGGGAGATCCGCCCATCCAGGGGATGCACCTTGAGGTAGAGGTGCTTAATCGGTTTGCGCGTGACGCGGATGCTTAAGCCACAAAGAGTAATTGAAGGCATGATACTGACACAGCAACCATCCCTATTGTACGGATTCTGGGACTTTCGCGATCCCTAGCGTTGTCCTTTTTGCCAGCGGGCGATCGCACTTTGGGCGGCTTGATAGTTGGGGGCATCGGCTGGGACGAGTTGTGCGGTGGCGATCGCCTGCTCAAACTCACCCCGCGCCGCCCGTGAATTGGCAATCAGATAAATTTGCTCACCCCAGCGTTTGATCAAGTCTTGGGCCTGTTGATAGCCCGGTTGACCGGCGGGAATGGTTTTCAATGCATTGATGCCTTGAATATACGACGAGGCTTGGGTGTAGCGAATCATCCGACGGGCGGCGCGGATTTTTTCGGAGTTTTGTGTTTGGAGGGCGGCGTTTTGTGTCCATTGGGCGATGCTTTGCTGGGCGGCGGCGTGGCTCTGGGTTTGGCTGGCGGGAATTAGTTGGGCCGCTGCGATCGCCGCATCAAACTGACCCTGATTCGCCCGACCCTTGGCAATGTCTAAAATCACCTGACTCCAGCGGTTGATATCCGCTTGGGCTTCGGTGTAGAGGGGCGCACCGGGGGGAATGCGGTTCGCTTCAGCGATCGCCCGACTAAACCCGGAGGCTTGGTTGGACTGGATATAGGTGCGGGCCCGCGCCAAAATGGCTTGACTCTCTTCTAGGGTGGTGGGCACAGCCGCCGCATCCGTCGTTGGGGCAGCGGTGGGAGCTTGGGCCGGGGCATCGGTCGGGGGAACCTCCGCCGGGGGAGTTGCCGCGTTCGGGTCTGGGGCAGCGGGGGATGCGGCATCCCCCGCTGGCACGGGGGTGATCGGGGCTTCCGTGGCCGGATCGGTGGCGGTGTCCGGGGCCGGGGTGCGATCGCCACCAAACATCCAATTCAGCAACCCTAACAAGCCCAGGATCAAAAGCAACCCACCGCCCCAGATCAGCCAAGATTGTTGAGATTTTGAGGGCCGGGCCGGGGATGGCGGGGCGGCGGGGGGGACATTGGGGGCTGTGGTGGGGGGGTTCAGCATCGAAGCCGGGGGCGGGGGCGAGAAGGGGGGGAGATCCAGCGATCGCGTCGGTTCCGTCACCTCAACCTCATTCTCTTCGGGGGGTGCGCCCAAGGGTTCAGCCGCCAATTCCGGCGGAAACTCTTCCGCCTCCGCCGTGACCGTCCCGTTCTCCGGCACCATCGGGGCCGCCACCGCCGCCAACGGGGGCACAGGGGCCACCGCTTCGCCCCGACCTTGGGGCAACAGCGGCGCTTGGGCAAACTCAATCGACGGAATAATAATCAGCGGATGTTGCACTGGCCGCCAATGGTGTTCACTCAATTCCGGCAACCGTTCGTAGAGATAACTGCTGATGCTATCCAGGGTGGTTTGGGAGCCAAAATAGCGCAGGGCTTCGAGGAGTGCCGCCGTAAACATGCCATGGCCCAAGGCCACCGCCTCATGGGAGGATTCTTCAATCTGACTCGACAGCAGCAGCGAAACGCCCATTTCCGGCGCGAGTTGGGCCAATTGGGCCCCGACGGGTTCACCGGCAATCACCCCCGGCGAACGGTTAATATCCAGCAGGGCTAAGATGCGGCGATCGCCCTGTCCCTGTAACCGCTTGAACAAGTCTTCCACCGGAATCCCTGTCCCCGGAATATCCGCCGGGTTGCCGTCAATGGGCATCAAATAATCCACCCCTTGCCAACTCACCCCATAACCACTAAAGAAAAACCAGAGCAATGTGCCCGATTGCGTCGTTAGCCAGGTGTCAATCCAATGGCCGATCGTCTCTTTCGTGGGTTCTGTGGTCTGGTTTCCCACCCAGGGGGAAGCATCGGTTAATAGCAACGCCTGCTCCGGGGGGAGTTCTGTCTCTTCCACCAACAGTTGATAGATGGCTTGAGCATCATCTTGGGCGTAGTTGAGGGGTTGAATGTATTGATAGCGATTGATGCCAATTGCCAACGCGGTGTAGTCTGCCATATCCCCAGTACTTGAACAGGTTGCAAGCTAATTTTAACGGAATTCCTCGATTCTCTCTCGTTCTGGGGGGGCTGGAATCGTAAACAATCACAAAGCGGAGCGATCGCAGGGTGTTATAACGGATTTGGGCGATCCTAGAGGTTTGGCATGATAGCGAAAAACACCACCAGCAACAAGACCATTCACCCCCCCATCGTTCCCAGCCTGCGGCCCAGGAGCGGACTGGGTCTGGTGGTCATCGGTTTGGGTCTGATGCTTGCAATGAACGTGGGACGTGCGATCGCACCCCCCCCCAGCCTCGCCCAAATCCAACCCCGCTCCGTCGAACTCCAACGCCGCACCGACGACACCTACGAAACCTTTCTCCGCCGTGCTGAAGCCGTCGCCCGCGCCGCTGTACAACGCCAATTCGACAGCAACCCCCTCAGCACCACCGCCACCACCACCATCTACGGCAAAAATAACGGCTTCATCGCTCCCCTCCTGCGCCTCCACGTCACCCGCCGCGACTGGGTCAACCTCCCCGACCCCCAACAATGGGCCACCTATTTCCCCATGACCAAACAACTCCTCGGCTTTGACCCCGAAGCAGACACCCCCCCATCACCCTAAGCCCCAGCAAGCTGGCGCAACGGGGGGAAACTGCGAGGGGAAAATCACCGATCAGCTTCAGACCTTGGCGATTGACAGGGAATTTTTGACCAGCGATCGCCCTCAATTACCGTATGGCTTGCCCAGGTGGGATCAGATTCGGGGTAGTCTTGGCGAAAATGACCGCCCCGGCTCTCGGTGCGAAAGGCGGCACTTTTGAGGATTAATCGCGCCACCTCCAGGAGATTATCGGTTTCCACCACCTGGCGAATCACGGGCAGTGCGGTTTCTGTTTTGATGAATTCCATGGTGGGGGTGAGGGCGCGGAGTTGCTGCACGATCGCCACCTGTTCAAATTCCCCTTGCCATTGCTCCACCTGGGCGATCGCTGCCTCTAACACCGCCTGCGATCGGCAAATCCCCGCACTGTGCCACATCAACCGCTGCAACGCCTGCCGCTGTTGGGTCATCGCCGCGAGATCACAGTCTGCGAGGGCGTGGGGTTCCGGTTGTATCGTGGGTTCCTCTGGGGGCGAGGTGACGGTTAACTGACTGAGACGCGACGCATAGACCACACATTCTAAAAGGGAATTGCTCGCCAAGCGGTTCGCCCCATGTACCCCGGTACTCGCCACTTCCCCCACGGCATACAGACCCGGCAGGGAGGTTTCATTCTTCACATTCACCACAATGCCCCCCATCCAATAATGGGCGGCGGGCGTGACCGGAATGGGTTCTTGGTATGGATCGATGCCCCATTGTTGACAGACACGGATGATGTTGGGGAAGCGGTAACGGATGCGATCGCGCTCAATGGGGCTGAGGTCGAGGAAGACTCGGCCCTGAGTCGGATCGGGTTCGGTGGCTTCGAGATAGTCAAAAATGGCCCGACTGACGCGATCGCGGGGCGCGAGTTCCCCCTTGGGATGGTATTTGAAGGCAAAGCGATCGCCCTTACCATCCACCAAATGCGCCCCTTCGCCCCGCACGGCCTCGCTAATTAAAAAGCGCGGCGCACCCGGTTGCGCTAAGGCCGTGGGGTGAAACTGGAAAAACTCCAAATCCCGCAACTGCGCCCCCGCTCGCCCGGCCAAGGCCACGCCATCCCCCGTGCTCACCGTGGGATTCGTCGTCTGGGCAAACACCTGACCGCCGCCCCCCGTGGCCAACACCACCGCCCCCGCCCGCAACCAATGGATTTGATCCTGATACCACAGCCCCAAGCCCTGACAGCGGCTCCCGTCGGGGGTTTGCCAGAGTTTGAGGGCGAGGGTTTGGGAAAACACTTGAATATTCGGGCGTTGCATCACCTGTTCAATCAGGATCGAGACGATCGCCCGCCCGGTGGTATCGGCAGCATGGAGGACGCGGGGCTGAGAATGGGCCGCTTCGAGGGTCATGGCTAATTGTCCGTCGTGGCGATCGAAGGCCACACCGTAGTCCACCAACTGCGCGATCGCATCGGCAGCATGATCAACGAGGAATTCCACTGCCGTTTTGTCACACAATCCCGCCCCGGCTTTGAGGGTATCATCGCGATGAAACACCGGCGCATCGGTAGGCGCGATCGCCGCCGCAATGCCGCCCTGGGCCCACTGGCTCGCCCCCGTGTCGAGCGTTTCCTTGGTAATCAAACAGACAGAATACTGGCTGGGCAGACAGAGGGCGGCATACAGCCCCGCGGCCCCTGCTCCCACTACCACCACATCCACAGCAGCCGGCATAGCCCCCGATGAGCGAGAAACAGTCATGGCACGATTGAACAATTTTTTGAGACTATAGCAGGCTCAGGGGGATTCTCTACGGTTTCGGTGCAAGTTCGGGGCGATCGCGCCCCAATCCCCCACAAAAAAGCCCACCCCTTTAGGAGTGGGTTCCGGATCATGAACCTAAAGAGGTGCGATCGCGATCGGTTCAACCCTAACGGTTAAGCTACCGTCTCACGCCCTCACTCTGTCCTAGTCGTAGATCCCATTGTTTAAACGGGTATCTCCTTCGGTAAACACATCCGTCACCGGGACAACCGTGAACTTGTCCAAATTATCCTTTAAGCGTTGTTTCTGCGTTTCACTCAGCCCCTTAATGTCCAAAACGTCCTCGACAGACTCATAGGGAGCATTGCCGACAATTTTTTGGGCCAAGGTGGGGTAGAAGCCCCGCAGCTTCCGGAACGCTCGAACATTTGTATTATTGAGGTCAAGTTTTGCCCCAAACTCAGTCTCTAGCATCGCATCTGCATTATTCCGCAACGGCGCACCTATCGCTGGGCTCGCTTGAGCACCCCAGCACAATACACCCACGGAAAATACCGCAACCAGTAGCCAGTTGACTAATCTCTTCATCAACTCAAAATCCTCCTCTGCAAGCATGAATAGAACGACCGCAGCCATTCTATTTATAGTCATTTAATATCCAATCATCTTATCCTACCAGGGGTCGCCCCACGGCCATCATCCGTTACATTTGCCACAAAGCCCACCCCATGGAGTTTGTTAGACTAAGCAACTGGGGAACTCCCCAAGCCCATGATGTAGTGAAGCGAACCCACCCCACTCAAATCCCTATGGCTCCAAGCACTCTGTTACTCACCCAAGAACTCCCCAGCCTAGACTATCTCGCCACCCCAGCCCGCTTTGACGGCACTTGGGAAGCGCCCCTATCCACCCTCCTCGGCCTGGGTCGAGCCGCCGGTGCAGATTTCGTTGAATTTTTTCTCGAACGGGTTAACTATATTAGTTGCTTGGCAGAGGATGATCTCATTACCAGCATTTCCCCCAGCTTGACCACCGGGGCAGGGATTCGCGTCTTTCGTGGCAAGGCTGACTGCTACGTCAGTACCAACGACCTCACCTTCAACGGCCTCAAAACTGCCCTCGAAAAAGCCCTCTCGATTCTGGGCTTGAGCCTCCCGGCTCCCACGGCCTTCATCCCGGAAGTGTGCCTCGAACTGCTGCGGGACTACGCCAAGGCCAAAGATAAAGAACTCTGGCTCCCCGAATGTAGTTCCATCGAAGAAATGGGCGACATTCTCCTCGCTACCACGGCCAGTCTGGAAAAAGCGGCCTCCCATGTGCGATCGCGGCGAGCAGCATTTTTCCGAGATTGGCAAGAGGTGCTCGTCGCGTCCAGTGATGGCACCTTTGCGCGGGATATTCGCCTGACACAATCGGTGTCTTGTAATGTGCTCTGCGCCGATGGGGAACATCGCACCTCCAACGGGCTGCGGGATGGGGACACTAGTGATCCGGATTTCCTCCGCAATTGGAACTACCAGAAAGCTGCCGCCGACGTGGCCGAAAGTGCGGGGCAGATGCTCTACGCGGACTATGTGGAGTCGGGAACCTATCCGATCGTGATGGCGAATCATTTCGGCGGGGTGATTTTCCATGAGGCCTGCGGTCACTTGCTCGAAACGACACAAATTGAACGCAAAACCACGCCATTCATGGAGATGAAGGGTCAAAAAATCGCCCATGAAAACCTGACGGCCTGGGACGAAGGACGCTCTGATGATGCCTTTGGTACTCTCGATATGGATGATGAGGGAATGCCCACCCAGCGGACGCTGTTGATTGAAAATGGCATTCTGAAAAACTTTTTGAGCGATCGCGCTGGCCAAATGCGCACCGGCCATCCGCGCACCGGCAGCGGTCGCCGCCAAAACTACACCTACGCCGCCGCCTCCCGGATGCGCAACACCTACATTGCCCCCGGTGATTGCTCCGTGGAGGATATTTTCGCCTCCATCGATAAGGGGATTTACTGCAAAAAGATGGGCGGCGGCAGTGTGGGCCCTACGGGTGAATTCAATTTCGGCGTGGATGAGGCCTATCTGATCGAAAACGGCAAAGTCACCAAACCCCTCAAGGGCGCAATTTTGATCGGCGAAGCCAAGGACATCATGCACAAAATTTCGATGTGTTCCAATGATCTCAGCCTCGCGCCGGGGTTCTGTGGCTCGATCAGCGGCGGCATCTATGTCACCGTCGGCCAGCCTCATATTAAGGTGGACTCGATCACCGTCGGCGGCCGCTAACTCCACCCCTGAATCCGATCATCATGCAGGGTGGGCATTGCCCACCCTGCCCACACGAGCAATCTCTGTGTTTGACCTATGACTGCACTCTCGTCACCTCCCACCTTATTTACATTGGCCGAGTTTCTGGCTCAACCTGAAACACAACCGCCACGAGAATATCGTCACGGGTATATTGATCAAAAACCCATGCCCAAAGGAAAACACAGCGCGATTCAATCAACCCTCACGGCTGAGATCAATTATCAAAAAAAAAATGTGCGGGCTTTTAGTGAATTGCGATGTACCTTGGGCGATCGCTCCATTGTTCCTGACATCAGTGTGTTTCAGACGGATCGCATTCCTCGCGATTCAGCCGGAGACATTGCCGATGATTTTTGCCTGGCCCCGGATTGGCTGATCGAAATCCTCTCCCCGGAGCAGTCTTCAATTCGGGTGATTGATAAAATTCTGTTTTGTTTGGCACAGGGGACAAGGGTGGGCTGGCTCATTGAGCCTCGCGATCGCCTCATCCTCTCCTTTGGGCTGCATCATTCTCCCCAAACCCACGAGAGCCAAGCCCAGCCGCCCATACTGCCCCAGCTTGACCCCTGGCAGCCCACTGTTGATGATATTTTTGCCTGCTTAACCGTTTAGTGATTTTTCCAAGGATTCAGTTATGGTTCAAATTCAAGATCTTGCCCAATACACCGCCGACATTGCCCAAAAATTAGGGGTACACAAATATGATGTTTATGGCGCGAATACCGACTCGACTAGCGTCCAAGTGGATCATGGTGAACCGAAGCAGGTGAAAGCCTCCAACCGTTCGAGTGTGATTGTGCGGGTCTGGAATGACCAAGGCACGATGGGCGTGACGAGTACCACCGATGTAGACCCGGTGGGGATTGAATTGGCCCTGAAAACCGCCCAGGATGCGAGTATTTTCGGTGTCAAAGAGCATATCCCTGACTTCAGCCCGGAATCCACCGCGCCCCTGCCCGCTGTGGACACTTCCATGGCTGAACCGGCCCCCGTCACTGACTTGATCACCGCCTTGGTGGATGCGGAAAAAGCCCTGATGGAAGCCCATCCAGCGATTCATAGCGTGCCCTATAACGGGTTGTCGCAGCAGGAGATTGAGCGGTTTTATCTCAATAGTGCGGGGGCGTTACGGTCTGAAGCTCGCACCTATGCGTCGGTGTATTTGTATAGCAAGACAGAGGAGGAGGGGAAAAAGCCTCGGAGTGCGGGGAGTTTTCGGATGAGTCCGGGGTTGGGGAGTTTAGCGATCGCGGACTGCATCACCGAAGCCCGCGAGAAAACCATTAGTCATCTCAATTACCAAAAAATCCCATCGGGTAAATATCGCGTTGTCTTTTCGGGGGAAGCCTTTTTAGGTCTGCTCGGAGCCTTTTCTAACCTGTTCAATGCCCAAAGCGTCTTAGATAAACAGAGCTTGTCTACCCCGGAATCCATCGGTACAGCGATCGCGTCTCCCCTCCTCTCCCTGGCCGATGATGCCCTCCATCCTCAAAATGTCAGTGCCGAAACCTTCGACGGCGAAGGCACACCTACGCGCCGCGTCCCACTGATCGAAAACGGTATCCTCACCCGCTTCATCCACAGCACTGGCACCGCTAAACGGATGAACGCCCAACCTACAGGCCACGCCAATATTGGCGCGAAAGTCAGCGTCAGCCCCCATTTTTATCATGTGTTCCCCGGTCAACCCAGCGAGACGCAATACAGTTTAAATGAGGCGGAGAATGTGCTGCTGATTGATGATCTCAGTGCCCTCCATGCGGGGGTGAGTGCGCTTCAGGGGTCGTTTTCCTTGCCCTTTGATGGTTGGTTGGTGAATAAGGGGGAGAAAATCAGTGTGGATTCGGCGACGATCGCCGGCGACTTTCGGGATCTGCTCAAGGCGATTATCTATGTGGAGTCGGAACCGGAACTGACACCGGGCGGGGTTTGCCCTCGGATCTGGGTGGATGATGTGTCGGTGACGGGGGAATCCTAAGGGGGAGGCATTGGGGGCGATCGCCGCCTATCACCATCGCTCCCGTTTCCCCGCTAAGATCACCCTATTGCCGACCTTAATCCCTGTCTATGACTACCCTTTCCCCCGCCCTACCCACCCCTAAGCCCCCGACGCCTTCACCCCTCACCACCCTGACCCTCGATGTGGATGGGATGCAGTGCGCGGGCTGTGTGGCGGCGGTGGAGCGGCAACTCAAGCAGCAGCCCGGTGTTCATGCGGCCTGTGTCAATTTGATTACAGCGATCGCCGTGGTGGATTACGACCCCGACGCGATCACCCCGCAGGCCATGGCGGACTACCTCACCCAACGGGGTTTTCCCAGTACCCCCCGCCCAGAGGATACAGCGACCCCGACGACACCGAATTGGCGCGATCGCGCCGCCGCCGAACGCCAAGCCCACCGTCAACGCCTTTGGATCGCGGCGGGGCTGTTGCTCTTTTCCCTATTGGGCCATTGGCACCATTGGGGCGGCCCGGAAATTCCCGTTTTGGGACATATCGCAGTGCATTGGGCCTTGGCGACCTTAGCGATCGCCATTCCCGGCCGGGAGATTTTCACTGATGGGGCGCGGAGTCTCCGCTACGGTAACCCGAATATGAATACCCTCGTGGCGTTGGGGACGGGAAGCGCCTATTTAGCCAGTTGTGCGGCGTTGCTGTGGCCACAGTTGGGCTGGGACTGTTTTTTTGATGAGCCGGTGATGTTGTTGGGCTTTGTCTTTTTAGGGCGCACCCTCGAAGGCCAAGCCCGCAGCCGCGCCACCGCCGCCCTAGAGGCCTTAATTCAACTCCAACCCCAAACCGCCCGCCTGATCAGCACTGCCGACACCGCCCAGGAAAGCGGCATCACGATTCCGGTGCGATCGCTGCGGGTGGGGGAATGGGTGCGGGTCTTGCCGGGGGAAAAAATTCCCGTTGATGGCGAGGTGATGCAGGGGTCGTCCAGTGTGGATGAATCGATGTTGACGGGGGAATCGTTCCCGGTCACGAAACAGATCGGGGATACGGTGACGGCGGGAACCCTGAACCAAAGCGGCATGATCGCCGTCAAAGTCCAGCGGATTGGCGAGGATACCCTCCTTTCCCAAATTACCGCCGCCGTGGAAACCGCCCAAACCCGCAAGGCTCCGATTCAGAGCTTGGCGGATCAGCTTTCGGGGTATTTCGCCTATGGGGTGATGGCGATCGCTCTCCTCACCTTCCTGCTCTGGCAGATCTGGGGCGATCAATGGTTGGCGGGTCAAGCGATCGCCAGTGTCCCTAGCTTAATCAGTTTGAAACTGGCGATCGCCGTGCTCGTCGTCGCCTGTCCCTGCGCCCTCGGCCTCGCCACCCCCACCGCGATCCTGGTGGGAACGAGTCGCGGCGCAGAACAAGGGTTGCTGATCAAAGGCGGCGACAGCCTCGAAGCAGCGCACCGTGTGGATACCATCGTCTTTGATAAAACCGGAACCCTCACCCAAGGCCGTCCCCAAGTCACCGAAATTCATCCCCTCAATGATTGGAGCGCCGATCATCTCGTGCGATTCGCCGCCAGCATTGAGCAGGGCAGCCAGCACCCCCTGGCCACGGCGATCCTCACCGCCGCCGCCCAGCGCAATCTCAACCTCTATCCGACGGCGGATTTTGTCAGTGCGCCGGGGTATGGGGCGATCGCCACCATCCACCGCCCCGATCACCCCCCCGCCCTCTGTCGCGTCGGTAATGCCGCCTGGCTTCAGCAGGGCAACATCCCGATCCCCGCCGCCCTCGACGTGATTCAGCACTCCCTCGCCCAAGGGGGGCAAACGGTGATCTATCTCGCCTTAGATCACACCTGTATTGGCTTGATGGCGTTGAGTGATCCCCTGCGGGCCGATGCGCGGCAAACGGTGGAGAATTTACAACAGATGGGCTTGAATGTGGTGTTACTCACGGGCGATCATCCCGATGCGGCGGCCGCGATCGCCGCCCAACTCAACATCACCCAAGTTCTCGCCCAAGTCCTCCCCACCGCCAAAGCCGACCACATCCAAGCCCTCCAAGCCCAAAATCACCGCGTGGCCATGGTGGGCGACGGCATTAACGATGCCCCCGCCCTGGCTCAGGCGGATGTGGGGATCGCCCTCCATAGCGGCACGGATGTGGCTCTCGAAACCGCTGATATCGTCCTGATGCAGCCCCCCAATGCAGAACTGGGCTTACAAGCCGTCGAAAGTGTATTACATTTGAGTCGAGCCACGTTTGCTAAAATTCGGCAAAACTTAGCCTGGGCCTTGGGGTACAATAGCGTTCTGATTCCCACGGCGGCGGGTCTTCTCTTGCCTCGGTTTGGATTTTTGTTAAGTCCACCCATGGCGGGGGCATTGATGGCGTTAAGCTCCGTTATTGTAGTGACCAATTCACTCTTATTACGGAATCGCCGACCCCCCCTTAAAGATTCTGCTCCATCAACTCTGTCGCACTAGATTATTTTTTCTGGTTTAGAGAGTCATTGGGCTGTGACACAATGATAAGTAATCACAGCTTGAACATACGGTTTCTTGGGCACAAACGTGCCACATCACTTTTTTTCCTCAATCAGCAACATGAGGCACACGGGTTGTCTATGACTGCACCGACACCAAAATTGCAGCAAGAACATTTACTGATCGTTGATGATGCCAGGGGACGGCGTTCTGTCCCACTTTTGACTGAGTCGTACCTGATTGGGCGCGATCGCAGTTGTGATATTCACCTCAGTTCCCAATTTGTTTCCCGCCATCACGCAGTTCTAAACCGGAAAACCCGCAGCGATGGCACTGTGCTCTATCAAATCGTTGATGGAGACACAAAAGGACGACCCAGCGTCAATGGGCTTCTGATCAACGGCAAAAAACTGTCCATACACAACTTACAGCATGGCGACGAGGTCGTCTTTGGCCCCCAAGTGTCCGCGATCTATCAATCGCGTATTTTTCCAGCCCAAACCAACGCCGATAACTTACCCGTCATGTCCCCAGAAGACCCCTTCGACATTACGCTGATTGACCCCGCGATGATGTCCGGAGACACGGAAACGGCAAAACATCAGGACGACATCCTCCTTGACCCAGAACAAGACACCGCCTCGAATCGAAAGGATGTCTAGAAGCTCTGAAGTGCAGGACAACACAGCAGAGATGAGACCAAGCCCCAGGGCAATGCCAATCCTCAAGCAATCATACAGCCTGTTCAGAAATCCTCTACAGATCAGAAGTCTCTCGCCCCGTGAGCTACTGCGGATATAGCCGTAGCCAGGTTGCTTAGGACAAGGGAATCTCTAGGAACAAGGGGCTTAAGCCCCTTGCCTGTCCTAACAATATCGACTATTGCCGATCCCTAACCCAGGCTGTTAGTCGAGTGCGGGCATTCAGTGAGCTAGAGGCTCTACCCTTCCTAAAATCCTCGATCGTGCGAGCTTCTAACGCGCTGCCCCGGTTGAGAGGGGGATTAGGCACAAGCTCAGTCAACCGTTGAGCAACAGGCAAAAGCCTCAAGCCCGATCAGACTGGGTTTCACCCTAATGGATCTGGGATCTGCCCCGTGTTTAGGCAATCCGTTGCCCCGCCGCCACGGGCCGCTCCGGCTCCAACAGCACCACCGATCCATCCACCTGCACCACCCCCAACACCAACACCTCGGACATAAAATTGGCAATTTGGCGGGGAGGAATGTTAGTGATGGCAGTGATCATGCGCCCGATCAGACTGTCGGGGGTGTATAGATCGGTGATTTGGGCGCTGGATTTTTTCACCCCCAAGGGGCCAAAGTCGATCCAAAGGCGATAGGCGGGTTTGCGGGCGGCGGGGAAGGGTTCCGCCTGGATGATTGTGCCGGTGTGGATTTCCAGTGTCAAAAAATCGGCGTAACTTGCCTCGTGCATGGGTCTGATGCTCCTGGATCACTGGTGATGCTGAACGCCCTAGACCTCTTCAGGTTTAAAGGCCGGTGCTGTCGAATGTGCGGATCAGGGCGTTGAGGAAGGCAGAACCCCAGAGGCTAGCGAGACCACCGCAAAGCAGTACTAGGGCTGCGACAATCCCCAGATGAAGCGGTGTCAGGGCGGGGGATGATCCGTAGAGGATGGGCAGGGCGGCAACCATGGCACCAACGCTAGACCCAACGAAGAAACGACCGATCGCGGGCTTCAGGGATGCTGGCGATCGCTGATGTTCATGAGACATAGACTGAAGACTCCCGATCATAGTGAACGTGATCAAATCATACTCATTCTGTGCCATCCGTTGCTATGGTGCGATCGCCCCCCGTTCGATCAACTGCTGCTGCGCCGTGGGCGTTAACCCTAAATTATCCCCCAGCGTCATCTGAGTCAGGGTCGCCCCCGTCCAGACGGTTTCGCTAACCGTTGCCCCGCATAGATTCGCCTGGCTGAGGTTCACCCCCGCCAAGGACACCAGAGCCAAGCTCGCCCGCTGAAGATTTGCCCCGCTCAGGTTGGCGTTTTCCAAAAATGCGCCGCTCAAGTCCGCCCCGCTCAGGTTTGCCCCGCTCAGGTTTGCCCCGCTGAGATCCGCATCGCTGAGATCCGCCCCGCGCAGATTCACCCCGCGCAAGTCTGCCCCGCTTAAATCGGCTTCTTGCAAATCCACGCCGAGAAAATCACCCCCAGCAAAGTCAACGGCAGGATCAAGCTGGGCCAACTGGGCCAGGTCGAGAATCCCAGCGGTGGATGTCGTGAGAATTGTCTCTAAGGTGGGGATGGTGGTGGGAAATTGGGCAGGGGAGGCGGGGGGGGAGTCGGTGGTGATGCGGCAGAGGAAGGGCGGTAGGGCAGACCAGAGGGCTTTAACGATCGCACGTTTGGCGATCGCCTGTTGATTCGGACTCAGATCACGAGTCCACAACCCTTCCGTTGCCAAGACAGCACAGTCCGCCAACCGGGGCACGAGATCCAGTTGAAGATCCTGGGGCGGATGGGGCAGGGTAAGGAGGGTTTGATCCAAGTGATGGGCTTGGGGAGGGAAGGTGAGCGACCAATGCAGGGTGCGATCGCCGCTAATTTCCACCGGGCCAAACTCCGAGGTCATCGACTCCGAAGCTGGTAAATGGGGCAACGTCAAATGTAGCCCACTACCCCGCAACGCCCAATGAACCCGTCCCGCGCCGAGGGGTAACCATTGCGGACAAACCTGAAGTTGTAATTGCAGCGTCGTGCGATCGTCAGACTGATTCAAGATCAGGTGCAGCGTCGCCAAATCGGGGAAAGAATTAACGAAAACCAAAGCAGCAGTCATAACAGATTTACACAGGGTCGAAAGGGTGAGTCAACGGGTTCTGCATCTAACGCTATCATCAAAGGCAAACGCACACTAGCCAAAGGGATGAAAGGGTCAAGGCGGCGTGAGGAGTTGCGGAGGGCGATCGCCGATCCTGTCTAACGAACTCTACTGTTACGGCACACGTTAATCAGTGGGTTACGGCTGATCCATAACCCCAGCAGCGATTCCTCCCCGTCGAGGATTGAAATTTCCGCCTCACAGCGAAAACCCGTTCACACTGGTTCCACAGTGGGCATCAGCCCACTTTCGCTCTGAGCCAAGAACTAAAGTTCTTGGCGGGATCGGGGTTTGGGGTGAGGGGAATGAGTGAACAAGCTGTAAAGCCTGATTTTAGCTGTGTCATGGCAGTAAGATGCTGTGAGCGAAGCGCAACGCACCGTCACACTGAGCGTTGGACATTCAAGATGATCCGACGATTCAGTCTTGACGCTGCACTCGATCAAAAACCTTGGCAAAGAGGGCATAGCGTCGCAAGGGGTGCGGCTGAGCATAACGGCGGCTGATCGCTTGGGATGGGTTGCGATCGCGCATCAACGCATGAATCACCCGCCCATACCCCAACTGCGCCGCCACCCGATGACAATCCGCCACCAACACCCGCCCCAACCCGCCATAGGCTCGCCCTGGCCAGCGGGCCAGGGTTTTCAAAACTACGGTTTGCCCTGCGGAATCACACCAATCAGGAAACGCGAAGGCCAGCCCCACAACTTGCCCGCTAACACAGGCGACTCGGATCAATTCGGGCCGTAATTGGGGCAAAAGCTGCCGATATTGCTGCTCAAATTGGGGATAGGCCAGGGCAGTAAACAAGGGCGTAGGGGCAAAAGCAGCATGAATGAGGCCATGGATTTGCCACAATTCTGAGGAGAGTTGACCCAGATCAACGGGTCTGATCCTGAGGCCGTCTTGGCTGAAGCGATCGCGCCGCACCTCCGCCCGCCCATCATGCCGCGTCAGATTCTCGCAGCGAGTAGATTGATAGGTCAAAACAGATGAAAAGCCCGCCCGCTCTAGGGCCGCGAGGTGGTGGGGCGGGGTGATCGGTTCGAGGGCGAAGGGGGGCGCAGTGCCGGGGTCAAGCACGGCGCGATAGGGTTGCCAGGTACTGCCGTCAATGGGAGCGATCGCCACCTCACACCCTTCGGCCCGCAACCGTTGCCATGCCTCGCTTAACAGCCCCACCCCTTGAGCCGCATTCCTACAGGTAAACCGCCCTAAATATCCCGTTTTTCGCCCCTGCCACGGGGGAACCTGCCGCCACCAAAGAGCGATCGCGCCCTCAACACCGTGATCAGCGATCGCATCCGGTTCTCGAATCATGGCAGCACAGGAGCCGCAGCACATTGAAATTCAACACGGTAGAGATAAAATTTTTCATCGTGGATTAAACTTTCCGTCAATTCCGTTAAGGGTTGAATACAAAGATCGGGATGTTCAGCCCTCAGGGGTTGATTCAAAATCAAGATAATTTCGGATTGAGGTTGATGGCGAAAGAGGGTGATCAGTTGTGCCAAAATGGTGGGCTGATCCACAGGGTTACGATCTGTTGTATAGCGAGTAAAGCTGCCCAATCGTTGCAGTTCTGGATAGTAAATTTGACGTTTTAAATAAAGAGCAATGGGCGACATCGTATAGTCTGGGCTGCCAACAATTAGCGCATCATCTAACTGTTCGGCTTGTAAATAGTGGGCAGTGGCTTGACCTGCCGAAAACGGATAACGAAGGTCATTGATCATCGCCAAAATGCCCGCGATCGCTTGACTACTTAAAATAATAGTTAAGGTAGTTGAAGCCAGTTTTTGCCAAGGACGCGCAGTCGGGGGGGATTGGGTTGGATCGCAACGAGAATCAGGATAATAATCGGCAATCCAGAGCGCCACGATCAGCGCGATCGCTAAATGCCCCACATGACGAATCGCGCCCATGAATTTTAAATAGGAAAAGCAAAAAATCCCCAGATTAGCGACGAGGTAAAAGATCAGTGCAACGGGTGTATGGCGTAAGGATTGGGCGAAAATAAAAAAGAGAATTAAAGAGGCGATCGCCAATAAAATCAAATCTTGATAATTGTTTTGGGGCGTGATCAACAGCACATAACTCGACCACAGTTTAGACAGAGCTTCCAACACCCGCAACCCGTTGAACCGCACCACCCAACCCGACGCATAGTTTCCCGCTTCACTCGGAATCATTTGCTGCAAGGATTGCCACCCGACGATCGCAACGATGGCGATACTCAGAACCAAATCAACCCAGCGCCGCCGCGTTTTGAGCCAAGGGTCTGGCGTGATCCCGTAATCCACGCAGAGGGCCAGGATGGCCGCGATCGCTAAAATCATCGCGTAAATATTCGCTTGCATCATAAGCGCTAAACTCAACGCCAAACCCACATACGTCCGGCGGCGCGTTTCAAACAGCGCACAAAAGAGAAAAACCCCTAAAATGCCAAAGGCATAATTGCGACTAATTAACGCATATTCATAGGCGCAATAATAGCCAAAACACACTAAAATTTGATGCAGTCGAGAAAAGGGTGAAGAGCTCAGCCATACATAACTAAAAAAAACCGCGATGCCCAAGTGAAAAAACTGCATTGCAAGCGGATTCGTGGTAATTTGATATACCCCATACACCACAACATACCAAAGCCACGGATGTCCATCATCTTTAATACTTGCCACAAAACTAGACCACGAATCAGCATCCCACGCCCGGAGCCACACATTCGCCTCATCTCGCCACAGTTCATGATGCAAAATTCCCATCACACCTAGCGCGAGGTATATCCCTAAAATGATCGCGATAAAGATAGATTTGGGAATGCGGTTAATGGTGTTATTGAGGGGAACCAGGAACGATTTTTTGAAAGAGAAAGACATCGTTTTTGCTGTAGGTCACAGTGAAATCAGGGCGGCTTTGAAGATAGCGTTGAGCGGCTTCAATCGTATCAGGAAATTCACCGGGATGCCGACGATTCAATAAAATCGCGTCGATGGGGGTGAGATCGCGCTGGGGTAGGGTGGTGTCAATGAGATAAATTTCAGGGCGATGGGTGAGGTGAGGGGCGTATTCGCCTTGGGTGATCACGCCGCTACGGGGTTCGATTTGGGCGATCGCATCTCGCATCGTTGCCCAAGTATCGAGCTTTTCAAGATAGAGACTGCCGAAATGATAATATTTACCGAGGGCGAGAAAGCCAATCGTTGCCCAAGCAATGAGAAATTTAGGCCGGTAGATGAAGGATTTGGGGTGGTGGTTGAGAATGGCGATCGCAGTGAGAATGAAGAAGGGTAAAATCGGCAGAGCGTATTGATGAACGAGGTCTTTTTGGGGTTGATAGGTAGTAATTAAATTTAAGATTAGGGCGGGGGCTGCACCGATTAACGGCAGGCTATAGCGAGGTCGTAAAATCCAAAAGATCGGCGCAAATAGTAGCACTAAATATTCTAAGTTAGCCAAACTCAACACTGGGCCGAGAATGCGGTGTGGCTGTAAAATGAGGGTTTGAATGATTTCACCAATGGAATCCCCTAAATAGTCATAGCGGCCATCGGACATTTCCACTGCCGCATCCATACCGGTGAAGTGGGGAAAAATCCATTGGGTGGTAAAGATAAACCACGCAGTTGCTAAGAGCATGGCCCAGAATCCATACCATTTGGGCCGCTCCCCCAATACAATCCATAGGCCTAAACCAACCACCGTTAGTGACAAAATGGCTTTGCAACCAAGGATTAACAAAATACAGCCTAAAAAGGTCAAGAAACGCCGCGATCGCAACGCTAGCACGGCTCCTAAAATGGCTGGAATTGCGAGGGTATCGGGGTGAAAATCAAAGAGATTCGCGTTGAAAACCACAGGATAGAGGTTGTAAACCAGGGCGATCGCAACGGTGTGACCTGAGGATAATCCGGCTTGTTGCGCTAGTTTAGCCGCGAGGATGCCCCCCAAAGAAAGGGCGATCGCTTGCACGGCAAAGAGCCAATACACCGATGGATAGATCCAATACAAGGCAGCGAGGGGATAAAAAATCCACGCCCCATGATCACCGAGAATATGGAAGCCGGAAAAGGACACAATGGGAGGTTTGCCCATCGAAATCAGATAGGTTGCTTGATCAAACCAGCCTAGATCAAAAGCATGGGAATTAAACAGAAGATGCCGAATTGAGGCGCAGCTAAAGAGAATCAGACTCTGCACTATACCCCAATACAAAATGATTTTTGGTCGCTGCATTACCTATCCAAAATGTAAACTGAGAGTAATCTAATCACAATGTCCACCGGCTTGAGGTTGCTATATAGCGATCCTAAATCAATCGGAGATCTAATCTCCTCATCAACAAGGGGCTTAAGCCCCTTGCCTGTTCATGAATCAAATAGGATTGCTATAGCATACCAAAAAAGTTTAGGGTCAATGGGTGGGTTTCGGTGGACAAAAGTATTCAGGAGAGTTGAAGGCGAGGGGTGAAGCTTTATCGAGATTGTCGAACTGGCTGTAAGGTTTGCTGGAGAGGAATCACAATGATAAAACAAGTCCCAGACCCTAAATTGGATTCACAGTGTAAGGTTCCGCCGTGTTTTTCGGTAATAATTTGATAGCTAATTGAAAGCCCCAGCCCGGTGCCTTTGCCTATTTCCTTGGTGGTAAAAAATGGATTAAAGAGACGGCTGATGTGATTAGGATCGATGCCAGTTCCATTGTCTTGAATCCTGATTTCGACTTGATTTTCGGCGGGGTGGAGGCGTGTTTGGATGGTGATCGTTGGGGCTTGGTTGTCGTCGGATTGATCGAGAAGGGCATCGATCGCATTACTCAAGATGTTCATAAACACCTGATTGAGTTGACCGGCATAGCATTCGACTTTGGGTAAATCGCCATAGTCACGAATCACTTCAATCCCCGCAGAGTGAGGTTTTGATTTGAGCCGATTGTGCAAGATCATCAGGGTGCTTTCGATGCCGTCGTGAATATCGACGGCTTTCATTTCGGATTCGTCCATGCGGGAGAAGGTGCGCAACGAGGCGACGATTTCTTTGATTCGTTCTGCGCCGACGCGCATGGATTGGAGCATTTTCGGGAGATCATCAAGGAGGAAGGGGAGATCGATGTCGTCGATATGATCGGCGATGATCAGTTGGGGGTCGGGGTAGTGCTGTTGGTAGAGGGCGATCAGTTGGAGGAGGTCGTTGATGTAGTCGCGGGCGTGGTCAATGTTGCCGTAGATGAAGTTGACGGGGTTGTTGATTTCGTGGGCGACTCCGGCCACGAGTTGCCCCAAACTGGACATTTTTTCGGTTTGGATGAGTTGGGATTGGGTGCGGTTGAGTTCTTCGAGGGTTTGGCGCAGTTCTTCGTTGCTGGCGCGGCTTTGGGCGTAGAGGAGGGCTTGGTTGGTGGCGATCGCTAATTGATTAATCGCAGATTTAACAAGGTCAATTTCAGTATCGTGCCAATGGCGAATTTCTTGGCTATGGCTACAGACGAGCACGCCAATGATTCCTGATTGCACTTCGAGGGGAACCACGAGTACGGATCGATAGTTGAGGGATTCCACAAGCTGCCGATAAATGGGATCGGGAATCGCGCTGACATCATCTTCACAAATGATCTCAAGGCGGAGCAGAATTTCAGCCATGGGGCCGACCTGATCGGCAGGATAGATGCCTTTAAAATCGGGCATTTCTGCTTCGCGGGATTCGGCGATCACGTCCCAATAGGGTGTTTCAACGTTGGTGATGTACCAGGCAAAATGAACGCGATCAATGGCGAGGATGCTGCGGATAGCTTCGATCGCCTGTTGAATAATGGCTTCGGCGGGCTGTTCGAGGGAACTGCGAATTTGGGCCGAGAGGCGATTGAGAAATTGCTCCCGCTGAACTTGGGATTGGAGGCGTTGGGCAAAGTCGAGGAGGGAGGCTTCGATCCGTTTGCGATCGCTAATATCGCGCACAATAAATAAGGTCTGATCCGCCTCAATGGGGACGACCCGCACTTCCTCAAATTGAGTCTCACCGTCGATATTTACCGTCTGTTCGTAGACCTGGAGGGTTTGTGTTGCGATCGCACGTTTTGCATAGTAGAGATTGCGTTGCGCCAAATCCGCAGGCACGACATCGGCGATGTGTCGCCCCGTCCGCTCACAGTCAGCCGAGAGAATATCCCGAAATGAATCGGGGGGGATATAGTCCAGAAAAACGCCATCGTCACTGAGACGGAACATCAGATCCGGGATGGCTTTGAGGATGGCTTGGTTCGTGGCTTCACTGGCTTGGAGGGCGGCTTCGGCTTCTTTGCGATCGTGAATATCCGTGGCAATCACCACTAACCCGACAATCTGGTCTTGGTTGCTGCGAATGGGATTGGCCCGCAGGGCCACCTGTAACGGGCGACCGGTGAGCGATCGCTGTTCAATCTCGCAACTCCAACCCCGCCCCGCCGTGGCTGCGGTGATGATCTCATCCATCAACCCCGCATCGGTAAACAACCCGATCAACCCCCCCTGTTGTCGCAATTGCTCAAGATCATCGCAATCATACAGGGCTTGAAACGCATCATTCACATAGATCACCCGGCCGATCAAATCCGTCAGGCTAATGGCATCACTCGCACTATCCACCGCTTGCTTGTAGCGTTGTAACTCAGCCTCAGCGAGCTTGCGCTCGGTCACATCGGTGCAAGTGCCCACATAGCCGGTGATTTGACCATCCTGTTCCGCATCAACAATCGTCTGCACTTGGGTATAGACCCAGCGCACAGACTGATCGGGCCGCAAAAACCGATATTCCGATTGAAAACATTGGTTTTCCGATTGGGCCCGGCTCCATTCGTTTTTGACGCGATCGCGATCCTGAGGGTGAATCACCGCCATCCAATGTTGTCCTTGGATGGCGATAAAATTCAGCCCCATCAAAATACAAATCTGCTGATTCACATAGGTACAGCGCCCGGCCGCATCACTATGGAAAATGCCCACCGGGGCCGTTTCTGCCAACACTTGATAGCGTTGCTCACTCTGGCGCAGGGCTTCTTCCGACTGTTTGCGATCGGTAATGTCATAGATCGACACCAAAAGATAGGGATCAGTTTGGTTCGACAACTTCAACGGATGCTTACTCGTGCGCACCCAACGCACATTCCCCGCCGCATCGGTCAGGGATTCTTCCGGGATGATTTTATCGTGACGATTCTCCCGCACCCATTGATCATCCCGGAGAATCTGAGCCACTTCGTCCGGGTTAGCGATCAAATCCGCATCGCACTTCCCGATTAATTGATCCGGCGTGGTTCCCCAGACCTTGGCCATGGCCTGATTCACCACCACGAACCGGCCTTGATTGTCTTTCACCACCAGCCATTGAGGGGTTGTGTCAATGATGTTTTGGAGTAATTCCTGTTGGGCGTTGATGGCGGTTTGGGTTTTTTTGCGATCGCTCACATCCCGCGCCAGCCCATAAATGCACCCCTGAGACTCTATCCTCGCCGCCGTCCACGCCAACCAACAATAGGAACCATCCTGACGACGGTAGCGATTTTCAAAGGACACACAGATCTCCCCCTGATTGACCCGTTGCATAATCTCTAGGGTTGATTGCACATCATCGGGATGAATCCAATCGATCACCGGCGCTGAACGAAGCTGCTCCACCGACCAACCGAGGGTGATCTCCCAAGCCTGATTGAGATGGAGCAAATGCCCGTCCCCATCCACCAGGCAGATTAAGTTGGGGGAAAGATTGAAAATTTCGGCCCAAGCGACATCATTGATATCCTCTGGGGTTTGGGGATGGGCAAGCGGCGACGGGGTCAAGTCGGGTTGTTGTTGACTGTGGATGATTACGCCGCTGATCGTGCCTGCGGTGCGCCATGGGGTGATTGTCCATTGCATTGCTACGGTTTCGCCCGTGGGGAGGGGGTGGCGATCGCATCCCTGTTGAGGCGTGCCGGTCAAGGCCTGCTGTAGGGCAGCGGGCCAACTCTCCGGTACAGGGTTGCTCCGGTCATAGGGCTGGCCCACCGAGGCTGCATCGAGGCCATAGTCTACCTGCCAACGGTCACTCATCCAGTGATAGCGCAGGGTTTGATCTAACACTGCGATCGCACAGGGAGACTGCGCCAAAATATCGGCTAAACCGAGAATCGGAGGAAGATCGGCAGACATGAAAATTCTTTTTAAAGAGTTAAAAACGCTGACAAAATCACGATTACAGAGACCCTGAGTCACTCTCTATCTACTTTCTCAGTGTAGGAGATTCAGGGAATCTAGGGCTATCCCCCCGATTCCCCCCAGAGGCCAGCAATGCGCTATCATAGGAGACTGGAAATCACGCCCCTTGGAGAGGTGGCAGAGTGGTTGAATGCGACGGTCTCGAAAACCGTTAGGCCGGCAACGGTCTCGGGGGTTCGAATCCCCCCCTCTCCGTTCCCTAATTCCCCTCAGTGGGTGGTAGACGTTCTCGCGATCGCCTCCCATCCCACACCGTAACGTTAAACGTTAATTTTCTACCGATATCCCCGATCTGTTTCAGCTTCGTAGTTATACTGAGGCTGAAAAATTTTCACCATTTCTCCTAAAATCTACCGCAATGAGTTCTTCAAATTCGCCTCCTAAATCAAAGGTTGTCGCAGCACTCCTCTGCTTTTTTCTCGGTTTTCTGGGTGTTCATCGGTTTTACGAATGTAAAGCTTATATCCCCCGTTTTCCAAACGGGGGATATAAGCGAAGGGCTGAATTTATTCAGCCGTGATACCGAGGTATCATAGCAACCATGAAAACGCTCAAGTTCAAGCTCTACCAGCATAAGCGGAATAGATACCTCAAGCGGACAATCAATGCCGCAGGGCGTATCTACAACCATTGTGTTGCCCTCCACAAACGGTACTACCGAATGTGGGGCAAGCACTTGAACTGCGCCCGACTGCAAAAACACATCGCCAAGCTTCGGAAACGGAACCCCTGGTGGTTGCAGGTGGGTTCTCAAGCCGTACAGGATATCTGCCAACGAATTGAGAAAGCGTATCAACTGTTCTTCAAACACAAAGATAGAAGCGTTCGACCGCCCAACTTCAAGAAAACCCGAAAATACAAATCCTTCACCCTCAAGCAAGCTGGGTACAAATTCCTCGGTGGCAACCGGGTCAGGATTGGGAACAAAGTCTATCAATATTGGAACTCTCGTCCCATTGAGGGCAAGGTCAAGACCGTGACGATTAAACGAACTCCCTTGGGAGAACTGTTCATGATTGTCACGGTAGATACCCTGTCAGAACCCCAAGTCAAAACCGAGACAGGTCAAATTGCTGGTTTTGATTTTGGACTTAAGACGTTTCTGACCTGTTCTGAGGGATTCAAGATTGATGCCCCCTTGTTCTTCAAGCAGTCACTCAATGCAGTTCGCAAAGCGAGTCGAGAGTTGTCCCGTAAGCAAAAGGGTTCAGCGAATCGGGAACGTGCCCGATTAAACTTAGCCCGCAAGCATGAAGATATTGCCCATCGACGGCGGGACTGGTTTTGGAAGTTAGCCCATCAACTGACGAATCAGTTTGATGTGCTGTGTTTTGAAACCTTGAACCTCAAGGCGATGCAGCGGCTTTGGGGGCGTAAGGTGAGTGATTTGGCGTTTCGGGAGTTTCTGCAAATCCTGGAGTGGGTGGCGACGAAGAAGGGGAAGCGGGTGGTCTATGTTGACCGCTGGTTCCCTTCGAGCAAGACCGGTTCAAGTTGTGGTCATATTTTGGAGCATCTGGATTTAGAGACTCGCCATTGGCGGTGTCCCAGTTGCTCGACAGAGAATGACCGGGATGAGAATGCGGCGATGAATATTAAAGTGGCTGGGGCTTCAGCCATTGGGTTAGGTGATGTCAGACAGGCGTTGCCTGCTATTGCTGTTTGATCCCAGAATCCCCCGTTTTCTAAACGGGGGAGTAAGTCAATTGGGCTACACCAAGCTCGGCATCTTTCAAATCATTACCTGTGGCGGTTGCGGCATCTGGGCCTTAATTGATTTTATTCAAATTTTGACAGGTGGCTTGAAAGACAGCGACGGTCGAGATTTGCAAGATTCTTAGCATAGCTGTTATTACAACGTCATGATGACCCCCCCCCCTCGACCTCCGGCACTTCAGCGTCACCCCTTAGATCGAGTCAGTCGCCATGTGCGGCTGGCTGGGTTATCTATGGTGACCTCTCCGATTTTAGGGGCCTATTTCTTTGGCCATGGGGGCGGCTCATCCCCCTTCTTTTGTCCGGTGTTGAAGGTGACGGGGGTTCCCTGTCCAGGCTGTGGAATGACACGCTCCTTTGTGGCCCTGGCGCGGGGGGATTTTGACGGGGCGATCGCCTTTCATCTCTTTGGCCCCCTGGTGTTTACCGCCTGTGTGGGCATCGCAATCCACCTCAGCCTTGAACTCTACACCGGCCAAAAAATTCGCTATCCTGCCTTGGCGGACTGGCTCCAACGGCAACGGGTGACATTGCTAGTGTTAATGGCGTTGCTGACCTATCACGGCCTACGATTGTGGAGTTTAGCCCAGTCCGGCGAATTGGCCACGAGCATCGCCGCCGCGCCACTCCACCGATGGTTTTCAGGATTATAGGATGGAGGATTGAACGATGTCTAACCAGCGCAGTGCATTTCTCTGGCTGACTCTATTGGCGATGGGATGCTTTGGACTGTTTTCCGGGCTAGACATTAACGGATTTTGGAAATATTACGGTCTGATCCTCAGCTTACAAGGGGGATTTGCCGTGATGTATGCTATGCAGCGATCGCGCCGCTGAGGGGTCAAAACGAACGCCGCCTTGCTACCCCAACGCCGTAATGAATTGTTGAACGAGGGCGAGGGCTTGGGGCGGGATGTCGTGGCCCATCGCGGGCAATTCTCGATAGGTTAGCGGCACTTGGGCGGCGGTGAGTTCCTGCTGTACCTGCCGCGCCGCCACCAACGGCACGACTGGATCAACCTGGCCATGCACCACCAAAACCGGCGGCACCGGGTCAGCCGTCACCATGAGCGGGGTGTGGGGATAGCCGCTGATGCTGCAAAGGCCCGCGAGGGGCAACTGTAGCCCCACATCGAGAGCCATCGCGCCCCCTTGGGAAAACCCCAATAGCACCGTTTTCGTCAAGGGAATGCCCGTTTCCGCCTCTAATGTCGGCAGCCAATCCCGAAGCTGTTGGCGGGCTTCCTCTAGGCCGGTGAGTTGGCGCAGTTCAAACGCTGGGATGTTGCTGTATTCCAGGGCATACCAAGCCCGCCCGCCGGGGACTTGGGGATGGGCAAAGGGGGCGTTGGGAAAGATGAATTGATAGGTGGGCAGGTTGAGGTAGGGGGCTAACCCAGCGAGGTCGTAGCGGTTTGCACCCCAGCCGTGAAGAGCGACGAGGAGATGATCGGGGGGTTGACCATTACGGGGCGGGAGAGCGATCGCATCAAAGACCATGGTGTAAGAGCGTCTGTATTATGAACAAGGCGGTATGGTATAAACAATAGCCTGAAACCCTCTTGCTGGTATGGTTCACATCAAGCGCGTTGAGCTTTCCCACTTCAAATCCTTTGGGGGCACGATCGCCATCCCCTTTTTAGATGGGTTTACGGTGGTGTCGGGGCCCAATGGATCGGGAAAATCCAACATTTTAGATGCGCTCTTGTTTTGTCTGGGCTTAGCCAGTTCCAAGGGAATGCGGGCCGAACGGCTGCCGGATTTGGTCAACCATAAACAGCAAACCACGAAGGGAACCTCCGAAGTGAGTGTGTCGGTGACCTTTGACCTCAGCGATTGGCACGATGCGGACTGGTTTGGGGAGGCGGCATCGGAGGCGGAAAAAGCAGAAGATGCAGCGGCGCGGGGCGAATTAACGGCGGAATGGACGGTGACGCGGCGGCTGCGGGTGACGAAAAGCGGCGGCTACACTTCGACCTATTTTATTAACGGTGAACCGGCGACGGCAACGGATTTACATGAACAGTTGCGGCGGTTGCGGATTTATTCCGAGGGCTACAACGTCGTATTACAGGGGGATGTGACCCGGATTATTACGATGAATGGCCGGGAGCGGCGCGAGATTATTGATGAGTTGGCGGGGGTGGCGGAATTTGACCGCAAGATTGGGCAAGTGCGATCGACCTTGGACGAAGTGCGGGAGCAGGAGGATCGGTTTCGGCTGATTGAACAGGAGTTGCGGCGCAGTTTGGATCGTTTGGCGGCTGATCGCATCAAGGCTGAGAAATACCAAGCTTTGCGAGAGCAAATCCACCTCTGGCAACAGTGGGAAATTGTTTTGCAGTGGAAGGCGTTGCAGCAACAAATTGAACAGGCAGAACGGCACTATCAGGCGGGGGAAGCGACGTTAAGCCAGTTAGCTGAACGGTTGACGCAATTGGCCACGGAGTTAGACAAGGCTCAGGGGGACTGCGATCGCCTCAATGCCGTGGTGAAGGATCTCGGTGAAGATCAACAAATCGCGGTGAATTCTGAACTGACGAAGCAACGGCTGCAACTGGAGCAATTGCAACAGCAAGCCCAGGACACGGAAACCGCGATCGCCACCAGCCATCACACCCAAGAACGCCTCCGCCTCGAAATTGTCAAACTTCAACAACGGTTAACCGACCTCACCCAAACCCAGCACCACCTCGACACCATCACCCTCGTTCAACACCGCCAAACGGTGATTCAAGCCCAAAATCACCTTAATCAATTGCGCGACCAGGCCCAAGGGGTTGCCGCTGCGTCGGAAGCTTGGGTACAGGAGCAAACCGCATTAACCAAACAGATCAGCAGTCTCCAGCAGACCCTCAATCCCCAACGCACCGAACAAGCGCAACTCCAAGAACGCCTCGCCCGGTTGCAACAGACCCACCAGGAACAGACCGCCCAGGTTGAGCAATTAACCACCGAATTGGCCAACCAAGCCCCGGCAACGGCGGAGGACTTAGGGCAATTGGAAAGGCGGATTCAAGACGTGGCGGCAATCTATGCCCAAACGGACGCGGAATTAAAACTGACCCAAGACACGCAAACCCGATTAGTGACGGAGCAGCGCGATCGCCAACGGCAACTGGATCGCCTCGAAGCCCGCACCCACGCCCAACAGGAAGCCCAGGGAACCCATGCCACACAGGTGATTCTCAATGCGAAATTGCCGGGGGTCTGTGGCTTGGTGGCGCAATTGGGCCAGGTGGAAAAGCCCTATCAGGTGGCGTTGGAGACGGCAGCGGGGGGACGGTTGGGGCAAATTGTTGTGGAAGATGACCGGGTGGCGGCCCAGGGGATTGAACTGCTGAAACGGGAGCGGGCGGGGCGGGCGACGTTTTTGCCGTTGAATACGATTCGAGCGCCGGGGATGCAGTCGGTGGGGCAACTCCGGCAGGCGCGGGGGTTTGTGGACTATGCGGTGAAGTTGGTGGACTGTGAGCCGCGTTATCGGCCGATTTTTGCCTATGTGTTTGGTTCAACGGCGGTGTTTGAAGATTTGGCAACGGCGCGATCGCTCCTTGGCAAAAGTCGGATCATCACCCTAGAGGGGGAGTTGCTCGAAACCAGCGGGGCGCTGTCCGGGGGGAGTCGTTCCGGGCGTTCGACGTTGCATTTTGGCACGGCGGCGGCGGGGGAATCGGCGGAGTTGCAGCAGTTGCGCGATCGCCTGGCGGAAATTGACACCGTTCTCGCTACCTGTGAGCAAACCTTGGCCCAAAAGCGCGATCGCCTCGCTCACCTCAGCCAAACCCTCAGCGATTGCCGCCAAACCTTCGCCACCGAAAGCCTCCGCGCCCAACAGGATCAAAAAGAGCGCGATCGCCTCCAAACCAGCCTTGATCACCTCTGCACCCAGATCACCCAAACCACCGCCGCCCAAGCCGAAGTCCAAACTCGCCTCGATCATCTCACCCAAACCATTCCCCCCACGGAAGCCGAACTCCACACCCTCGAAACCCAACTGGCCGCCCTCGAAACTGGCCAAGCCTCCAGCGAGTGGCAGGCGATCCAGCAGGCGATTCACAGCCAAGAGCAACACCTCACAGAACAGCAGACGGTGTTACGGGATGCCGAAGCCGAGCGCACCCAGCTTGAAACCCAGATTCTCCGCCTCCAAGAACGGATTGAAACCGCTGAAACCCAACGAACCACCGAACAACAGCAGCAACACAACTATCGCCAAACCCTGGCCACGCTGAACGATCGCCACAGTGAACTCGCCCAAACCCTCCAGATCACCGAAGCCACCCTCGCCCAACTCACCGCCCGCCTCGGCACCGCAAAAACGGAGCGCGATCGCGCCGCCACCCACCTCAATCGCCTCCAACAACAGCACCAAAGCCACACCTGGGAACGGGACAAACTCCACAGCACCCAACAGGAACGGAAAAATGCGATCGCGCACCTCTACCACCAAGTCACCGACCACGAAGACCGCCTCCCCAATCCCCTCCCCGTCGTCCCCGACCTAATCAGCGTCGAACTCGAAGACGAGAAACCGAAGCGCGATCGCCCCCTTAGCTTTTCCACCTACACCGAACAACTCACCCACCTCCAAGGGCAAATCCAAACCGCCCAGCGTCGCCTCGAAGCCATGGAACCCGTCAACATGCTCGCCCTCGACGAACATGAACGCACCCAAACCCGCCTCACAGAACTCTCCGAAAAACTCGCCACCCTCGCCGCCGAACGCACCGAACTCCTACTGCGGATCGAAACCTTCACCACCCTCCGCCTCCGCGCCTTCCGGGAATCCTTCGACGCAGTCAATACCAACTTTCAAACCATCTTCGCCACCCTCTCCGAAGGCGACGGCCATCTAAAACTAGAAAATGATAGCGATCCCTTTGCCGGGGGACTCACCCTCGTGGCCCATCCCAAAGGCAAACCCGTTCAACGCCTCAGTTCCATGTCCGGGGGCGAAAAGTCCCTCACCGCCCTGAGTTTCATCTTTGCCCTACAACGCTATCGCCCCTCACCGTTCTATGCTTTCGATGAGGTGGATATGTTCCTCGACGGGGCAAATGTGGAGCGATTGGCTAAAATGATCAAAAAGCAGGCCGAAGAGGCTCAATTTATTGTCGTCAGTTTGCGCCGTCCGATGATTGAAGCCTCCCAACGCACCATTGGCGTGACCCAAGCCAGAGGCGCATACACTCAGGTTCTCGGCATTAAGTTGTGAAGATACTGGTACTATTTTGGGAATTGGGTACTATTTTGTGAATCACTATCGTGGGCATCAAGGTTAAAGGGTGTCTGTTCTGCGCACCTTTAATATTGAAGACTCAGCCCCCACCGCCCGTTTTCGCAACGTCCAAGGCTCGAACAATAAAACACAATGACCACAGATACTATTCGGATTCGCTCAGAAATTATCAATACCAAAGTCATCACCAACGATTCAGCCCGTCAGCTTGGCGTTGTGAAAAATCTCTTGGTAGACATCGATCGCCGTGAAGTGGTGGCCTTGGGACTCCGGGATAATGTCTTAGCCATGACCGGAATGCCGAAATATATGTACCTCAACAGCATCGAAAAGGCGGGGGATGTCCTTTTAGTTCCCGATGAGGATGTGATTGAAGATATTGATGCCGAAGCCTACAGCAATTTGGTCAATTGCGAGGTGATTACGGAAGTGGGTGAACTCCTGGGGCGCGTCCGGGATTTTCAGTTCAATATTGTCGATGGGCAGGTGGTGTCGTTGATTATCGCCTCCATTGGTTTACCGCTGATTCCGGAGCAGGTGGTCAGTACCTACGAATTACCCGTGGAGGAAATTGTCAGCACTGGGCCGAATCGGATCATTGTGTTTGAAGGCTCTGAAGAACGACTGCGGCAGTTGAGTGTGGGCTGGCTCGAACGGGTGGGCATTGGCCGCGCTCCCTGGGAACGGGACGAGGAAGACCCCTACTACACCCCGACGGCTCGCCCGGAAAATCAACTGGGAACTGGGATTCCCGTGGATGCGCGGCCGGTGGCGAAGCCGTTGGAGCGACCCTACGAGCCGGTATGGGATGAGGATGAATATGAAGATTCACAGCCGCGATCGCTCCCCAAACGTCAGGCCAGAGCGATCCGTTACGAAGACGACTACGCCGAAGAATCCAACTGGGACGAACCCCGCCGCCCGCCCCAACGGGCTTCCCTCGACCCCGAACCCACCTACAACAGCATCGACGAAGATGTGTGGGACGACGACCCCGAACCCTACAACCCGCCGCCCGTGAACATCCCCGAAAAACGCCGCGAACCCGAATACGAGGACTATTAATTTGCCCTCACCCCAACCCCTCTCCCGCTAGGCGAGGGGCTTTTTTGACATGGGGCTATCACTTGTGTTCAGTTGCCGCTTCGATAAAGGAAAGGAAGTCATGTTGTATTCAGGTTCTTTGTTTTATCGAGCCATGTTGAAATCCCCCCGACACTTAGCTCTGATTGCTGGTATTTGTGTCTCACTATTAAGAGCAGTTCCTGCATTTGCCCAGGTCGATACCCGTGAATTTGAGACCTTTGCGGACTGGTGTAATCAACAGGAGCTGTTAACCCCAGCAGCACAGCACACCGTTGAAATTTTGCTGGAAGAAGCAGGGACAGACGATTGTAATGAAGCACAGTCTGCTCTGTCCAATCTTCAACAGCTTTGGCTGGATGACAACGAGATTGAGGACATTAGTCCCCTGGCTGCTCTGTCCAATTTTCAACAGCTTGGGCTGTATGGCAACGAGATCAAGGACATTAGTCCCCTGGCTGCTCTGTCCAATCTTCAATGGCTTGTGCTGACTAGCAACGAGATTGAGGATATTAGTCCTCTGGCTGCTCTTAACAATCTTCAAACGCTTTGGCTGTATGACAACGAGATTGAGGACATTAGTCCCCTAGCTGCTTTGTCCAATCTTCAATGGCTTGGGCTGAGTGACAATGCAATTGAGGATATTAATCTCCTTGCGTCTTTAACCAATCTTCAACAGCTTGGGCTGAGTGGCAACGAGATTGAGGATATTAGTCCTCTGGCTGCCCTTAACAATCTTCAAACGCTTTGGCTGAGTGACAACGAGATTGAGGATATTAGTCCTCTGGCTGCTCTTAACAATCTTCAAACGCTTGGGCTGAGTGGCAACGAGATTGAGGATATTAGTCCTCTGGCTGCTCTTAACAATCTTCAACGGCTTGGGTTGCATGGCAATCCCCTACAGGAACAGATTTGCCCGCTTCAGCCTGCATCAATTTGTAGTTTTGAGCAACCAGAGTGGCTCGCTTATTAGGCGATTCGTGAAATATGAGGTCACCCACCGCTGACGGGGGGGATTAAGACCACCTCATCGCCATCGCGCAGCCGTGTTTCGGGGGGGACAAATTGATAATTCACTCCGAAGCGAGTCAGCGATCGCCACGGCTCAAGCTCAGGATGCTCCTGAATCACCTGCTCCAGAATAGTTAGTACAGGTGTATTGCTGGGAACCGTGCGGCGAATTTCTGACTGTTGATAGGCTTCCTGATAAGCGGCAAACAGTTTAATCTTGACCTCAATCATAAAAATGGAAAAATTGTCGATTAATTATCAGCGGCCTTGCTCCGGAAATGAAGCGCGACACAAATTTTATCCTATTGCCCTTTGTCCCGTCCTTGCGATCGCCGCTCAAAACACTGGATTCGGTCTTCATCCTGTATAATGCGGGTACTTAGCCGCGAATCCCTCAAAATTCGTCGCGACAGTATTTCGTAAAACAACGCATGGGCAAAACGCTGTCCATTGGGTCAAGCAATCTTCAGAGACCATCCTGAAATTTCCTGTTTTGTCCCAAAATTCTCTGCCTTTCCGCAGAGGAGCGCGTTACAATTCCCATCGTAGTTTTCAGACTAAACACCCAACTTGAGTCAGCCGATCGAAGTTCAAGAAATTGATACCCTCGCGCAAGAACTGGCCACGATTCAGCAAACCAGTTCTAAGCGAATTGCCCTCTTAGGGTCGCGTCATGTTCCGATCACGCATCAGAATCTCATTGAAGTCATGAGCTACGCTCTGGTCTTAGGCGGCAACCGCTTAATGACATCCGGAGCGACGGGCACTAACCTCGCGGCGATTCGAGGAGCGATGCGGGCTGATCCCAATCTTTTAACCGTGATTCTTCCCCAAAGTCTGTCGCGCCAACCGCGAGAGTCCCGTGATGCCCTCGAAAGCGTCGTGCATCTGGTGGAGCATTCCGACAATGATCAATTGTCCCTCGCCGAAGCCAGTTCCCTCTGTAACCGTGAGATTATTTCACGCTGTCAACAATTGATCTGCTTCGCTTTCCACGACAGTCACACCCTCTTGCAAACCTGCACAGAAGCGGAAGAACAGCGCAAGGTCGTTACGTTATTTTATTTCGATTAGGTGAGTATGGCGATTCCTGTGGCGACTTTGTTGTTGTATTCCATTGTGGGAACTGTAATTTTGGTGTATCTGCCCTTTGGAGTCGTAGCCTACGGGCGACTGAAAGGGGGAGCGGATTTGAGTGCGCCCCGTGCGATGCTTGATCGCTTACCGGACTATGCCAAGCGAGCCACCTGGGCCCATCAAAATTCTTTTGAAGCGTTGATTGTCTATGGGGCGGCGGCGTTTATGGCTTATGTAACGGGGGTTGAAGCGGCCGGGGCCGGTTATGCGGCGATCGCCTTTCTCATTGCTCGGTTTTTCTATATCCTGTTTTATATTCTGGATGTGCCGTTGGCGCGATCGCTGATGTTCGGCATCGGCATGATCTGTAGCATTACGCTCTACAGCTTGAGTCTGGATACATTACGTTCGTTTGGTTGATTTTAGGGTAATTTATGGCTTCTACCTTTTCCTTTGATGTCGTCAGTGATTTTGACCGTCAAGAGATGGTAAACACAGTGGATCAAGTGCTGCGAGAATTGAAAAACCGCTACGACTTAAAAAACACCAACAGCACCGTTGAACTCGGCGACACCAGCATCACCATTACCACCAATAGCGAAATGACCTTGGACACGATCCAAGACATCTTGCGCCAAAAAGCCGCCAAGCGCAATCTCTCCCAAAAAATCTTTGACTACGGCACGGCTGAAGCTGCCAAAGGTAGCCGCATTCGCCAAGAAATCACCCTGAAAAAAGGCATCGAAAAAGAGCTTGCCAAGACAATCACCAAAATGATCCGGGATTCCTTTAAAAAAGTGCAAGCCTCAATTCAAGGGGATTCGGTACGGATTTCCGCCAAATCTAAAGATGATCTCCAAGCTGTGATGCAGTTCCTCAAAGAAGAAGACTTCCCCGTGGCACTCCAATTCAATAACTATCGCTAATCTGATTGATCTTTCACTGTTTGCTATCAGTGGACTAAGGACAGGACAAAAATTGAATAGGGTTAAAGAAAGGAGCACGAAAAGAGGCAGAATTGCAGAAAAAGTGGCGGAGTAGGTCAAACCATCACGAAATAAACTCCGAGCACTACGACCCTGGGACTTGATCAGGCGAATCGGTTGATAAGTATGTCGCCATAAGCCCGCTTTTATCGCCCAGACAAACGCCAGAGCCAAACGAGATATGAAGGGTTTCAGTGATCAAAATCCTGAAATTCTGTATCAGATTGCACATTTTATACCTCAAACCCCAAAGACCCAAACGTCTTACTTCTTCTTCTTTGTTTACATAAGCTGATCAGCATCTAAACTGCATGTCAATGATCCTAAAGCCCTTGCTGTAAGGGGATCGCCCTGGAAATTTAAATGGCGATTATCTTACCAACGCACTGTTCTTTTGCTCATCTTGATTCCCCTATTTTCACAGTCCGCTACATTACCGGATTATTTTCTTAAGTTCCATAAAAGGGGGAGGTGGCGTTCTTATCGTTTCGCAATTCGCTATAACGATTAATTATCTAGTCTGAAGGAGAGGTGATGGCGTTACAAGCACGGTGGCAGCAGGTTGCTTTAATGGACTTACCCGCTGATTTTCTGGTGGCGGTGGGGCGGTATTGTGGGCAATCTGCCGGGGAGAAGGTGGCGCAATTGTTATGGCGGCGGGGGATTCGCGATCGCGCCTCCCTCGATCGCTTCATTGACCCTCGCACTTATCAACCCTGTGACCCCTTCGCCTTTGGGGTGGAAATGAAGCGGGCCGTGGCTCGGTTAGATCGCGCCCGTCAGGATGGGGAACGGGTGACGATCTGGGGGGATTTTGATGCGGACGGGATCACGTCTACGAGTGTGCTGTGGGATGGGTTGGGGCAGTTTTTCCCCCCGGAGCAGTTGGATTACTATATTCCGAACCGCGATCGCGAATCCCACGGTCTGAATATCGCCAACCTCGATCGCCTCGCCACCGAGGGCACAACATTGATCGTCACCTGCGACACCGGCAGCACCAACCTGACGGAAATCGCCCACGCCCACACCCTCGGCCTTGAGATCATCGTCACCGATCACCACACCCTCCCCCCGGAACGTCCCGACGTGGTGGCAATAATTAACCCCCGCTATTTCGCCGCCGATCATCCCCTCTATCACCTCTCCGGTGTGGCGGTGGCCTACAAACTCGTCGAAGCCCTGTATCAACGTTTTCCGGATCTGCCCCAAACACCCCTCACGGATTTACTGGATCTCGTTGCGATCGGGTTAATTGCCGATCTTGTGGCGCTCCAGGGGGATTGTCGATATTTGGCGCAGGTGGGGATTGAGCAGCTTCGGAAACAAGATCATCCCCAAACGGCAACCCGTCCCGGTGTGGCGGAACTCCTGAAACTGTGCAAACGGAGCGGCGATCGCCCCACGGATATTTCCTTTGGGATTGGGCCGCGGATTAATGCAGTGAGCCGGATTCAGGGGGATGCGCGGTTTTGTGTGGAGTTGCTAACGAGTCGCGATCGCCCCCGATGTCAAGCCTTAGCTGAACAAACCGAACTCGCCAACACCCGCCGTAAGGAATTGCAAAAAACCATGGTGGCTGCGGTGGAAAAACGCCTCGAACAGGTGGATCTGTCCACCACCCATGTGATTGTTTTGGATGATCCCCAATGGTCGGCGGGGGTGCTGGGGTTGGTGGCGGGTCAGGTAGCCCAGGACTATGGCCGACCGACGATTTTACTCACCCTGGGGGATGACGGGATGGCGCGGGGTTCGGCGCGATCGACCCATGGCATTGATCTCTATCAGTTGGTCTACAGTCAGCGGGAGTTGTTGCATCGGTTTGGGGGGCATCCCTTCGCGGCGGGGCTGAGTTTGGCAGCGGACAATTTACCCCTCTTCCGGGAAGGGATTAACCAAGCCTTGCGCCGTCAATTGCCCGACCCGACGCAACTGCGCCCGACGATCGCCGTGGATTTAAGCGTCACTGTGGCGGAATTGGGGGAAACACTGTTTAAGGAATTAAAACTCCTCGAACCCTGTGGCATGGGGAATCCTGCGCCGCTGCTGTTGATCGAAGATTGCTGGTTTCAAACAGTGCGCAACGCGAATATTAAAGACCGCAGCGGCAAACAGGTGAAATATATTAAAACTCAATTTATGATCTGCGATCGCACCTCATCCCAAGGGTTTCCGGGGGTCTGGTGGGGACATTATTCGGATGAATTGCAGGGCGATCGCCGCTATGATGCGATCGCTGAACTCGACTACAACACCTACCAAAATCGCTACGAAATCCGCCTCATCGACCTCCGCCCCAGCCAAGCCCACAGCCCCAACACCGCGCAAACCCCCGCCATTCTCGACTGGCGCACCGACCCCGACCCCAACGCCGATCGCATCGACTGCGTCCGGGTGGATCACTGTCCCCTAGTTTGGGATGACATCCAACAACGCTTTCACCGCGCCGTCCATCAAGCCCAACCCCTCGCCCTCGCCTACCATGCCCCCGCCGCTCCCTCCCCGGAAGACCACCTCAAACGGTTGATCGGCATGGCCCAGCACCTCCACACCACCGGCCACACCGTCACCCTTGCCGATTTTCAAGCCGCGTTGCAGGTGAGCGATCGCCAATTAACCCTCAGTCTCGCCGCCCTCACCGCCATGGGATTTAGCCAGGAACATACCCCCCAAGGCATCCGGATCACCGCTTACCAATCCCCCACCGATGCCGCCGCCGCCGATGTTGTGGTGACGCAATTATGTGATGCGATCGCCGAAACTCACTTTCGCCACACCTATTTCGAGCGTGTCCCCCTCACCACCGTCCAGCAGAAATTAGCCGAATCGGAAACTTAATCGGATCATCTTTACAAAACGGCGTTATTATGCCTAAAAGACTTTACGCAGCAGCATCGCAAATCATGGCTTACACCACCGCGCAATTGATCGATATCCTCGACCAAGAAATGCGAGCCAGTTACCAGGGCAAGCGCGTTTTACTGTCGGCCCGCGATCGCTTCCAAGACGACCCCGTTCTCTCCCTCGCCCTGGGAGCCAATAAGATCAGCAAAGTCTACGCCTACCGAGAATTTCGCGAGCAAATCCACGCCTACCAGCAAGAGCACCAGGTCTCTGGTTTAATTTGGCGCACCTGTCGCTTTAATGGCGTTGAAGTGAGTTTTCCCGAAGTCCATA